>JAPLNJ010000413.1 GCA_026692885.1 Planctomycetota bacterium | reverse complement strand
TCACGGCCGCCTCGGACAGGATTCGCTGGCCACCCAACTGGCCGCCGTTCAGGAGCATTTGGTAGAACCGGACGAGATCGTGTGCCGTCGAGAATAGGCCGCCAGCCGGCATGGGAAAACGCTCGGCACGGTCCGTCAGCGGATAGGTGAGCTGGCCGATCGTCGTCGCCTCCAGACCCTTGTTGCCCGGACCCGGCTTGTACGCTTTGGCGATGCGTGCCGCCTGCTCCTCGCTCGGCCAGAAGGTCGTGTCCGACATCCCCAGCGGCTGGAACAACCGCTCATCCAGAAACTTCTCGAAGGTTTTCCCCGTGACGACCTCGATGATCCGGGCCGCCGTGTTGATGCCCGCGTTGCTGTACTGATACTTGCTGTCCGGTTCAAAATCGAGCGGCGTCATGGCGTAGCTGCGGACCCGCACGCTGAGCGGGTATCGGTCCAGCGTCGGCTCTTCGAGGGCCGACTTGAACGGCAGCCCGCTGGTGTGCGACATCACGTTCCGGACGGTGATGGGATGTTTCGGCTTTTGCAGCACGACGCGGTCGGATTGCTTCTCCACGACCACCATCTGACCGCGGAATTCCGGCAGATACTTTTCGACAGGGTCGTCGACGTTGACCTTCCCCTCGTCCACCAACATCATCAGCGCCGCGGTGGTGATCGGCTTGGATTGCGAGGCGATCCAAAACAGGCTGTTGGTCTGCATCGGCTTCTTCGCAATAATATCTGCCCAGCCGACCGCCTCGACCGCCAGCACCTTGTCCTTGTCGGCGGCGAGCATCACGGCGCCCGCCAGTTCCTGGCGATCGACGAACGGCTGGACGCTGGCCACGATCGTCCCCGTCGTCTGGGCCTGCAGGCTGGGGGAGCCGAGGTGCAGGGCGGGGAGCAGAATGGCCACGAAGGCCGCAAGGCGGATTCTGGAACGGGGCATGGCAAGGTTTCTCCGAGGGTGAGAGGCAGGATATACCGCACGCAGTTGGCGTTGGCTCGTTTAACCCGGAGCCAACGGCGACGGCGTGTTTCACCGGGCGCCGTCGCCGTTGGCTCCGGGTTAAACGAGGATGTGCCATCCTCAACCGCATGCGGTATAACAGGATGGCAGAGCGTTAAGGTTAACGGACAAGAAGGCAGCGGACAAGCTGACCTTTGGAGTGCGGTTGTCGGGCGGTGGACCGTGAAGCGGTGAGTCTTTCGGCATAAGGAGTCCATGAAAAGCGGTGACCAGTCACCGCACTCCAAAGGTCGCCGGCGCGACGGTCGGCACAGATACTAGCGTCGCTCGGATTCGTAATACCGCAGTTCGATTTGCGTGATGTGCATCGCGTCGTGGGGACCGCGATAGCCGGCTTCCAGCTCCAACTCATTCTCCTGGTCCCAGCGGAGTCGGCAGCGGCAACAGCCACGCTGCGTGAGATTCCAGGTCCGCTCGCTGTTCGGCCGCCAGGATCCAGACTTGGCTCCCTTGTCTCACAGCCAGCATCCAGCCTTGACCCTCGACCTCCGCGATCGGAGCGGCGAGCGACCCGAGTTTGATCTGCGCCTCGCGGATTCCGCCGAGACAGCGCAGGTCAGAGCGGTACTTGGCCAGCACGATGCGGGCGGTCTCGTCATCGGCGCAGGTGATGACCAGCGACGAG
The DNA here is from genome assembly GCA_026692885.1 of Planctomycetota bacterium. The sequence continues at coordinate 28,104 of JAPLNJ010000413.1, read as the reverse complement.
GACCGCGTTCCGGCGGGATTCTGATACTCGGCGAATTCGCCGCCGAGGCTCTTGTAGCCGCGCAACGGCGATTCAATGTGTTCGATTCCTGGCCACCCGGAAACCGTGGTGGAAGTTGCGGTCGTTGGGGTCACCGTCGTTGCGGGAGGCACACCGGAGGCTGTCCGGAGAGCCGGCATGCCACGACCCGCCACGCAACACACGCGACGTCGCTGATTGCGGCGGCTTCAAGTCGCCCCTCCGATACCGCCCGTAGGCGTCGAGATCATACCAGTCCGCACACCACTCCCACACGTTGCCCGCCAGTTGGTAGTGCCCCCAGTAACTGCGTCCTTCGGGATGGGACGACACGCTGCACGTCGTTTCGGCTTGGATGCGGTGGTTGCGGCACTTGCTCGCGCTCCACTCGTTGCCCCACGGGTAATTGCGTCCGTCCGTGCCCCGCGCTGCCTTTTCCCATTCCAGTTCCGTCGGCAACCGCAAACCCGCCCACTGGCAGTAGGCTTCCGCACCAAACCAGCTGACTTGCACCACCGGATGATCCGGCTTTCCTCCGTAGGCTTTGAAGTTGTCGCCCGATTTCTGTACAAAGCAGGTTCCGTCCAGAGTAAGCCACTGTTCCAGGTCGCTGTCGCCCGGCCGCCGAGCGCTCAGGAATCGCGCATACTGAGCATTCGTCACAGGGTAGATGCCCAGGTAGAAGCTCGGCAACTCGACCGGAAACGGGCCGCCGCCTTCGTTTTCGCCCGGCCCGCCCGCCAGGAACTTTCCTGCGGGGACCAGCAACAACGTGCTGCCATCGATCGCGTTCTTGATTCTTCGGCGCCCGCGTAACAGCCAAGCAAGGATACCCATGATTCTCCCTCCAAAAAATCCCCGACTCGGCATACCCTACATTCTTGCCGGTGGACTAACAAGTCCTGCTCTCGGCAAGGTACGATGGCGGCTTAACTCCCACTGCTGTGAACATCTTCGGACGGGCCGGAGGGCCGGTATTATACAAGCACGACGCGCCAGCGAGTGAGTCCTCGTCGGTCTGGCAAGCGAGAATCGGACTCACTCGCTGGCGCGTCGTGCTTGTATTTCTGGCCGCTGGTTGGTTGCAAAGATGTTCACATCAGTGGGCTTAACTCCCATCCCTTGAATCAAGGATACTGCTCATGCTGTGGCAACGAAACGGTGACTGGAGCGTCTGGCTCGCGTTCTTCGTACTCGGGGTGCTGGCCTCCCCGCAGGCCCAGGGCGTCGACGTCACGCCGGAGGAACAGGCGGCGGCCCAGAGTTGGATCGCGGCGAAGTTCGCAGGCACCGTTCAGGCCGGGCCACGCGCAACCGGACTGGCGGTCTTGGCCAATCACGATGGCGTGCTCAAGAACACCCGCGGCGAGGGCCGGCCGTTGACCATCGCCAAGACCGCTTACACCCGCGGACTCTATTGCCATGCGGTCAGCCACGTGGTGGTCCGACTGCCGGGACCGGGCAAGACGTTCACCGCAGTGGTCGGCGTCGACTCCAACTCGCAGACCAGCGGCGGCCGGGGCAGTGTCGTGTTCTCCGTCAGCGTCGGCGGCAAGCCTACGTTCCGTTCCGAGGTGCTGCGCGAGGGAATGGCCGGCGTCCCGGTCAACGTGGACCTTGGCGGGGCCACCGAATTCGTCCTGGACATCGGCGATGCGGGTGACGGGATCTCCTGCGATCAGGCGGACTGGGCCGAGGCGCAGGCGGTCCTGAACGACGGTAACGTCGTCTGGCTGGGTGACCTGCCGTTGGTCGAAGACGACCCCTGTGCGACGACCGACCCGCCGTTCTCGTTTGTCTATGACGGCCGACCCTCCCTGGGACTGCTTGAGGAGTGGGGCGTGAAACGCGAGCATCGCGAACTCGACGCCCAACGCACGGAGCACACGCTCACGTACACCGACCCGCAGACCGGACTGATCGTCCGTGCCGTGGCCATCGAGTACCACGACTTCCCCACCGTCGAGTGGACCCTGTACTTCCGCAACACCGGCACCGTCGATACGCCGTTGCTGACGGATATCCAGGCCATCGACACGTGGTTTCGGCGCGGCAAGGAGGGCGAGTTCACGCTGCACCACAATACGGGCAGCCCGGCCGGGCCGAACGACTATCAGCCCCATGCCACGCCGCTGGGGACCAGAGCGACACAGCGGATTGCGACCAGCGGTGGCCGTTCGACGAACAGCGACATGCCGTATTTCAACGTCGCCTGGCCGGGGCAAGGCGTTATCGTGGTGCTCGGCTGGCCGGGCCAGTGGGCGGCGGATTTCCGCCGCGATGACGGGACCGGTCTGCGCGTTCGCGGTGGCCAGGAACTGACCCATTTCAAGCTCCTGCCGGGCGAAGAAGTGCGGACGCCGTTAGCACTCGTCCAGTTCTGGAAGGGGGATGTCGTCCGGTCGCAGAATATCTGGCGCCGCTGGATGCTCGCCCATAACCTGCCCAAGCCCGGCGGAAAGCCCATGCCGACGGGGCTCATGATGTGTACCAGCGATTTCTATCCCGGCATGCGAAGCACTGCCGCGGAGGAAATGAAGTATGTCGATGCCTACGTCAAAGCCGGCGTGAAGCTGGACTACTGGTGGGTCGACGCCGGCTGGTATCCCTGCGAACCGGAGGGCTGGCCGCGCATCGGCACCTGGGAACCGGACCCCAGCCGATATCCCAAGGGTCTCAAGGAACTGGCCGATCATGTCCACGCCCAAGGCATGAAATTTGTGGTCTGGTTCGAGCCGGAGCGCGTCCATGCCGGGACCTGGCTGCCCGAGAACCATCCCGAGTGGGTGCTGGGCGGCAAGCAAGGCGGTCTGCTGGACCTCGGCAACGCAGAGGCCCGAAGCTGGCTCACCGAGCACGTCGACCGTATGCTGACCGAGCAGGGGATTGACCTGTATCGCCAGGACTTCAACATGGATCCGCTCGGCTATTGGCGCGGCCACGACTCGCCGGATCGGCAGGGGATCACCGAGATTCGACATGTCGAAGGCTACCTGGCGTACTGGGACGAATTGCGTCGCCGGCATCCCGACATGCCTATCGACACGTGCGCCAGCGGCGGGCGACGGAACGATCTCGAGACGCTCCGCCGGGCCGTGCCTCTGTTGCGCAGCGACTATCGCCTGGAGCCGGTGGGCACGCAGGGTCACACCTTTGGCATGGCTCAATGGATTCCGTACTTCGGCACCGGCGTGTCGGACACCAGCGACTACGTCGTGCGCAGCCACTGGTGTCCGTGGCTGGGCATCGGCCGAGATCGGCCGCAGCAGGAGGGACTTGACTGGACGCAGTATCACCGCATGGTTGGCCAATGGCGCCGCGTGGCCGAGTACCTGCTGGGCGACTACTATCCGTTGACCTCGTACAGCCTGGAAAACAACGTGTGGATGGCTTGGCAATTCGACCGGCCCGAACTCGGCGAGGGGGTGGTGCAGGTGTTTCGCCGCGGTGAGAGTCCTTATGAATCGGCTCGCTTCCCGCTCCGCGGCCTGAAGGCCGACGCGCAGTACACGCTCACCGACTTGGACACCGGCCGCACGGAACAGCTTGCCGGCCGCCAGTTGATGCAGGACGGCTTACCGATCACTATCCCGCAGCGACCCTACGCCGCCGTGCTGCTGTACCAGCAGGTCCGCTGAGAACGTCTACCGTAGCCTGGCTCTCCAGAGCCGTGCCTGTGCGACTCCTCCGTGGCGAGTCGCTCCCGATATTGCCCAGCTCCGGAAAGCCAGGCTAGGAAGCTGCGCGACACGGCATCTACCTGGGCGGGGATGGCATGCGGCGGACTGCGGCCCGCCGCGTCTGCTCAGGCCGATGTGGACGTCGGCTGGAAGTCTCGTCACGATTCTTGCCAGTGATTGCTGCAAGTCCTTGGCCTGTGGTAGAATGCGGCGAGTGGCCGTGCAAACTCGGCCGGGATGATTAGTATCGTTACAGCCACAAGGCACAGCCAGCAGGAGGTTGCCGAATGACGCTTTCCGAATTGATACCGGCGTTGCATGGACTCCCGCGAGCAGAGAAGCTCCGCGCCATTCAAGTGTTGGCCGCGGATGTCGCTCGCGAGGACGGGGACGAGGGTATCGCCTCCGAGGGGGCATACCCGATCTGGTCGCCGTACGATGCCTTCGAGGGTGCTGCAACGCTGATGCGGGTGTTGGATGAGGAGGCGGCGGCGTGAGTACTCCGCCAGCGGAACGTTTTGCTTACATTGAGGCCGATCCGTCGCTCGGTTCTGCCAGTGCATTGCCGTACGCACCGATCGCCCTCCAATTTGGCGACCGCGAGATCCGCGTGCCGGCGCTGGTCGATAGTGGCGCGACGCTGAACGTGCTCCCCTACGATTTGGGACTGGAACTCGGAGCTGTCTGGGACCGACAGACCGTCCCGGTACGGCTGGGTGGCAACATGGCGGATTCCGCGGCCCGGGCCATTTTGTTGACCGGGAGGATCGGACTATTTGCACCCATACGGCTTGCTTTCGCTTGGACCCGCAGCAACCGCGTTCCCGTCATCCTTGGACAGACCAATTTCTTCATGGAGTTCGACATTCGATTTTGCCGTTCGCAGCTGTTCTTCGAAATCAGGCCGCGGGAGAAGGTCGAGGCCTGACGGTTCTCCCCGGCCATAACGGATGCAGGTAAGGGCGGTAACTGGTCGCGCGGTACGGACGCGTCCTTGGCCCGCCCCATGTGATCCTGGTCCTTATGCACCAATCAAGGGAGTGAGCTATGAACGTAGAGGTTACTCCTGTTGGAGAGATGGTCTCTGTACTGCATGACCGTATTAGCGAGGAGAATCGCATCCTTTGGTATCGCGGACACCGGGATGCGTCATGGGCACTCGTACCAGTTGTGAAGCGCGGATACTCGGAGGACGAACGGACTCTTACGCACACGTTTCGCTCCCGCGCTGGAACACGAATGTGGTGGGAGTTGCATCGCCAGCGCTACGAACTCGTGACCGCGCAATACGTTCTTGACGAGGCCAACACGGGAAACGTATCGCTCGCCGCCGAACGCCTGAAGCATCTTGCCGGTATTCCACTCGTCCCACTTGGCGGTGAAATTGACCAACTGGCCGCCGAAATCGTGTCGCGTGCGATACTGCCTGCAGACGCGATCGTCGACGCGTTGCATATTGCCTGTGCTGCCGTTAACCGTATAGACTATCTATTGATATGGAACTGCAAGCACATCGCCAACCCGATGATTCTGCCGCGTGTTTTCCGTGTTTTGGATGATTTCGGGCTCCCTTTTCCAGTGATCTGCACGCCGAAGAACATGCTTGACGAGTACGACGATGAAGAATCAAGTTGATCCTATCATCGAAGAAATTCACGAAACACGACGCGAGATTGCGCAGCGTTTCGACTGCGATGTTCACCGAATTTCGGAAGACGCAAAACGTCGGCAGATGCTCGAAGGCAAGCCGCTATGGCAACCTGGAGCGGCGAACCAGCGGATGCCGTTGACCGGGGACAGCGGTCTTTGAAGTTGCGCATTTGCATGGTCCCCACCGGCCCCGTGCCGGTGGATGCAGGTTTGGCGACTAGACGACGCCCATATCCCGGCGCGCCCGTTCCGCCCTCGCCACCTCACCGCCGCCGCTGGCGGCGGTGAGGTGGCGAGGGCGGAACGGGCGGAGTCTTGTGGGATCCCGCGTAGTTTGCAAACCGTATTCCACCGACGCGGGGTCGGTGGGGCAGTCGGCGGGACAAATATGCGCAACTTCAAAGACCCCGGTCAGCGTTCTGTGGCAATGTTGGGGTCAGTGGCCGCGGTCCCCGGCAACTGATCCGCGTCGTTCGTCGGCATGGGGGCACTGCTTCAACTCGCTGGTGTCGCAGTGGCGTTAGGACTGGTCTACCATGGTGCCCGGACGGGGGGGGGCTGGATGTGGGCGATCTTCGGCGTTTGGGTGTCACTGTAGATCGGTCGACCCGCGCTGGCGACTCGTCCCCCGCAGCTTGCAGGGGACAACGGCGCGCGGCAGGATTCCCGGTAGGATATCCAAGGAGGCCAGCCATGACCGATTCCGTTCGTGAATTACTGTTGACGTTCGATACGCTCGCCCCAGCCGATCAGCAGGATGTGGCGGCGGAGATCTTGCGACGGGCAGTCCCGTCTGATGATTTGTCCGAGGATGCCTTACACGGGTTAGCGGACGAACTATTCCGCGGCTACGACGCAGAGGAGGCTGCCCATGCCGCTGCCCAATCGAGGTGAGGTCTGGCTGGCCGATCTCGGCATCGCCGCCAAGGTCCGGCCCGGCCTCGTTCTCAGTGTCCCCCCGGAACCACAGGGCGAAACAAATCGGTTCATCCCGCACGCGTCGTTCGTCCGATGCGGCCAAGGCTTGTTTCGCCCTTTCAGGGCTGGTGTTCTCAATCCGCTCGTAACCCAGGGCGGCGCTACGCGGCTACGCCGCTCTGCCGCTGGGCTGACTTGTGGCTGCCCCTGTGGGGCGAAAACCTGTGGATCACGATCAGGGGTGCCCCAAGGGCCACTCGGTCATCCTGGATTTCGTAATCACTCCGGGAAGCAAACCAGAATGGAACCAGCTGGTTTGCTTGTCCGCGGGTGAGCGGGAGGCTCAATCAGGATGGAAGGCTCGGCGGCCCAGTTCTGCGTCTTTGGCAAGAAGCCCAAAAGCTCCCTCTTGACATCGTGCCCGTTCCATTCCTAGATTTACCGTTCCATTCCTAGATTTACATGCCTCTGAGTAGGTCCCCGTAAGTTGGCCCCAAGGGCGAATTCGCGATGTCAGGTCAAGTAGGAGTAGGTGTTGTCGGTCTTGGTTTTGTTGGTGCTGGCGCTCATCTGCCCGCTTTCCAGAAGATGAAACAGGCCAATCTGGTGGCCATCTCCGACGTGAATGAGAAAGCCCTGAACAAACAGGCAAAGAAACACGGCGTCCCGTCGACTTATACGGACTACCGCAAGATGCTGGCGGATCCGAACGTCCAAGCGGTCGTGATTGCCGTTCCGACCCAGCACCACGCTTCGATCGCGATCGCCGCGCTCGAGGCGGGAAAGCACGTGCTCTGCGAGATGCCGCTGGCGACGACACTCGCCGAAGTCGATCGCATGCTCGCGGCCGCCAAGAAAGCAGGTGTCATCCTGATGCCCAGCTTGAACTTCCGCTTCACCCCAAATTACGTGAAGGCCAAGGAATTGATCGACAAGGGCGAGTTGGGCAAGCCCACGGCCATCATGTACCGCGAGTGGATCCCCGCGGCCGACTTGGCCATGCAATGGCCGGCTGGCTCGTGGGTCTGGAACCTGAAAGAAACAGGCGGACCGCTGTTCACGCTGGCGGTCTGGTCGATCGATCTGATGCGCTGGCTGCTGGGCGTGGATTTCACGGACATCAATGCCTGCGTGGAACACTTCCCGATCGAGAAGTTTGGCGACACGCTGGGCTACAACGCGTTTGTGAACTACAAGTTTCCGGGCGGCGTGATTGGGGCTTTGAACACCAGCGGCTCGGTGGCCCATGCCTGCAGCACGTCCATCCTGGAAGTGATCGGCGACAATACCCGCTCGATCAAGGCCAACTGGAACAACGAGTTGACGCTGTTCGGCCACGACCCGGACAAGTCGGACTGGATTTTCCGGGAGGGCGGCGGCCATCGCCAGTGGGGTCACATGCAGATGGACGAGCATTTCGTGGACTGCATCCTGGAAGGCCGCCAGCCATCGATTTCGCCCGAAGATGGCCGACGGGCGGTGGAGATCTCTCTGAAGATCGTCGGGAAAGCTTGACGGCGTGCGGTTGACACGTGTGCGACGCGGGATACCGAATATCGGGAGACCGAATATGAGGAAGCTTCTGCGGACGGCCATGTGCCTGGTACTCGCGGAGTTGGCGTGTGCTGGGCTCGCTCGGCCGCTGGGGGCGGAGGAGCCGGCGATGAAGGCCGGCTTCGCCGAGGCCGACATCACGCCCGACCTGGGCATGGAGGTGCCGGGCGGCTACGGCAAGTCCTATTGCCATTCGATCCATGACCCGTGCAAGGTTCGCGCCGCCGTGTTCGACGACGGCCGGATGCGGGTGGCTCTGGTGGGGGTCGATGCGGGCTTCGTGTTCCGCCCGATGGTCCTCCAGGCACGCGAACTCATTCGCCAGCGGAGCGGCATTCGCGCCGAGGCGGTGCTGATCGGGGCTTCGCATTCGCACTCATCGGGTCCGCTGGGAATCGTGCAACCCGGGCAATACGACCACGCGTCGGAGGCCGTCCGGCGATTGGCCTACGAGCAGTCGTCCTGCGCCGACGTGCGCTATGTGGAAAAAGTGCGAGACAAGATCGTCGAGGCCGTCTGTGCCGCCGACCGGGCCAGGGTCGAGGTCCGCTGCGGCGCCGGTGCCGGCAAGGAAGACCGGGTGGCATTTAATCGTCGGCTGCGGATGAAGAACGGCCGGACCTATACGCATCCCGGCCAGAACAATCCCGAAGTGTTTGAGTACGCCGGCCCCACCGATCCGACCGTGGGCGTGCTGGGCGCGTGGGACAGCTCGGGCAAGTTGCTCGGCTGCGTCGTCAACTTCGCCTGCCACGCCACCACCAGCCCCGACGGAATTTCGGCCAACTATGTCTACTATCTGGAGCGAGTGATTCGGGGGGCCCTGGGAAAGGAGGCGATCGTGGTCTTCCTCCAGGGCTACTCCGGGGATGTGACCCAGGTCGACAACCTCAGCCCCTATGTCTTCCCCAAAGGGGAGCGGTGGGCCGAGATTGTCGGCGGTCGAATCGGGGCCGAAGCAGTCAAGACGCTGCTGTCCATGGAACCGGGGCGACTCCTGCCGTTGGAGGCCCGGTCGAAGCTCTTGCAGATCCACCGCCGCACGCCGGATCCGCAGCGCGTGAAACGTTGCCTGGAGCTCGCTCAGCAGGACCCGCAAGTGGTCGGGCACACCGAGTGGGCCTTCGCGAAGGAAATCGTGCTCTTGGACGCCTTACGCGCCGTATCGCCGGTCGCCGAGGTCGAGGTCCAGGTGATCCAGGTCGGGCCGGCAGTGCTGCTGGCCAATCCGGGCGAGCTGTTCTGCCAATACGGCCTGGAGACGCGATCGCGGAGCCCCTTCGCGATCACCTTTCCGATCGGCTACGCGAATGACTTCACGGGCTACGTCCCGACCGAGGAGGCGTTTGGCCCGCACGGCGGCGGCTACGAAACCCGGCTCACCAGTTGCACCAACTTGGAGGTCCAGGCAGGCCGGAAGATGGTCGAAGCCGCTCTGGAACTGGCCGGGCAGATGAAGCCCGGCGATGAGCCCCACCCCCAGCGTGCACCCCAGGGCAAGCCGTGGACCTACGGCAACGTGCCGCCGGAGTTGGAATAGTTTCGCAAACCCCGAACACCTGCTCACGCGTTCTGCAACGAGGTTGCGGAAAGGCACACGCGGCAGTTTCACTTCGGTAGCACGGATGGCAAGGCCGGGGCACGGATAAGGAATGCGGACGGCGAGGGAAGATCGTCGTTCGGACAAGAGGGGTGATGAAATCGTCCCGCGAGAACGTCCATTGGTTTCCTTCTTTGATGGTCATCCGAGCCCCGACTTTGCCATCCGTGCTATCCTGTGGCGCGGATCGAAACCATGCACGCATTCTCTTGCCCCTCACTCTGCTCGCTCCCGCACACAGAAAGGGCACTTGCGGGGAACTATTTCGGTCGCCTCCGGTTCGTCCGCTGTAAGCTCGTCGGCCGCGGTCCGCTCCCGTGTTGACAACCAGAGCCCGTTCAGCGACAAGAGTATCCACGCCGTCCGAAACCGGACTTCTCAGAATACCGAAAACACAAGGAGTCGCCTTCATGCAGCAAACGAAGAAATTGACGTGGGACGTTGGGGTCGGATGGTGCGTGGCGCTGCTGCTGGCTGCGGCTTCCGCCCAGGCGGACGACAAGACTCTTGTCGAGTGGCGATTCGACCAGGCGGGCGAACTCCGCGGCTGGCAGGTGGGCGGCCAGATCGCCGACGCGGCGGTTCGCGACGGTGCGCTTCACGGCCGGGCCACCGGCAGCGATCCGATCCTGTTCTCGCCGATGTTTGAGATCGCGGCTGCCCCCGCGCAGTACGTGGAGATCTGTGTGAAATGCACCGCCCCGGCGATGGCCGAGTTGTACTGGACCGAAACGCTCCAAGGTCCCTACGGCGGATTCAGCCCGGAGAAGCATCGGCTGTTCCAGACCCCGGGCGACACCGAGTTCCACGTCTACCGGATCTGGCCGTTCTGGCAGGCGGCCAAGCAAATCATCCGCCTGCGATTCGACCCGCCCAATGCCGGCGAGTTCGATATTCAGTGGATCAGAATTGCCGAGCAACAGGCGGTCGCCAGTTCGGCGGCGAAGGCCTGGAACCGGGATGAGATCCGCAGTCAGTGGCAGGCCTCCGGAGACCTTGAAGGGCAGACACAAGGGCCCCTCGTGCTCAGCCCCCCCATTGCAATCCGCGCGGCCGAACATCCTTTTGTGTGCGTCCGCATGGTCACCGATCGCGCAGGCAGCGGCCGGCTGTTCTGCGTTTCCAGCAGCCGGTTCGGCTGGGAGAGTATGGCCTTCCCGCTGCGGCCGGACGGCAAAGTGCATTCCTACAACATCGCCACCAGCGGGCTGAAGAAGTGGCAGGACGAGATCGTTCGGCTCGGCCTCCAACTGCCGACTGCGGCGGGTGGAAACACACGGGTCGAGTCGATCGAAGTGGCTGCCGAGCCTTGCGGGCCCGCCGAGCTGGAGGTGGATTATTTCGGGCCTACGGAGGGCATCAACCGCGCCGGGCGACCCGCCGGAGTCACCTGCACCTTGCGAAACCTCGGCGGCCAACTCGCGGAGAACGTGACGGCCACGCTGCAAGTACCCGCGGGCGTCACGGTGCTGGGCGGCGCCGAGAAGAAGCTCGACCGGCTCTCGCTCTATCTGCCCAAGACGCTCACTTGGCAAGTCCAAACGGAAACGCTGGGCAAGATCGACCTGGCGGTCAAGGTGGCAGCCGCGGGGACGGAACCGGTGGCTTCGGCAGCAACGCTGGAATTGACCAAGGCACCCGATGTGCCCAAGGCGTCTTACGTCCCCGAGCCCCAGCCAGTGCGGAGCAAGTACGATATCGGCGCCTTCTACTTTCCCGGCTTCCCCACCGCCGACAAGTGGCAGCCGATCCTCAGCTTTCCCAACCGCAAGCCGATTCTGGGCTGGTACGACGAATCGAACCCCGAGTGCGCCGACTGGCAGATCAAATGGGCCGTGGAACACGGGATCAACTTCTTCATGGTCGATTGGTACTGGTGCCAGGGCCAGCGCCAGTTGGAGCACTGGGTCCACGACGCCTACGGGAAAGCCAAGTACCGCAAGTACCTGAAATGGGCCGTCATGTGGGCGAACCACAATCCGCCGAACACGCATTCCGTGGAGGACTGGCGCAAGGTGACTCAGTACTGGATCGACAACTACTTCAACATGCCGGAGTACTACCGTATCGATGGCCGGCCTGCCGTGTTCATCTGGGCGCCTCAGAACGTGCGTCACGATCTGGGCGGAAGCACGGAAGCCGCCAAGCTGTACGCGATGTCGCAGCAGATGGCCAAAACGGCCGGATACCCCGGGATCTACTTTGTGGCCATGAGCTCCCACGATCATCCCAATCGCACCCAGGAACTCACGAGCGAAGGTTACGAGGCGGCGACTACCTATCACGGATTCCAGCTCGCACACCAGCGCGCCCAGAGCGACCGCTTCCCGTTCGCCCGGCTCCTCGATACCTGCCCCGATCTATGGCGCGAAGCAGAACAGTCCGCGCGCGGCCTGCTTTACTTGCCGATCGTCGATACCGGCTGGGATGCCCGGCCCTGGCATGGCGACAAATCGGTCGTGGCCGATGGCCGCACGCCCGAGTTGCTCGGCAAGCTCTGCCGGCTCGCCCGGCAGTATGCGGACCGGACCGACAAGAAGATCATTGCGCTCGGGCCGATGAACGAGTGGGGCGAGGGCAGCTACATCGAGCCCTACGCCGAATACGGCTTCCAGGACCTTGACCAGATTCGCGAGGCCTTTTGCGAGCCGGGCGATTGGCCGCCGAATCTGATCCCGGCGGACGTCGGCCTCGGACCCTACGACCTCCCGCCGGCCGTCGCGAAAACGGCCTGGGAGTTCAATACCGACCGGGCCCTGGAAGGCTGGACAGCCAACGGCGACGTCGCCGACCTGGCCGTGCAGGACGGTCTGCTGGCGGGCCGAGCTACCGGCCGCGATCCGGTGCTCCAGGTCGCCGGCCTGCAGGTCGAGGCCGCGTGCCTCCAGCGCCTCACGTTCCGCCTGCGGAGCGACCGCGATCAGCGGGTTCAGATCTTCTGGGCGACCGCCCTGACGGCGGTGAGTGAAGCGACGTCGCTGGGCATCAACGTGGTCGGAGACGGCCAGTTCCACGATTATGAGCTGGATCTGGCCAAGAGTCCGCATTGGCGCGGCGTGGTGACGACGCTGCGAATCGATCCGGCCACGGAGCCGGGCGCCAAGTTCGCCTTCGACTATGTGCGGCTGCATTGACAGACTAGCAACTCGCCCATCATTCCTCCGCCTCGAAAGCAGGCCGGCAGAGCCGGCAAGGCAGTGCGTTCCCAGGCAGAGCCTAGGAACGAGGGTCCCCAAGATGTTCACAGCAGTGCCTCTTCGGTGCCATAGATTCGTGCCGCCGATCGGTACAGCTCGACGCGAAAGCATTCGCTTCCCACCTTGACAACCCCTGCTGCACACAGTGAACTCTTGCTGGAGTCTGTGCGCAACATCGTTTCGGCTCCGCGCCGAATTCTCGGGAGGATACGCCATGCCGACGATCTCGTGGAGGATGCTGATTCTGCTGAGCTGCCTGGTGACTTTTGTTCCCGCTACGGCAGCCGCTGCTGCTCCCCTGGAGATGCAGATTCTCGAGCGCACGGAGCTGCCCGGCGGGCTGGTCCGCGAGCGACTCCGACTGCCCGGCTTCGATCCCGATGAGGCCGTGCCGGCGATCGCCATCCATCCGGCTTCGGGCGGCCCGTTCCCGGTGGCGCTGTGCCTCCATTGTTTCCGCGGAGCCAAGGAGAACCTGGAGTCGTGGTGCCGCGATCTGGCCACTCGGGGCATCTTCGCCGTCACGATCGACGCTCATCTGCACGGCGAGCGGTCCATCGCCGGCATCTTCCACGGCGACAACATCGCCTCCCTGGGCGGCGAGTACAGCATCTGGGTCCATCAGGTGTCCATCGCCCAAACCGCGAAGGACGTCCCGGTCCTCCTGGACGCATTGGCCCGCCGGCCCGATGTGGATGCTGCTCGGGTCGCCGTGACCGGGGTGTCCATGGGCTCCAGCACGGCCATGGTCCTCGCTTGGCGGGAGCCCCGGATCCGCGTCGTGGCGAGCATTGTGGGCGCGGCCGATTTCTGGTGGGATGTGACGAAGCTCCCACCGGGCCCGGAGCAGGAAGCCCGGAAGGCGTCCTACGGTCCCCGCCTCCGCGAGTTGGTCAATTCGATTGACCCCAAGCCCCGCTTCGACCAGATCCCACCCAAGGTGCTAGGCCTCATCAACGGTGGTCGCGACGAGTACATCGACATCGAGTCGGTAAGCCGCTTCGTAGCGGACCTCAAGCCGCTCTACCGAGAAGACCCGGGGCGTTTACGTTTCGTGCCGTTCCCAGAGGCCGGACACGGGGTCACCGCGGCCATGTGGCAGGAGGCGCAAGATTGGATCGTCCGCGGCTTGGAAAAGGTGCCGCCGGGCGCGAACCCGCGATGAAGGGATGAGGAACCTCCTACCGCACGGTTCCTGAACGTCTAAACCAATGTAGTGGTTCTCGATATCACGACGAAAAGGAGGTTCGTGAATTCCTGAAACGACTGGAGAAGGCCTCGTAGATGACGCCGTGCGAGAACACCAGATCGATGGCATATTCCTTGGTGAACGAACCGTGCTTTGCCCAGATCCGTAGTTCGCGTTCGCAGGGAATCCCTGTCGCGGCACATCGCGCGGCAATCTCCCGCTTGTAAAGCAACTCGTCCAGCAAGCGGCCGAACTGGTTGTGGATCTGAAATGTGACCCCATAACAGCATGATCCAGCTCGTAGAATTCATTTTGCGAGAACGCGCGCAACGGTCCACCTTCAGTCTCAATCGGCACAATTCTCCTCCTATCATTCTGCCCCCCATCATTTTGCAAGACTACTTCTGCAGCTGGCGAATGTCCGCGGTCACGAACTCCCTTTCGCCCGCGACCAAAGCCGAGGCACGGATGAAGACCCCAGGATCTTCACGAATTGTCCGACACCTCGCTGCTCATCCGTGCCCCGGCTTTGCCATCCGAGCTAGTGCCGCTTCCAGTTGCATGGCTTGGAAACAATACGCCCCAACCCTCGGGGACTTGGCCCGACAGGGACTTGGCCCGACATGATTGACTCGCCCCCAATTCTGCGGTAGGCTGCCGCGACTTGTGAAGGAGTAATATGCAGCCGGACCCGCCCGAGAATGGCGCAGGCCCGGCCGCAGAATTAGGAAAGCGAGCACTTCACGATGGCCCTGTCACGGCAAACCCAGAAGCAAGCTACTGGATCCCATGTTCTGGTCTTGTTCTTCTGGGAAAGGCTCCTGGTCATGGAAAAGGCTTGCCTGCTTGCGGTTGCCTTAGTGGTGGGTGCGTCCGAGTGGTCCCGGGCGACGATGGCCAGCGAACTGAGCGCGCTGCCGCAGGCGCCGGCGACGGTCGCCGATCTGTACGTTGCTCCCGGCGGAAAGGATTCCAACCGCGGCAGCGCGGATGAGCCGCTGGCGACTCTGGCGAAGGCGCGCGATGTCGTTCGCGAAAAGGTGGCCGCCGGACTTACGCAGAACGTCCGTGTCCTGATTCGCGGCGGTATCTACGAGCAGGCTACGACGCTCGACTTCGGGCCGCCGGACTCGGGAAGCGAGAAGCACTCCATCACCTATGCCGCGTACCCGGGCGAACAGGTAGTCCTCAGCGGCGGGCGAAAGATCTCTGGGTGGAAGAAAGGAGAGGGGGAGATCTGGACCACCGATCTGCCGGACGTGAAGGCCGGTAAGTGGTACTTCCGGCAGTTGTTTGTGAATGGCCGACGGGCCACTCGCGCACGGACGCCGAATGCCGGCGAGTGGTGGCGACTGCGGCCGGGAAAGAACAGCGACGCCAACGATGCCCCGATCACCGTGGGTGTGGATCACCCGATTCGCGCGTGGCGGAACGTGTCGGACGTCGAGGTGACTTGGATCAACAACAACGACGGGACGCGCAAGCGACTGGGCAGCGTGAACGAAGCCAATAACACCTTCACGCTGCCGCCACCGCACATGTGGCCGCATGGTCTGCCGACGGAATACAACGTCAGCTTCCCTGCAGGTCCGTATGCGTGCTACTTCGAGAACGCTCGGGAGATGCTGGACCAGCCGGGCGAATGGTATCTGGACCGCACGACCGGTGTGCTCTCCTACTGGCCGCGGGAAGGCGAGGACTTGGCTCAAGCGGAGGTGGTCGCGCCCGTGGTTCAGAAGACGCTCCTGGCTGTCCAAGGCACGCCGGAGCGTCCCGTGCGCAATCTCCATTTCGAGGGGCTCCGCGTCTCGCACGTCGACTGGCCGCTCCCGCCCTACGGATTCGCCGCCATGTTCGGGTGCCTGCAGATGCTGGAGCAGACGACCCCGGAACCGGCGAAGAAGTTCATGTGGATCGAGGCCGCGGTCCGACTCACCTATGCCCGTAACTGCAGCTTTTCGGGCGGAGCGATTGAGCACGCGGGCGGGATCGGCCTCAGCCTGCTCCGGGGCTGCACACAGAATGTGATCGAAGGCACTGAGATCTGCGACCTGGGCGGCGGAGGCATCACCGCAGGCGGGATCCACAACCGCGATACCTGGAAGTGGGCCGACCCGTTGGCGCCGGACGAACACCGGGGCTATCGCATCGTCAACAACCACGTTCACGACTGCGGCCTGGATTACTTCGGCGCGATTGGCATTTTCATGGGCCTGACCTAGGAGGCGGTCGTCGCGCACAATCTGATCCACGACATCGCCTACTCCGGGATCGTAGTCAGCGGGGATGAAGCACCGCTGCCGCCGTTCGCTCGGAACAACATCGTCCAGTACAACCATATCCACGACGTGATGCAGGTGGCGGTGGACGGAGCGGGCATTTATGTCTCGTTTCCCCAGTCCGGCTGGGGCGCCGCTATCCGCGGCAACCTGATTCACGACTTGCGGCGGAATCCCTCCAATCCCCGCGAGGCCGGACCGTGGAGCGCCGCCGGCATCTACCTGGACGGCGTGCGGCCCGACTTGGGATGCCGCGGCTACCGCTTCGAAGAGAACGTGGTGTACCGAACCGAACAGCCGCTGTTCTTCTGCCAGTGCAGCGAACAAGGCAACGTCTGGCGCGACAATGCCTTCGTGCCGGGCCAAGCGACGCCTCCCCAGGAAGCCCTGGAACGGCTCCAGGCCAAGGCCGGTCCCCGGCGATTCGTCGGCGCGCCGGACGAATTCGGGCAGAAGGCCGAGTGGCTCGCCCAGAATCTGCTGTCCGCCAGTGCGGGAGACCCGCTGCCCTTTTCCTTCGTCTGCGACGGGAAGCCGTCCGGCCAGTTGCTTCCCCGCTGGCAGCGGACCAGCCAGACCACGAAGCTCGACGACCAGCGTACGCAGCACAGCCTGACCTGGACCGATCCTCAGTCCGGCTTGGCGATACGCTGCGAGGCCGTCGAGTATCGGGACTTTCCTACGGTCGAATGGACGCTGCATCTCAAGAACACGGGGGCCCAACCCACGCCGCTGATCACGGGTCTCCAGGCGCTGGACGTCAAGCTGGAACGCGAGCAAGGCACCGAGTTCGTCCTGCACCATCACACGGGCGACAACTGCTCGGCGCGGAGTTATGAACCGCACGCGACACGGCTGGATGCCAAATCCCAACAGGCCTTCGCGCCCGCGGGCGGCCGGCCGACCAACGGCGCCTATCCCTACTTCAACCTTGAATATGACGGCGGTGGGATGATCGCGGTGATCGGTTGGCCCGGCCAGTGGGCGGCGCGCTTCGAACGCGACGACGCGACGTCGTTGCGCGTCGCGGCCGGCCAGGAGCTGACGAAGTTTCGCTTGCTGCCCGGCGAGGAGGTGCGCACGCCTCTGGTGGTGCTGCAATTCTGGAAGGGAGACCGCCTCCGCTCGCAGAACGTCTGGCGGCGGTGGATGATCGCGCACAACCTGCCTCGCCCCGGCGGCAAGCTCCCGTCGCCCTTCACCTCGGCCTGCATGGGCTTGCACCAATCCGAAGCCAGCGAGATCGGCTACATCGATGAGTATCTCAAGGGCGGCGTGAAATTGGACTATTGGTGGATGGATGCCGGCTGGTATCCGTGCCAAGGCTGGTGGGAGACCGGAACTTGGGAGCCCGATCCGCAGCGGTTCCCCAAAGGCATCCGGGCGGTTGCGGACTACGCCCATTCCAAAGGCCAGAAACTGGTGCTGTGGTTCGAGCCGGAGCGGGCGCACGTGGGCAGTTGGCTGTTCGAGGAGCATCCCGAGTGGCTGTTGGGCACGGGTGACGACCGGCTGCTGAACCTGGGCCAGCCGGAAGCCCGCCAATGGCTCACCGAGCATGTGGACAAGTTCCTGACGGAGCAGGGCATTGACCTCTACCGCCAAGATCATAATATCGACCCGCTGGGGTTCTGGCGGGCCAACGACGCCGAGGACCGCCAGGGGATCACGGAGATTCGCCACGTCGAAGGCTATCTGGCCTATTGGGACGAGTTGCGGCGGCGACACCCGGAGATGCTGATCGACAGTTGCGCTTCCGGCGGCCGGCGCAACGACCTGGAGACCTTGCGGCGCGCCGTGCCGCTGCTGCGCAGCGACTTCCAGGCTCCGGCCAACCCGAGTGACCCCACGATGCTGGTCGGCAATCAGGGCCACACTTACGGCTTGTCGTTCTGGGTGCCCTACTTCGGCACCGGGGTCTTCTACGACAGCGTCTACGCTGTGCGCAGTCACCTGACGCCGGCCTTGGGCATCGGGTATCCCGCCGGCGCGGACAAGGTGGATTGGGCTCAGTTCCGGCGGCGGATCGAGGATTGGAAACAGGTGGCCGCGGAATTCTCCGGCGACTACTACCCGTTGACCCCGTACACGCTGTCCGAGAAGGACTGGATCGCTTGGCAATTCCACCGGCCGGAGCCGGGGCAGGGGATGCTCCAAGCCTTCCGCCGCGGGCAGAGCCAGGAGTCGTCGCAGCGGCTGAAGCTCGGCGGCTTGGAGGCCGAGACGGTCTACGAAATCCGAGACCTGGACCGCGAGGTGACGGGCCGCAGTCGGGGACGGGCGCTGATGGAGCCGGGGCTGCTGGTCACCCTTCCCCGGTGCCGTCAGGCGGCCTTGCTGACCTACCGGCCGATCCGCGCGCTGGCCGCCGTGATCTCGGCCGCGTGGGACACCAGCGAGGTGCAGCAGGAGGTCGCCTTCTCGGCGCAGGACTCACGCGCCCTGGACGGTGAGCTCGCCGACTACCGCTGGGATTTTGGCGACGGTTCCAGCGCGGTGGGTCCGACCGCAGTGCATGCCTTTGCGGCACCCGGCAACTATAACGTCAAGCTGACCGTGAAGGACCGCCACGGCACCGCGGACACGACGAGCACCACGCTGACGGCGACGCCTCCGGACACGACGCCCCCGGCGCTGCTCGATGTCGCCTCCGGCGATCCGGAACGCGTCGTGGTAATCTTCAACAAACCGATCGAACGGGCCGGTGCCGAGACGGCCGTGAACTACACGATCGACCAGGGCGTCCAGGTACTGTCCGCCGCGCTCGGGCCGGACGCCACGACGGTCCGGCTGCAGACCTCGCGGCTGCGTCAGGACACGCCGTACGCGCTGACCGTCAGCAACGTCCGGGACCGCGCGCGGAGCGTACACACCCTGGCCCCGAATACCTGCAAGGCGTTTCACTACACCGGCCTGTATGCTTGGTGGAAGCTGGACGAAGGCCAGGGTGACGTGGCGCGAGACTATTCCGGCAATGGCCATCAGGGGACACTCAACGGCCCGTCGGGCGGCCCGCAGTGGGTGTCGAGCGACCGGGGCCTGGCGCTGCGATTCAGTGGAGCGGGGGACTTCGTCGAAAGCGACACGTTCTTCCCCGACCTGGCGATGCCGTTTTCGATCACGCTCTGGGTCCATCCGGCGGGGACGCAGGTCGAGCATGCGGACATCTTCGGGAATCACGGCGAGCCGTTCGTCGGCGTCAGCCTGCAGCAGGACGGCAAGAACCTGAATTCCTACGGCTTCGGTTTTGGCGATGGCCGCCAGTGGCAGGGTGCCGGGTGCGTCACGCTGAAAGCGAACCAGTGGCAGCACATGGCCGTGGTCTGCGACGGCGACAAGACCTTCCTGTACGTGGATGGCAGCCTGAAGAGCGAAGGTCCCGGCAAAGGCCCCGTGGCGCCCAACCCGGCGCAGAATTTCAAATTGGGCCAAGGCTATCACAGCGGCCGCTACTTCCAGGGTCTGCTACGTGATGTGCAAATCCATCGGCAAGCCTTGCCCGCCGCCGAAATCCAAAAACTCGCCACGGCGAACGCGACGAATCTCATCCTCCCGGTGCCCCCGCAGGAGTCCACCCTGAACGCGCCGAAGTGAGAAGTCTGGACCGCCCGCAATCCCACTGCTGTGAACGTCTTGGAAACCCTCGTTCCCAGGCTCTGCCTGGGAACGCACTGCATTGCCGGCTCTGCCGGCCTGCTTGCGAGGCGGAGCCTCGCGTCCAGTGGGTTACGAGGCAGAGCCTCGTAACCAGAGCGATTCACAGATTTTGGACGATGTCAACATGTTCACAGCAGTGGCCCTCAATCCCCCCATGTCAAATCGTCTCCCGTGCGAGCATTGTTTCTTCACGCCAAAACCGAAAACCAAGTCTGAACCCGGCGAAGCCCTGTTCGAGGTCTCAATAGGTCTCCGGCAATTCGCCTCGCTGGCGCTGGGCGAAGTAGCTCTGTTCGACACCGTCAAGCCGCGAGTTGCCTTCCGGCGGACGCAAGCGGGAGAGATCCGGCAAATCTTCTGGGAAACCCATCAATTGCACGTACTGGTAGGTGGTATAGCCAGACGGACCGTCGTCAGCCCGATGTCCCCGGCGAAACGCGGCGTCTCAACCTCAGCAACACGCAGGTGAGCGACGTGGGTCCGCTGGCCGCACTCACCGGCCTCCAATGGCTCAACCTCAGCGGCACGCCGGTGAGCGACGATCACGTGCGGAAGCTCCGGGAGGCGCTTCCCAAGTGCCAGATCCACCGCCGAGACAGCGAGGGCGGCGTTGCTGCGCGTAGGAAGCCGCCAGCGTAAGCTGGTCGGAGTTTCCCGCCAGAAACCTAACCACGACGTGTCGCGCCGTGTAGAAGCCCCCGGCGTTAGCCGGTGGGAGTGTTCCCGCCCCTGCACCTAGACGATGCGCCGCGAATAGGTGTGGGGCGGGAGACTCCGGCCAGCTTACGCTGGCGGCTTCCGTGTGGCGGACGCGGCTCCGTGGTAGGTTCGGGGCAGGACGCTCTCCCGGCTAACACCGGGAGCTTCTCGTCGCATCGGAATTGTGCAATTGCGGCGGCTCCGTATGGCGAATGAACTCGCGATGTGATAAGTCTATCCGGATGGCTGCCGTCGGCTGGGCCAATGTTGTTCGCCGAAGCCGCGGAGGCTTAGGCGAGCGGCAGGGAGTAACTTACCCAACTTAATGTAGGATGGTCTTCCAAGACCGTCCCGATCGGCCTGGAAAGGCCGACCTACGGGTAAGTCATTTCCTGCCGCTCGCCTTACGTCTGAGGAGATACGCACCATGCGAATTGCATCCCGTTCTACAACCGGCCCATCAGACAGGAGTGCCTGTAGGACGGGTCTCCGAACCCGTCCCGGACGGCTTCGGAGAGCCGTCCTACGTGATTTGCTTTCCCGCAGGGGCGATGGCTCGCTCGCGGCGGCAATGGTGCTTATCCTGGTCGCCTGGACATCGTCCCTCGCGGTCGAGCGCAACCCGACGCGTCTGCCTCAGGGTGTGCTGCCCACGATCGGTCTGTGGTGTTTCACGGACCAGGAGTTTCAGCCGGGCGGATACCGCGATTCCCTGGACGTGCTGGGCCGGCACGCCAACTACAACTTGTTGACCACGACGATTCGGGCACCGAACAAGGAGGTCACCGACAAAGCGGTCCACGACCAGATCCAGGAGGCCGTCCTGCACGCCCGCCGGCTGGGCATGGAGATCGCCATGGACCTGGACGTGAGGCTGGCGCGGGCCGCTTTCCAGAAAGCCTATCCGGACGAACTGCAGGAGATGTTGCGGCTGCGCGAGGTCGCGCTGCCCGACGCAGGCGAGGCCATGGCGAAGATCGCCTCGGAGCATCTCAGCGACCATTACACGTTCCTCGCCACGCCCTACGTCGCGCTCGCCGGCCGGCTCGTGCGGGTCTACTCTTACCTCCGCGGGCCTGAGGGTATCGAGCCGGACAGCCTCCAGGACATTACCGCCGGATGCGCGGTGAAGACGGCCGGGGCGAAGGAAGTGGCGGTCGCCGTGCCGTGCGGGCCGCAGACGCGGGGCCGCCACGCCTGCGCGATGGTGGCCTTCACGCACTTCACGCCCGACGTCTTCGCGCCGCATCTGTTGGAGTTCCAGCGAGCCATCCTGGCCCAGTACGCCGACGTGCCGCTGGCCGGCGCCTGCAAGGATGAATGGGGATTCCCGCCGTGCTATGACGGCTGTCCGGCCAAGAACGATTACTGGTACTCACGTTCGTTGGAGGCCGCGTACGCCCAGCGGACCGGTGGCCGCGAACTGGTCCGCGACGCCCTGCTGATGACCTTCGGCCAGCGCGGCCGACAGGACCAGCGACAGGCGGCCATCAATCACTTCATGGAACTCTGCCGACAGCGCAACGCGGCCGTCGAAGACGATTTCTATCGGGCCACCAAGGCGGTCTTCGGACCCTCGGCCGTGGTGGCGACGCATCCGACCTGGTGGCCCTATCCGGGCACCCGCGAATTCAAGAAGAACGGGCTCGATTGGTGGCAGGCCACGCGCGACCTGGCCCAGGTCGATGAAGTCACGCCGTTCTGCGTGCGCACGGCCCTGGCGAAGAAGTGGGGCAGTCCGGTGTGGTACAACATGTTCTACGACAGCAAGGTGGCGGCCTACGACCGGAGCGTTTGGTCCCATGCCCTGGCCGGCGGCCGGATCAACTACCACCCGGTCTATCCGCTGCCGGGGCCGAGGGGGTCGAGCCAGGAGTTGCTGCTGCGGGGCGGCCTGACCCGGGCGGATTGCCGTGTCCGCTTGTTGAACTTCATCACCCAATCGCCGATCGACTGCCCGGTCGCTGTGGTCTTCGGCCACGCCTGCGCGATGAACTGGGCCGGACCGGCCTATGACGATGTAGGCATCGGGCTGACCAACCGACTGTGGCAGGCCGGGTTCTATGCCGACCTGATCCCGTCGAGCGAAATCGCGGGCGGCGCGCTGAAGGTCGACCCCGACGGCGCGGTCCGCTACGGCCCGCAGCGTTACGCAGCCGTGGTGTTGCACCATCCCGAATTCGAGCCGCAGGCGACGGCCGAGTTCTTTCGAAAGGCCGGAGGCGGACGGACGGCCCTGTTCCGTGTCGGGGCTTGGACCAAGGACTTTGACGGCCGGCCCTTCGACGGCCCGGCGGCCCTGCCGGCGGCGATGGCCGCAGTCGAGGCGGCCGGATGCGCTGACCGAGTGATCGCCCACCTGCGCGAGCGCGGCATCGTGCCGCAGGAACCGGCCGCGGACACCATCGGCTGGGACCAGCGCAGCGCGGCCCCGCCCGCCGCGGGCCGCTGCCATCTGCTCGACGGGACGCAGGTCGTGCTGGCCGGCGAGAAAGAGGTGACCGGCGATCCGATCCGGACGACGCTCACGGTCGGCCAGCACGAGGCGACGTTTGACTGTCTGGGCGTCGCCGCCGTGCGGTTGGCCGAGGACGGCTCCCTGGTGGCGATGGCGGCGGGTGGCCTGAAGCATTTCCGCGCGGGCCGCGTCGGAATCACGCTCGACAAACCGATCGACATCGCCGTGTGGCGCGATGCCGCGGGCAACTTGCATGGTGTGTTGCAGGATTGGCCCGATCCGGTCCCGGCCCCGCTGCTGGCGCTCACCCCCGATTGGCTCCGCCTGTCCGTGCCGCGACCCTTGACACGGCCCGAACGCGACGGGCCGACTGGGGGCGTCGATTAGCCGACCGTCGCCATAGTCCAGCTCCATCAGCGGCGCATAGACCAGGTCGAACTCGCATTCCAGCAGGGGCCGCCAGCCGCGGCGCGTCCTCCCAGGGCACACAGAAATGTCACAAGTGGGAGCAAATGATGAAAGCGATGGCCTTATCCGGTATCGGATCCGACGCCGCTAGCACCAAACGGTTTTCGGGGTTGTCGGTGTCAAGCATGGGGTTTTACGGTTTCGCATAGACGGACCGCCGGCTGGGGTCAGACGTACAGATTTCAGTTTTCGCGGGCAGAAGGCTTTTCATGGGCTTGGGCACACGACCGCGAAAACTGAAATCTGTACGTCTGACCCCTTGTCTCGCGCCCTGTCCCTGCTGAACCGTTAAGTCTCATTCTTTGCTCGCAAGGGCGAAAATAACGTTTGGCGTTAGTTCTCTCCGAGACAGACCAGTTGCCCTTGGCGCGTGGCAAGAGAACTCAGGCACCCAAACTTTGCTAAGGATCGCGAAAGAAATAGCTGTCGCAAGAATGTGGTCATCTCGCTCCGCGAGATGACATGCCATCATGCGGAGCGTGATGGCTACTTTGAAGACCCGACACTCATTCATTGCGCGATCCTAAGTCCCAAAAATCCCGGCGGGCGGTCCGGACCAGCTGCGACCGCCAGCGGCCCTGCTATTGCTCGTACCGTTTGGCCAAGATTTTCCCCGACGTCGGGTGGATGAGGTAATGAGGACCGCCGCCGCAGGCACGTTCATCCTTGAGCTCGTAGTCTACGTGCCAGCCATCCGCCTCTTCCGCGATGCGGATACTGAACCCAGACAGATCGCGGTAAGCCTTCTCGGCGTCCTTCGACGCGATCCTCAACACCTGGTCACACGAAAGCCGTGCTGGTGCGACTTCTACCGATGTCCTCGTTTCCATCCTAGCAGGGTCCTGGCAGGGCAACAACGACCGGCCGTGGGCCAAACCGGCGCAGGGTTTCGGTCAGACAGGCCTCGGACGAGCCAATACGCCGGGGAGTCTTCTCACTTTGATCCCTCGGGAACAGAAGGTCGTGCCGGCCCGCGACTCACCCACGGTCAAAAGGCAGTTCGCGATGCAGGGTTCTCCAAAGCAAACAAGAGAATTGCCGCCCGGCCAGCGGTGATCGACCCGTGGGGTCACGGCAGGAAGATCCTGGCGATGGCTTCGCCGATCCACTGGCCTCCGGGTTGAGCCAAGTGAATGTTGTCGTTGAACCAGCCCAACTGTTTCATGGCCGCACTGTCGAGACCGGCCTCCAAATTCAGGTAGGGATACCGATTCGCCTCGTACCAGGCGATGCGATCCTTGACCGTCTGTGCGTCGGGTGGACTTTGGCCGTCGCGCGGCGCCCAGTTAATCATGAACAGCAGCCGTGTCTGGGGAATTGCCTTGGTCACGCGCTTCACAAGCAGCTCCGACTCGACATTGCGGCGCGGGTCGGACGGGCTGACGCTCCCCCCGCTTTCGGGCTTGGTGAGGAAGACCATCGTCAGGTCGGGGTTGATCTCGGCCAAGATCTTCTCCCAGCCCGGCTGACGCCAGATGAAGCTGTGCGCCCAGTAGCCGCCGCGGGAGATGTTGTAGACGACCACGCCGGGCGCGGACTTCTCGACCAGCACGCCGTGCAAGAACAGGGAGCCGCCGTTGATTGCGCCGATGTGCAGACGGTGGCGGCCTTCCGGTGCTTCAAAACGTGTCAGACCGATGTCGAGCGGTTGGCCCGGCTCGGCGGGCGGCACCACCGTAGTCTGGTCGTCGAACGTCGCCGTGAAACCGGCCGCGCGGTTCTCGACCGGCTCGCCGTGGAAGCTCGTGAAGATGCCCGTGCTGGTGACGACCGCGAACCGGCTGCCGGCGGCCTCGAGGACATACTCGGCGTCCGCGGCGTCCGTCATCAGGAATGAACCGTTCCAACCGAGGTAAGGCCAGATGTCGCCCCGGCCGCCCCAACTGTTGCGCCAGGCGCTGTGCGCGCCTTTGTAGCTGACAAAATCGTCTGGGCCGAAGAGCCAGTCCGGCGCGAATCCCTGGCCGGGCGCACCTCCGGCATGCGTGGCCCAGACCGTGCCCGGCCCGCCGTTGCCGTAGGCGGCTTGCAGACTGCGACGAAAGTAATGCGACCAGTGATAGCCGCCGTCGCTGAGGCTGTCGCCGATGATCAGAATCCGCAACTTGTCGCGGCCGCCCAACTTCTGGGCACGCTCCTTGAACCAGGCGCTCAATGCCTCGCCATTCTTGAAACACGCCTGGGGATGTCCCGGCCGCCAAGCCGTTTCCGGCTCTGCCGCCGCACCAATTCCCATCCCAGCGATGGTCACCAGACCAATTGACAAGAGCAGCCGTTTCATGAGTTGTTCCTCGTAGATGGCGGTCCCAATCTGTCCGCTTCGGTTGGATTCCGTGCGCCGACCCGGTGCTTAACCTGCGTCCCGCGGTGGCAGCTTGGTCGGCGCCGCGAAGTTCATGGGTGTCAGTGTACCATCTTCGCGACAGTTTTGCGTTCGCGAGGTTCAGGACTCGTCGTGCAGAATGGTGCCATACCCCGCATCGCTCGACAGCAGGCTGCTGTGGCAGCCGGCCGAGCGGTTGGCTGACGGACAGGTTGGGGCGTGTTCAGTCCGGCACATCCACGTAGTTGCCACAGCGGCGACACGTCTCGACTTTGCCTCGGCGATGCGACGGAAAAACAAGCGTTTCGCCACATTCCGGGCACCGGCAGACGATATCCTCCTCCTCCGCCAGAGCACGCGGCTCAATCTCCGGGCAAGACGGACCGACTGATTCCTGAAGAATCTGCCTCGCCGACGTCGCCGCGGCCAGCAGTACTTGAAGCTCGATCACCAGCGCACTGTTCACGCCAAACCAACCCGGGCTCCCCGCGCCGCTCAGCTCGAGAGTCGCCTCGATTCCGTATTGGGCGAGGACATGTACGGCGAGTTCGGCGTCGAACCGGTCGTCGTAGGTGGCAATCGTCACGGGCTTCGGAGGACGGACTTCGGAGGAATCGTCCGGCACATGCGCATGGCTGAAATGGAGGTGGAACGGACTCAGCAATCAACTTCAATCTCCGGAAGCGGGACGGGGCACTGCTTTTTCCAATTCGGCCATCGTCGGCAAGCGGCCGAGGTCGCCAGCCTTCAGGTGCAAGTGCAGCGCCCGCTGCCAGCGGTGTGGCAGGAACAGGTGCAGGTCCTCGCCGTCGGTGAACATGTCCAGGTAGGAACACTGATCGTTCTGGAAATCGCTCGCCAGCGTGCGGTCGAGGGCGTTGGCGAAAACGAAACGCGGCTCACTCCACGTCCGCCCCTCATCGGTCGAGAGCGACACCCAAAGCTGGGATCGGTCGCGCATATTGAAGTGGCCGCCCGAGTGAACGTTATGATGAAACGCCGCCAGCGTCTTGCCGTCCGCCAAGGGGAACAGCATGGGAGGGGCGTCCGGGTGGACCAGCGGCGTCGGCTTCGGCGCGGTCCAGGTTTTCCCGTCGTCCTCGCTGCGTAACTCCCACAGATGGCCCTCGCAGGTCCGCGCCAAGGCCAGCACGCGCCCGCCGCCCAACGCGAGCGGCCGGAGTTCGTCCATGCGCTCGAAATCGGGCACGAACCATCCTCCCGGCCGCTGGCTCGGCAGCAGCGTCCAGGTTTGGCCCTGGTCCTCGCTCCGTAGGACATATTGCCGTGTGACGACGGGCGTCTTGCCTTTGGGGGTCCAATCGCCTTCGTGCGTGCCCAACAGCCACGTGCCCCGGTCCGTCTCGCACATCCGCATGACCGACATGCCTCGGTAGCCCGGGTCGTTTACCGGCTCGATCAGTTGCACCGGGGACCAGGTGCGGCCGTCGTCGTCGGAGAAGCGGTAGCCGATGGCCGCGTTCTCATGCCCATCGAACTTGTTCCACAGCGGCTGGGTGCCGAAGGCGTAGATCCGTTTCGATCCGTGGGGAATGAGCGGGATGAAGCCATGCTGGTTGTAGTCGATGTCGAACACCACGGTCGGGCCGGTCCAGCTCCGACCTTGATCCGAAGAGCGGTAGGCCAGCATCGAGTTGACCTTCGTCTTGTTGCCGCCGTAGTGACCGCCGTCGGGGAACATGAGCAAGTAATCACCGCCGGGCGTCTTCGTCGCGCGGGTCTCGAAGAGGACACGCGCGGGCAGCCGGGCACGATGGACGATCTGCCCGTTCAGGCACGGCGACGTGACGAGTCCCAAGTGGCGCCGCACGACGAGCCCCGCCGGTAGCGAGGCCGTCGGCACTTGCTGCGTGCCGATGCGCACCGTCTTGGCGAGCCGCTCCGCCGGATCGTTGTAGATCCATTCAATCGGGAAGCGGGCGAGGGTCAGGTAGTGGATGTGCCAGGAACCGTGGCCCATCGTGCCGCCGTCTTCGTACAGGCAGAGGACGCTTCCGTCCGCCGCGACGGTCAGGTCGGAGTAGCCGGTGCCGTTGGGCTCCAGGATGCGGGAGGCGGACCAAGTGTGGCCGTCGTCTTCGCTCGCCTTGATCGCCAGCGTCTCGCGAGCCCGCCAGCCCGGCCCGGCCGGCTTGCTGCGGCTGTCCGGGTTGGAGAACAAGATCAGTGGAATCTTGTCTGCCGGTCGTTTCTCCGCGCGGACCAGGCCGGCCATGCAGATCGGCTCGAACAATGCCTCGTCATATACCGATTCGCTCCAGTGGGTGGCGCCGTCCGGGCTGATCGCGATCAGGCGGCGAAAACGTTGCGATTCGTTGCGCATGTTCAGCATCACGCGCCCGTCGGACAACTCGACGGCCACGCTCTCGTTCGGATTGGGCGTCGCGGGGACG
>JAPLNJ010000412.1 GCA_026692885.1 Planctomycetota bacterium | reverse complement strand
ACCGCTGGAACCTGGCGGTTGAGCCTAAGCGAAGCCCCGGTCCCCGATTTCTGGGGCACCGCGGGGCGGCGTCGCGTCCACGTAGTCGCGTCTCGCCGAGACGCGAAACCCGGTCTCGGAGAGACCGGTCCACGTGAAGCGAGATAATCCGGGCTGACCCGTAACCGGTTTCAGCAACGGAGGGTATCCATGTTCTCCCACGCCATCGTGTACATCGTGGACGACGATTTGGCGGCCCGTGAGTCGGTGGCGGCGCTGGTCGGCGAAATGGGCGTGACGGCGCAGACCTATGCCTCCGCCGAGGAGTTCCTGCAAGCCTACCACGGGCACCGGCCAGGCTGCCTGGTCACCGACGTGCGGATGTTGGGCATGAGCGGCGTGGAGTTGCAGGAACAATTGGCGCACGACGGCATCTCCTTGTCCGTCATTGTGCTGACCGCCTACGCCAACACCCCCCTCACAATCCGGGCGATCAAACAAGGCGCGGTGACGCTGCTCGAGAAGCCCTGCCGCGACCAGGAACTGTGGGATGCGATCCGCACGGCGTTGAAAGAAGACGTCGAGAAGAGTCAGCGCGACCAACGCCGTGCCGACATCCGTCGGCGACTGGACACGCTGACCTCGGCCGAACGACGCGTGCTGGAGCGGATGGTGGCGGGCGACTCCAACAAAGTCATGGCCAAACGGCTGGGCGTAAGTGTCCGCACGGTGGAAGTCCGGCGGTCCGGCGTGTTCCAGAAAATGCACTCGGATTCGCTGGCCGAACTGGTGCGGATGTACCTGGAATCCTGCCCGGCCACCGGCACCTCCTAATGTACCCGGCCGTTGCGGGAGTAGCTCAGCCACACCACGGTCGTTGACAGAACCCTGCTCCACGTCCCATGATGATGAACGCACCTTACTCGCCGAAAGGAACTGCCATGCGACACACAACGATCGTGCTGGTTTTTGTGGCGCTGTTGACAGTCGCAACGCGGGCTAGCCGGTCCGCCGACCCGGCGCCGGTCCCTCCGTCGTCGGGCCCAACGAACGTGGTTTCGCTCGACGGGAATGATTGGTTGCTCGCCCCAGATCCGCAAAACATCGGACGGGAGCAGGCCTGGCCTCAGACGCCTCAGCCGGAGGCCAAGCGAACGCAGGTGCCGTGGATCATCCAGGATGCCTTCCCGGGCTATCACGGTTTGGCTTGGTACTGGCGCGAATTCTCGGCCCCCACGAATCCGCATCCGCAGGGATGTTATCTGCTGCGATTCTGGGGCGTGGACTACAAGGCGGAAGTGTGGCTGAACGGCGTTCCAGTCGGCCAGCACGAAGGCGGCGAGTCGCCGTTTGTGTTGGATGTTACGAAGGCCCTTCAGCCGAACCAGACCAACCGCCTCGCAGTGCGGGTGCTCAACCCAACCCACCAGCCGATCGACGGCATCGTGCTGAACGAGACACCGCACCGCAACAAGGCCCTACCGTACAGTGCGGGCAATGCCTGGAATCAGGGCGGAATTATCGACAGTGTGGAACTATTGCTGGCACCCGCCGTACGCGTTGCCGATCTGTTCGTGCGGCCCGATGGGAAGACGGGTGACGTCCGGATCCAGGCGACGATCCATAACGCGAGCAAGAACGCCGTGGCCGGTCATCTGGAGTTAGCGATCGCGCCGGCGACCGCAGGTGAGACACAGGTCGTGGGCCGCGTCGATCGCGAATTGCCGCCAGGCGAGACGGTCATCGAGAGCCGCTTGCGCGTCGACAACCCGCGGCTGTGGGAACTGAACGATCCGTTCCTGTACCGCGTGACGGCCAGCGTGCGAGCGGCAGGCAGCATCTCGGTCGACGAGCATTCGGTCCGCTGTGGCTTCCGCGACTTCCGCTTCGAGCGTGGCGCATTCCGGCTGAATGGCCGCCGTATCTACCTGCGCTGTTCGCACACGGGCAACTGCTGTCCGATCGGACTGGAACTACCCCACGATCCGGACTTCCTGCGCCGCGACCTGATCAATGCCAAAGCCATGAGATTCAACGCCATCCGCTTTATTGCCGGGGTTCCGAAGCGGTACCAGTTGGACTTGTGCGACGAGCTCGGTCTGATGGTCTATGAGGAATCGTATGCCGGCTGGTGCCTGGGCGACTCGCCCCAGATGCCCGCACGCTACGACGAGTCGGTGCTGGGCATGGTGCGGCGCGACCGGAATCATCCGAGCGTCACCATCTGGGGCCTCTTGAACGAAACGCCTGACGGGCCGGTGTTCCGCCACGCCGCGAGTGTCCTGCCGGCCTTGCGTGCGCTGGACGATTCGCGACTGGTGCTGCTCAACAGCGGTCGTTGGGACTCGCAAAGCGGCGGGGTGGCCGGCATCGAACTCTGGCGAAACACGAATCGCACCGACCCGTGCGTCACGTTCAACGGCACGGACCACAAGATCCAAGCCCTGGGCATCACCTGGGCGCCGCGCCAGTTGGCTTTCCATCCGGGTCGAAACGGCGAGTACGCCGTGGTGCGGTGGAAGGCTCGGGCCGACGAGCAGATCGACTTCTCGGCTGTGTTCACGAGCATCGCCGAGCGGGCCACGACGGATGTCCATGTGTTGCACAACGGCCAGCCGCTGTTCGACGGCGGAATCAATGTCCTCGGCGGAGGCAGGGAGCAGAAGTTTCAGGCAACCCTGGCTGTGCGGGCCGGCGACACGCTCGATTGCGTCTGCGGATACGGCAACGGCAATTATGGGGCCGACACCACGGCCCTGGCAGTCACCGTGAAGTGCGCCAGCGGCAAGCAGTCTGATGCCGCCGCTGACTTCTCCAGCCAGCAGAACCCCAACGGTCCGTGGAGCCACGGGCATCTGCAGCCGGGCGAAAAACCCGTGGCCGACACGTTCCGGGCGTTTCCTGCCGGCCAAGTGGAACAGTCGTTTGGCACTTTGAGTAACCCCGGCTCGAACGTCTGGGAAGACGTCCTGGCCGACAAGCATCCGTATCAACGCGTGCCGCACACCGCGGACGTGATTCGCACGCTGCGGACGATCGATGGCGGCGGCCAGCCCCTGTTCCTCTCGGAGTACGGGATCGGCAGTTCCAACGACCTGCTGCGGCTCGTGCGGCACTACGAGCAGGCCGGCAAACCGGATGTCGAGGACGCGGCGTTCTATCGGGCCCAACGCGATCGTTTCCTGGCGGACTGGGAGCGTTGGAAGCTGGCGGAGGCCTTCGATCGGCCTGAGGACTTCTTCGCCCAAAGTAATGCTCGGATGGGCGGCCAACGGTTGCTCGGCCTGAACGCCATCCGCTCAAATCCCCAGGTGATCGGCCACAGCCTGACCGGCACGGTCGATCAAGGCATGACGGCCGAAGGGCTGTGGACGACCTTCCGAGAACTGAAGCCCGGCACGATGGATGCGGTGTTCGATGGCTGGGCGCCGCTCCGCTGGTGTTTGTTTGCCGAACCGGTCCACGTCTACCGCAAGTCGCCGGTGCGGCTGGAAGCCGTGTTGGCGAACGAAGACGCCTTGCCGCCCGGCGAGTATCCGGTGCGACTGCAGGTTGTCGGGCCCAACGTGACGCGGGTCTTCGAACGAACGCTGACCGTCAGCATCCCAGCCCGCACCCGTGGTGCCCGTCTGCCGGACGGGACCAGTCCCGCCGAGCCGTCGGGACCCACCCAGGCGGGCAGCTCTCCGGACGAGTCGCCAATGGTCCTGCCCGTATTCGACGAAGAGGTGGTGATCGACGGCCCGGCAGGCAAGTATCGGCTGCTGGCGACGTTCGAACGCGGAGCGGCGGCGGCGGGCGAAACCGTCGAGTTCTACGTCGACGACCCGGCCCTGATGCCGCCGGTGGAGACCGAAGTCGTCTTGTGGGGCACGGACGCCGGGCTGAGTCAGTGGCTGACCGAGCACAGCCTGCGTGTCCGGCCGTTCGCGGCCGAAGCCCCAGGCAAACGCGAAGTAATCTTGGCCGCGGCAACTCCACCCGCACCGGGCGGTGCGGCGGCTTTCCGCGTCTTGGCCGATCGCATCGCCCGCGGTTCGACGGTAATCTTCCTGTCGCCCGCCGTGTTCGCCGAAGGTGACAACCGAACCGCTTGGCTACCGTTGGCCGCCAAGGGCTCCATTACGGGGTTGCCCGCCTGGCTCTACCACAAGGAAGACTGGGCCAAGCCGCATCCGATCTTCGCCGGACTGCCGGCGGGCTGTCTGTTGGACTACACGTACTATCGCGAGTTGATTCCCGACGCCGCCTTCGTCGGTCAGGATCCGCCCGCCGAAGCGGTGGCCGGGGCCATCAACGCGACGATCGGCTACTCGTCGGGGCTGACGGTGGCGGTCTACCCACTGGGTGCCGGCCGCTTTGTGCTCAACACGCTGCACATCCGCGAGCACCTCGGCCGCCAGCCCGTCGCCGAACGTCTGCTGCGCAACCTGCTGCGGTACGCTGGCCAAGACGCGCAGCAGCCACTCGCCGAACTCCCGCCGGAGTTTGCGGCGCACTTGAAGGCCCTGGGCTACGATTGATCTTATGCCACTTTGGACAGGCCTGTCTTTCGGGGAACAAGTCCTGCTCAAAACGGTAAATCGTCGGACGAATGCCAAGCGTGGGGAGGCCGGCGAGATCCGAGTTCCGAGTCGTAGTCATCGCTCGATGGCTGACGGGCCTCCAAGTCCTTCAGGACCGCGGCGGTTTCTGCCAAATCCTTGTCCAGACAGCAGACGCTGATAATCAACTCGGCCAAGGCGGCGAACGACAAGCCCGTGCTGAGCTTGACCCACCGCTTGCGTTTCGCGGCGGAGAGATCAGGCAGTTTGCGAGCAAAGTAGGCGTCGCGCAGCGCCTCGTCCGGTGCGTCGATGCACAGCACACGATCGAATCGCCGCGGCCGAGCGGTAATGCGGCGATCCAATTTCTCCGGGTAGTTGGTCGTGGCCAGGCTGACCGCCTTGTTGACCTGCAAGTGACCGTCCAGCCACTGCAACAGGATACCATCCCCGTGGTGCCGGATGATCGCGTCGATATTTTCAAACATGCACAAAATCGGGCGGTCCGGGTCCATGTTGCGGAATTGCGAGACGCCTTCCGAAAATGCTCCCGGCGACTCGCAAAAGAAGGCCACGTGGCCCTTGGCGACCGCCCGAGCGATCACCAAGTGGAGCAACGACGACTTGCCGCTGCCCTGTTTGCCGTGAAGCAGATAGCCGCGGCGGTGCAGGAATCCGTACTGCCGAAACCGGTCGCCAAGCGTCCAAAAACGCTCGATCTCCTCCAACAACTGAGCGACGAGACTGCCGGGGAAATCGATCAGATTATCGACCTCCAATTTCCGCTGCTCGAAGACGCAGATCCCCAGATCATCGCTGCTGCACGTGTAGGCCCCTGCAGGCAAGCGGTCCACGGTTCGTTCGCACACACGGAAGCGATTGCCGCGCATGACCGCCCACTGCAGCCCGTCACGGTTTGTGCCCTTGTCGCTCATGCTGTTGTTCCTGGATTTGCTTTCACAACTTCAGCCACTGCTCGTTGGGCGGCAGGTCGGCCCCGGCCTGGCCCGAAGTGCGGCCGCCGGTGGCAGGCGGCGACGAGCGAGTGATTCTAGCCGAACGCGGCATCCGGCCGCAACCAACGTAGACGGCACACTCCGAGGCTGTGAAGAAATGATCGTCATCTTGAATCCGCGGCGAAATGCCAGTAGGATCAGGTCCGCGCGCTGTGCCAGTCATCGCGCCACGGTGGTCGAACGGCTGATCTGCTCCTTGCGGCACTAGTGTGGGTACACGCGTTCTGTCCGCTTGTCTGAGTTCGGCCGGTCGCCAAGATTTTTGCCAGGTTGGGGTTGACGGGCGGCTGTCGGCGCGGTCGGATATACCAGTGGCTAAAAAGTAGGGTTCCCGTTGCGTGGCTTAGAAGTTTCACTGACATCCTATGGCCCAGTCACTGATCTGCACGTGTGGTCACCCGTGGACGCCGCTCACGATGCATTCGTCCGGCACGCTCCCACTGCCGTTCTGTCCGGTCTGTGGCCGCAGCCGCACGCCGCCGACCGAGGAACCGGCCGAGCAAGCCGCCACGCTCGACGGCGACACCGAGATCAGCGGCAACTTGCCGGTCGCGTTCGCTGGCCAACTCCCGCCTGCGCGGTTGCCCGAGATTCCCGGTTATCAAGTCCAGGGCGAATTGGGACACGGCGGGATGGGCGTGGTCTACCAAGCGTACGATTTGCGGTACGGCCGGACAGTCGCCCTCAAGACGCTGCCGAACATCAACCCTGCCGCGTTGCAGCGTTTCAAGCAGGAGTTTCGTTCGCGAGCCGATCTCACGCATCCCAATCTCGCCACCTGCTACGAACTGGTCTCGGACGGTCGGACGTGGTTTTTCTCGATGGAACTGGTCGATGGCGTCGATTTTCTGCACTACGTCCGCGGTGACTCCGGGGAAACCGCAGCCGCTGGGACTACCGCCTCCGACTCCACCCCGCTTGACGTGAGCCGTTTGCGGAGTGGTCTGGTCCAGTTGAGCCAGGGGCTCAACGTGTTGCACGAGGCCGGCGTCATCCATCGTGACGTGAAGCCTGCCAACATCCTGGTGACGCGAGCGGGGCGGGTCGTGCTCCTGGATTTCGGACTAGCCGCCGAATTGGAGCAGGGCGGCCAGTACCAGAGTGCCGACGACAATATCGTCGGTACGGTGTGCTACATGTCGCCGGAACAGGCGGCCAGCGAGCCGCTTTCTCCGGCCGGCGATTGGTATTCTCTGGGGGTGATCCTGTACGAAGCCTTGACGGGGCGAGCGCCGTTTACCGGCAAACCGATCGAAGTGCTGTTGGCCAAGCAGCAAGGCGAGCCGCCGCGGCCCCGCGAGGTGTCCCCAGCCGTGCCGGCCGATCTCGATGAACTCTGCGTCGCCTTGCTGCGGCGGAATCCCGCCGACCGCCCGGGCGGCAGCGAGGTGCTTCGTCGCCTGCAGCTGGTTACCGCGGGAGCGGGAGCGCAGGCCTGTTCCTCCGCGCGGGTGCCAAGCCCGGAGCGGCGACGCCTGATGGGACGAGAACAACACCTGGCACAGCTCGAGTCTTGGGCGGCGGAAGTGGAGGGGGGCCTGCCCGTCACCATTTTTGTCCGCGGCCGGTCCGGCATGGGCAAGAGCGCGCTGGTGCAGAAGTTTCTGGAGCGGCTTTGTCCCGGCGGCCAAGCCGTAATCCTGACCGGCCGCTGCTACGAGCAGGAGTCCGTGCCATTCAAGGCGCTGGACAGTCTGATCGATGCGCTGGCGCGCTATCTCCACCGGCTGCCGCGAGCGGAAGTCGAGGCGTTTATACCGCACGACTGGGCGGCGCTGACAGGTGTCTTTCCGGTCTTGGGACGCATCGAAGCGGTGGCGGGCGGCTTGCGGCGGGCGGTGCCGCTGCGCGACCAACAGGAGCTGCGGCGGCGGGCCAGCAGCGCCTTGCGGGAACTGTTGGCGCGGATCGGCGACCGCCGCCTCCTGGTGCTGTTCATCGATGATTTGCAGTGGGGCGATGAAGACAGCGCAGCGCTGTTGTCTTCGCTGCTCAAGCCACCCGACCCGCCGCTGATGCTGTTGCTCGGCACGTACCGCGCCGAAGACGAGCTGACAAGTGTCTTCCTCAGAACGATCGGCGAAGCCCAACGCAAAGGCGAGTTGTGCTGGGAGCACCGAGCATTGTCGGTCGAGCCCCTGACGCCGGAGGAGGCCCAGCGACTCGCTTTGACGCTCCTGGGCGGCGCCGCCGGAGACGTCGCTCGCCAGGCGGAACGCGTCGCTCAAGAGTCGGGCGGAAGCCCGTTTTTCGTCCAGGAATTGGTCCGGCATCTGGCCTCCCTGGAGCGCCCGGAACGCAGCGGCGAAATCAACCTAGAGGAGGTGTTGTGGACGCGCGTCCTCAAGTTGCCGGAACCGGCCCGGCAGCTGCTGGAAGTCATCGCCGTGGCCGGCCACGCGATTCCCGCCCGGGATGTGTTTCGGGCGGCGGCGCTCGAGACGGACGGTCCGACATGGCTGGGACAATTGCGCAACGCCCATTTTGTCCGCTCGACCGACACGGATGGCGAACTGCAGGTCGAAGCCTACCACGACCGGATCCGCGAGGCGGTGGGATCGCACCTGGACCGCGATCAGCTGGGCGAGCTCCATCGCCGGCTGGCCGAAACGCTCGAAACGTCGCTGCCGGTGAACTGTCGAGATCTGAGCGAGCGGTTTCTGCGCAGTCGGCCGAACACGCGCGCGACTGTCTGTGCGGAGCTCACGCCGCGCGATTGGCAACGGATTTTCCAGGTGGCCCGCCATTACGACGCCGCGGACGCGGTCGACCGGGCTTGGCCCTTTGCCCTGCTTGCCGCCGAGCAGGCCCGCGCGCAGTATTCCTTGGAAACGGCCGAGCAGCAATTCCGGATTGCTGAGCGTGGCGTGCCGCCGACAGAACACGCGGTGGTCTATCACATCGCCATGGCTCTGGGTGGAGTCTTGATGCTCCGCGGGCGGTACGAGCAGGCCCAGGGACGATTTCAAACCGCCCGACGACTGGCGGAGGGGGACCTCGCCCGCGCAGAAGCCGAAGGCCATTTGGGCGAACTGGCCTTCAAGCAGGGGGACATGAAAAACGCCTCAGTGGCGTTGGAACGAGCGATGAACTGGCTGGGACGTCGCACGCCGTGTTCGACGCTGGCGACCCTGCCGGTATTCCTGTGGGAAGGGACGGTGCAGATTCTGCACACGCTCCTGCCGCGTTGGTTCCTGGCCAGACGATCGCTGGAAGGCGCCGAACAAGAACTCCTCGCCATGCGTCTGTTGAGTCGCTTGGCCCACACGTACTGGTTTGAGAGAAGCAAACTGGCGACGCTGACGGTGCACCTGCGCTGCATGAATTTGGCCGAGTTGTATCCGCCCACACAGCAGCTGGCCCAAGTCTATTCCGAGCATGCCCCGGTCATGAGTCTGTTGCCCTGGTTTGGTCGCGCGTTGGCGTATGGCGAAAAATCCTGGCAGGTCTATCGACATCTGGAGGATGTCTGGGGGCAGGCCCATGCGCTGCACTTCCACGGCATCGCGTTGTACGCGGCCTCGCGTTTTGAGGACTGCATCAAGAAATGCCGCGAGGCCATCCGGTTGTTCGAACAGACCGGTGACTACTGGGAAATCAACATGGCGCGATACCAACTCGCCGCCAGTCTGTACCGACTCGGCAGGCTCCGCGAAGCAGCCGACGAGGCGCGCAAGATACACCTGTCGGGCCGGGAATTGGGCGACGTGCAGGCGTCGGGGTTGGGTTTGGACATCTGGTCCAAGGCCACGCTCGGCCAGCTACCAGCGGAACCGATCCAGTCGCAGTTGAAGCAGTTACGCGGCGACGACGCGCAGACGGCCTCTCAGGTCTGGCAGGCCGCGGGCGTGCGACAATGGTCCCAGGGTGCTTATCAAAC
The DNA here is from genome assembly GCA_026692885.1 of Planctomycetota bacterium. The sequence goes on along the minus strand of JAPLNJ010000412.1, from coordinate 14,074 downwards.
GGCGGCCCAGACTTTTCAGCAAGCCTATGAATTGGCCCGCAGAGCGGGGATCAAGAATACCTATATTGTGCCCAGCCTGCTGTGGCTGGCCACCGCGTTGCGGTGCCATGCCGAACTGGTGGCGGAGCGCGACCCCGCGGACGCTCGCCGGTGTTGGCGGCAGGCGTGGTGGGCGGCGCAGCGAGGCCTGCGTTTGGCCCGGCGATTTCAGAATGACCTGCCGCACGCTTTGCGGGAGGCGGGCTTGCTGGCCGCGCAGCGCGGACGAACAAGGTCCGCCCGGCGTCTCCTGGACGAGAGCTTGCAGGTGGCCGAACGCCAGGCGGCCCGCTACGAATACGCCCTGACGTTGCGGGCCCGCGGAGAACTTGGCCAACGGCTCGGTTGGCTCGACGCGGCAGCGCAACTAGCTACCGCCTGCGAAGCTATCCGAGCCCTGGAAAACTCCGCTCCCGGTGGCCCATGAGCCAGTGACGAGCCCAGGTTCCACCCCGCGTCACGGCGTCTCTTTGACGCCTTCGGCAAACAGATTGATCCCCTGGGCCTCGAAACGGATCTGCGTGCACGGTCGCTGGAAGCGAGACTGGCGGAACAACCGGTCCATGTCTGCCTCGGAGCGATGAATGAGTTTCCAGTCCAGCACGTAATCCATCAGGGCTTTGGTCGTGTTGGTGGGGTGGTAATTGCCGAGGATGACTCGCCCACCCGGCTGCAGCAGGCCGTAGACGTAATCCAGCAGCGCGAGGACGAACTTATCGCTGAAATAATCGATCAAGCCGATACTGTACACCAGATCTTGCGGTGGAAGATCGAGCTGCTGGCGTCCGGTGGCCAAATAGACCAGGTTGCGGTTCACCGCCTTGATCTGCCGTTGGAGTTTCCTTTTGGCGGCCTTATCGGTGACAAAAGCGAGGGCTTGCAGGTCGATATCGAGCAGGGTGACCTTCAGCCGCGAGGCCTGCTTGGACGAGCTCAGCACGTCGAACACTTCGGCGGCCGGACCGCAGGCCAGACTGGTAATCCGCACCGTGTCGGCGGTGCTCGTTTCGCACGTACGTTGGATTTCCTCAACCAATAATCCGCGGCGGTTGCGAACCGCCTGGGAAGCGGGCAACTCGAGAAAACCTTCGTCTAGCAGCGGTCCGATGCGACCGGTGCCGGTCGGAGTGTTTTGATACATGAATTCAATCGTCATGAAATCGCCCGCGTAACCGCGGGGCTTCGAGTAGAACCGCTCGCCGCTTTGCGTGAGTAGGATGTAGGGCAGCAGTTCGGTCTTGACGCGGACTCCCCTGTCTTCGCGTATATGCTGATCTAAGCCCGAGGCATCGCCCAGCTCATCGTTAAGCAGCTTTGTGAAATTCTGAAAGTCGCTCAGGATCGCCTCCCGGAGTTCCTCGCCGATCGTCCCGTCGTCTCGGATGGCCGCCTGATCCGCGGCCTGCAGCCGCGACTTGAAATGAAAGAGTGCCTCGCCCAGCCTGCTCCCCAGGCCCGGAGTTTCTTCGACGGCAGCGTGGGCTTGCCGCTCCCGCACGAGCCCTTGCACCCGCTCGCGGAGTCGTCGCGACGAGATCAACGCAAACGCCCGATACAGACGTTGGGCAAACCAGGGATCTTCGTCGAGCTGGGCGGTGAGTCGGGCGCGGGGCAGGCACAACAAGAGCGTGTTTTCCGCCGCCGTGACGGTCGCTGTGGCGGGGGAGTCTTCCAGGAAGGAGATCTCGCCCAGGAGTTCACCGGGACCGAGCAGGGCCAGGGGCCCGGGGCCAGCCAAGGACGTACTGACGGAGACCAGCCCCTCGAGCACAAACCAGAGGGCTTCCGGTTGCTTGCCCTCTTGAATAATGACCGTACCCGAGATGACCTGTTGCTCCTGGCCGGATTGGAGGATCCAGTGAATGTCGTCGTCGTGCAGATCCTTGAAGAGTGACAGTACTTCCAACATCGGCTCGTCCCCTGGTTTCCATCCGCTTGCCTAGGGCTCAAGATCTTAGACCACAGGGTCTGTCGTTTCAATCGGCCTTCGCGACTTATTGCCCCAGCCGGAGCAGATACTTGCGAGCCATTTTTCAAACCGGTACACTTCAGATTGTGCGGGGGCAGCTGGGACGGCTTCCCCGCTGCCAGCTCTGGGACCCGCTGGTCTGGGGTACGGGCGGGCGCTCGTCGCAGCCGAGCTTGTAAGCCGCGCCGAGTCGTCCGCAGCAACCCCGTAGCAGGAAGGTGCTAACCGTGTCACTGTGGATTCAGGTCATCAACGCGATGCAGCGGACGCAGTTCGAGCACGCCGCAGGGCCGTTGGAGCTTGGCCGCGGTCCGGAACGAGAGCTCCAACGCTTTCGGATCGAAGATCCCACGGTCTCGCGCGATCAATTGCGCATCGAAGCGTTGCCTGATAACCGTGTCCGGATCGAGAATCTCAGTCTCAGCCACGCCGTTTTCCTGGCCGATGGCGGCGAAATTGGCATTTCTCAAGCACGCGAGCTGGAGCTGCCCCTCGCTTTGCAGATGGGCGCCACCAAACTCCAGATCGAACCCGCACCGCCGGTCGGCGTAGCGATAGCACCCTCGGCCAAACCGGTGTCACGTACCGCCGAGGAGACGCCCCATGTGCACTTGCAAACGAAGATCACCAAGAAAGATGCGGAACTAGCCAGCGACAGGCTCCGCCTGGAAGGCCTGGTCGCCATCGAGCCGTCGAGCAGGCGCCCGCGGGGGCGGCCACGGCTCGGACTGCAAGGCGAGGCCTCGTCGGAGTCGGCTCCAGACGTGTTTGCCGATTGGCTGGAGACAGTTATCGAACTGCAGCAGGCGGCGGCCGGATCACCCGAGTTCTACGAACGCACCGCGCAGGCCTTGATGGACCTGATCGGTTTGGATCTGAGCCTCGTACTTCTGCGCCGGGATGGGGCGTGGAGCATCGTCGGCAGTGCCTTGGACGACGATCGCGTCGGGATTCGCTACAGTCAGACGCTCCTGAACCACGTCCTGACGGCGCGGCGGACGATCTACCGAGATCTGAGTCAGCTCCCCACGGAATCGATGAGTCTCGACGGTGTGGAAGCCGCGGTGGTCGCGCCCATCTTCGGGCTGCAGGACGACGTGGTCGGCGCCTTATATGGAGTGCGTACCCAGCGGAACCTCCTGGCTCGCGGCGGTATCGCGCCCCTGGAGGCACAATTGGTGCAGCTCCTGGCGGCGGCCGCTGGGACCAATTTGGCACGGTCCGCGGCCGTCCGGACGCGGGTCCAGTTCGAACAGTTCTTCTCGCCGGAACTGGTGCGAGAATTGGAGCGTGATCCCCATCTGCTGGAGGGCCGTTCCGAGGAAGTGACGATCCTGTTTAGCGACCTGCGCGGGTTTATGGAACTGTCACAGCGACTGGGAGCCCACAAGACCTGCCGCGTGGTACGGGATATGATGGAATGCCTGTCGGAACGCATTGTCGAGCACGGCGGGGCCATCGTCGATTACGCTGGCGACGGCATTCTGGCCATGTGGAACGCACCGGCGAAACAGCCCGACCACGCCGTGCGTGCCTGCCGGGCAGCGTTGGCGATGTTGGGGGAGTTGCCGAGCCTGAATGCCCGCTGGGGAGCAGAGGCGGCCGGGTCGCTGGCGCTAGGCATTGGCCTCAACACGGGCGAGGCCCAAGTCGGCAATACCGGCAGCAGTCGCAAGTTCAAGTACGGCCCCCACGGGCACACCGTGAATCTCGCCAGCCGAATCCAGGACGCCACCAAGAAGCTGGGATTACCGCTCTTGCTCTCGGAACGTACCCGTGAACAGTTGCCGCCCAACTTCCAGGCCCGCCGGCTCGGCCTGGTTCGTCTGCCAGGGGTCAGCGAGCCGGTCCTGCTGCACGAACTGCACGGGGAGCAGGCCGATCCGTCCTGGCTGGCCCAGCGCGAGGCCTACGAACGGGCCCTGGCCTTGTACGAAGCCGGGCAATGGTCGCAGGCCTGCCAAGCCCTCATGCCATTGCTGTCCTCGGCGGAGGAGCAAGGACACTATGACACCCCCACCCTGAAGCTGATGCGCCGAGCCTGGGAGTGTCTGGAGTCTCGACCGCAACCCTTTGAGCCAATCATCGAAGTGAGTACCAAGTGACCCTTTTCGGAGCCGGTTTGGTGCAGGGAACGGAGGGTGTTCAAGTGTTTGCGACCAGGGGCTTACCGATGCACAATTTCCGGCTCGTGACGCTAGGCGTAGGTGGCGCGTTTTCGGCTTGCTCGTACTCGAGCTGCCTCGCGTTGGAAGCGGAGGGGGCCTGGCTGCTGGTCGACTGTCCACACCCGATCCGGAAAATGATGGGCGAGGCTTCGCGCTCGGCGGGCGTGGAACTGGACCTCCCCAGCATCGATGCGGTCGTGCTCACGCACCTGCATGCCGACCATGTTTCCGGCCTGGAAGGCGCAGCCCTCTACAGCCGGTTCGTGTTGGGGCGGCCGCTACGGCTCCTGGCTCACCCCAGCGTGTCGGAGCAACTCTGGGACGGCCACCTGTCCGCCAGCATGAGGTGGGTGGTCCGGGAACCAGGTCAGACGCCGGTGGAGCGGTATTTCGAGGACTTCTTCGACTTGATTCCGCTGAGCGAGACGGCCGCGGTGCAGCTCGGTCCCTTCGCCGTGCGTTGCCGCCCCACCCTGCACTCGGTACCGACCACGGCCCTGTTCATCGAAGCCGTAGGGCGAAAACTGGGCTATAGTGCCGACACGGCGTTCGACCCGGAACTGATCGCCTGGCTGACCGCCGCGGACCTGATCGTGCATGAGGCGGATGGCGGTTTCTTGCACACCCCCTACGAGCACTTGGCGACGTTGCCGCTGGCCGTGCGGGCCAAGCTGCGTCTGATCCACTACCCCGACAACTTCGACACGTCGGCGTCCACGATCGAAGTGCTGCGCCAGGGGCGCTGTTACGAAGTCTAAACCACCCTGCTGCTTACATCTCGCAAGGTTACGATCACGGGCTGGGCGCTTGGCCGGCCGTGATGCGCGGCTCGCCCCAGGCCGCCCAGTCGCAGAGGAAGGGACCGTCCGAGTCGGTGACCAGCGACAGGACCACGCTTTGACCCGCCCAGGTAGCCAGATCGGCAGTGAGTTCCGCCCACGCGCCGGGTTGCAGCTTGCGACGAGCCAACTCGCGGCCGTTGATTTCCACGGCGAAGATCACGCCGTCGGATTTCGAGCCGTCGCGGATCCCGATCCAGGTCTCGAATCGGGAAGGTTCGGTCGGCAGGGACATGGGGAACAGGGCGACCGTACGGCCGTGGTCGGGCGGATGGGCGAACAAACCCTCGCGGCTGACTCCCGCCACCGTAGTCGGCTGACGGCTGACAGCCGCGTACTGGGCGGAGGACACCGCTTGGCCCGAGTCCTTGACGAACAGAAGTTGGAATGTCTGACGCGATACATCGAGGGGCAGCTGAACCGCTGGCGGCGACTGGCGCAGGAAGTACACCGTGCCGGGCACCGGGACGTGGACCTCGGCCGTTTCGCCATCCCTGCGGATCGGTGCCGCTCCGGCACCTCCCAAGGCCAGCATCCAGGGCTTCCCGCCGGACACGGCGAGCATGTCTTCGCCACGCACGGACTGCTCGATGCGTGGACGGTACCAACGGGCCCAGTCGAAACTGGGCGAACCCAGAGGTCCCGGCCCGACGGCCAGCTCCAGGGTGATGGTCTGGCCTGCCAGCGGCGTGAGGTCCAAGGTGAATGAACGACGTTCGGCGGTGGGTTGGTGCAGTTCGGCCCGCAACCCGTCGCCCTCGGACCCGCTCTCCGCGACGCCGGGCACAGGGCGTGTGTTGTCGAAGGCTCGGACGAAGAACGTCACGCCGTCGCTCTTTTTCGGTCCGACGGCACCCGAATCGAGGGCCACCTCGCTGAGGAACTGCAACATTCCCTCGCCGGGCAGCGGGATGGTGAACCGGGCGAACACTTCACCGCTGCCGGCTATTTTCCAAGGCGGATGAGCCGAAATCACTTCGCCCGAGGCCGTAAACATAGCGCCATCCTCGGCCTCGATGCCGCCCAGCGCCGTGACCGTCTGCCCGCGGTCCGGGCGACTGCCACACAGGGCCCGGTCCAGCCCCGCTGTCAAATCGGCCAGCAGCGTCGCCGCATCGCGAGTCCGGACCACCGCGATCTCGCCCAGATCCGCCACGCCGTCCAACGTGAGCCGCTCGGGCAGACGCGAGACGTGAAATAGCCGCAGGTCTCGCGGATCCTTGAAGTGAGGATACCAGCCTTCGGGACAGAGGCCGAGCAAACGCCGCTCGTCGTAGGCCGGCCAACCGGGAATTGTGCCTGGGGCTTCGACTTGACGGACGCCGGTGATCGTGCGGCTGACCACCCGCTCTCCGCAAACCAAGCTGCGGTCGCTCATGGCGGCGGCGGGCTGCCCGTCGGTGGTGCGCAATGGCATCGCGACGTCGGCCGGCCATGGCCCGTCGAGATCGAGTCTGACTCGTTGCCGCTGCCAGAACTCGGCCTCGTCAAAGAATTGCCTGGCAAAGCCGGTAGGTTCGGCGAGCGCCGCCAGCGTCGGCTTGAGCGTGGGGATGATGCCCCAGTGCCGATACGCCTCGTTCCAGGCTGCGTACAGCTGGTCGGCGTCGGGCGGGGCGCAGCCCAGATAACCGTACATCGTCGTGAAGGGTCGCAGCACGTAGGAGCTGATCGGGTGGGCCGCGGCCAGCCAACGGCGGTCCCACGTGCCCTTCGAATGGTCCAAGCCCCACATATGCCGCTGTGCGAACGCCTCGTAGCGGCAGGTGACTTCGTTCAGCCCTTCGCCGCTCAGCGCGACCTGCGGGAGCGCCTCGCGCAACGCGCGGTGCAGGGCCAGGCTTCCCTCCAGCATCGACTGGCCCTCGATCCGTCCCCGGTGGTCGTTGTAGATACACAGCGTCTGGTCCAAGTGCAGCGCGTCCGTCCCGGTACGGTTACAGAGCTCGACCATCGCCTTCACGAAACAGTCTCGCCACGCCCGGCAGGCCGGGTTGATGTACGCAAACCGGATGTCGGGTTCCTCCGGCGGCCACACCCACCACTGCAGCTCGTGCTTGCCCCAAGGATCGAGTACCTGGAACGGCTCGAACTGCGGGTACAGCGGATGGAGCGGGTCGACGCCGAAGTAATTGACGTGGAGCATGACGCGAAAACCGAGTTCATGAGCTCGCCGCACGAACGGCTCCAACTGCGGCACAGGCTGGTCGTAGTCGGGATAGTTGCGGTCGTAGCCGGCGGTCCGCCATTCCGGCAAGTACAGCAGCGTCTGCTGCGGGTCCAGCCGCCGAGGCATAGCTTCGAGCACCGGCAGCTCAAGTCCCATGATGACACAGACGCGGATCTCGCGAGCCCAAGCGGGCGATTGCGATTCCACGCGAACCGGCTGCAGCGTGGCTGCCAGCCAATCGCGGTAGCGCCGCGCTGGCACGCGCCAGTCGCCTTCGTAGACGTTCAGCCGCCAGCGTACGGAGTCGCAGGCGGTCAACGTGTCGAACGGCGCGTCGTTGATCGTCACGAAGCCCAGCCGCCACCCGCTGGACCGCCGCTCGACGACCAACCGCTTGAAGCGTCCCTGCGGGTCTTCGGCCCAGACGAAGAAACCCTGGCCGGGACCTTCCACGACCACGAACTGGGCTTCCCAACTGATCGGATAATCGAACTGGTGGCGCGAACCGGGCGTCTCGCGGGAGAGCCGCAGTCCCGAACCGCCGGGCACCAGGATGGCGAAGTCCAAGGGGATATCGGCGATCCACCAACTGACGCCCCACACGCCGTCTGCCGGGGAGCGCGCCCGCTGCCCAAGCACCAGATCGCCGCTGGCCGCGTCCAACCGATACGAGGTGTCGACGATGGCGTCGGACAAGTCCGTGAACTTGCCAGACTGCCGGGTTAAGGCTTGGTCCTTGCTCAGTTCGCCCGACTCGTCGCTGGCGGTGGCCCAGTGCATCGTTGGAACGCGATGAATCCCTGTGCCCCGCGGTTCCGCGGGTTCCTTGACGAACTCCAGCCCCGTCGCCGACTTGAGTCCGACGAGCGAGCCGTTTCGCACGACGGCCGCAAATCGGCCGGAGCGAATTTGCAGCGATTCCGCACCCTGGGCCGCGTGGTTCCACGCGATCGTAACCAGCAGACTGACGTAGAGGCACCGTGGCATAACTGTCCTCGCAAATTCTGGATAGGTTCGTTTAACCGCGACCCAGAGGTAGCCGCCGTCGTGCGGCTCCAACCTCTCGTGCGGCTCCCTCGGCGGCTACCGGCGGGGAACGCGGCGTACGGCCACACGTTCCCCGCCAGAAACTGCTGACACGGCCGAAGCTGCTGGCTTTGATGGACGGCAGCAGCCCCTTTTGGGTCGCCGTTGAACGATTCCATCTCAGACGCTGCCACCCAGGCCGCCGTCCCTTGGCATTGGGGGTGACTCGATAATGCAGCAACAGCCCGGCCCCGATGATTCTAGCCGTTTGCTGCTCCACATTCAGCCCGCCACAGACGTAGCAACGTAGGCCGAAATAACTTACCGAATTTCGACGCGGCGGCGACCCCGGATTGGCGGGCGAGACCGGGAACTAATTTTGGCCCACGTTGCTATAGCTTCTCAGGCCGAAGCACGCCCGTACCTTGTTCCCCAGTTAACCTGACCTTGCCCAGCCATGGCGAGGTTGTCGTCGGCTTCCGGGTGCGGTAATATATTGCTGCGCAGCGAGGCATCCAATGAACGTGTCGATTATCTGGGATCTTGACGATGACGGGGAAGGAAACGTCCGGCACATCGCGGAGCACGGAGTTGAGAAGCACGATGTCGCCTACGTCTTTGACCACCCGGTTGGCATCGGCACGAGCGACTCGTCGAACCGCCCGATGATTTTCGGGTACACGACGGACGCGCGGTACATCACCGTCATTTACGAACAAATCGACGAAGACACCGTATACCCCGTCACCGCGTTTGAAGTTCCCGAACCAGGGTAAACACGCATGGCCAGACAAGTCACACGAGACCGCAAGTTGACTCCAGAAGAAGCGGCGAAATACCGCAAGATTCGCGAAGAAGTCGAATTGGAGAAACCGGAAATCATCGCCAAGGCGCAGCGAGCCCGTTGTGAGGCACGCCGCAAACAACTAGCTGCGGTGATGCAACAACTCAGAGCGGCGCGCGAAGCCAAAGGGTTGAGTCTGGCAGACATCTACGAGAGAACGGGCATGGATCGTTCCGCACTCTCCAAGCTGGAAAACGTAACCAACGAAAACCCGACGATGGACACGCTGTTACGTTACGCCGAAGTCGTCGGCAAACGGCTGCAGATTCAGGTGGTGGATTCGTAACACGCGCGAGCCGGAAATTTAGCGGGGCTTCACGTGGACCGGTCTCTCCGAGACCGGGTTTTGCGTCTCGGAGAGATGCGACTAGAACGTGGGCCGAAATAAGTTCCCGGTCTCGCTCGTCAATCCGACCCCTAGCTGTCGCCGTCGCGTCGAAATTCGGTAAGTTATTTCGGCCTACGTTGCTACGTGGGGGCGTGTGTGGCCGCGGGTGCAGCGTCAGGCGTTTGACCGCGGGCCACCCAGGGGGCGACCGTGGCCAGGAGCCGCTGCCGGTCGATCGGCTTGGTGGCGTAGTCGTTGCAGCCGGCCGCCAGGCATTTCTGGAGGTCCTCGGTCATCGCGTACGCCGTCAGGGCGATGATCGGGGCCGTGTAGCCTCGTTTACGCAATTGCCGGGTCGCCTCGAAGCCGTCCAGCACGGGCATCGACATGTCCATCAGGATCACGTTGAACGGTCGGCCCGCCTCGTGGGCGGCCCAGGCGGCCGCCACGGCCAGCTGGCCGTTCTCGACGACCGTCACCTCAGCCCCGGCCCGCTTGAGCAGCAGCGCGAGCAATCGCTGACTGTCCAAACTGTCCTCGGCCAGCAAGATGTGGCCGTGCAGCACGACCAGGCCCGCGGCCGCCGGCTTTGAAGTTGCGCATTGCGACGAGAAGTAGCCGAAATCGCCAGATTTCGGGTCGAGGCGAGGTAACGGCTGCACTGCGAAACGGCCAGAATTCTGGTGAATTCTGCTACTCGCAACTTCAAGAGCCGCCGCCACACCTTCGGAAAGCAGGCGAATACCGTCCAGCGGTCCCGGATCGATCGTCACGCTGAAGGTGCTGCCTTGGCCCGGTTGGGAACGCACTTCGAGGTCGCCCCCCAGAGACTTGGCTAAGTGCTTGCAGATGCACAGCCCCAAACCCGTGCCGCCGAACTTCCGCGTGGCCGAACTGTCCACCTGCATGAACGGTTGGAACAGCTGGCCGACTTGCTCGGTGTTCATGCCGAGGCCCGTATCCGTCACGTCGAACCGAAGACGCGGAGGACCGCCATCGCTGGTGAGCCGGACGGTCAGTCGGATCGTGCCGTGGTCGGTGAACTTGATCGCATTGCCCACTAGATTAATCAGCACCTGACGCAGACGCAGGGGGTCGGTCAGTACGGTGGCGGGCAGGGGACCGGCCAGTTCGGTTTGCAGATCCAATTGCTTCTCGGCGGCGGCGACTCGCATGAGCGAGACCACCTCGGCCACCAGTTCGCCGGGCGAACAGCGGATCGGCTCGATCTGCAGCTTCCCGGCTTCCACCTTTGACAAGTCGAGGATGTCGTTGATCAGTCCCAGGAGCAGTTCGCCGTTGCGTTTGATCACGGCCACGTGTTCTTGCGTAGCGTGGCTGACGTTTTCCTCCAGGAGGAGATCGGTATAGCCGAGAATGGCCGTCATGGGCGTGCGAATCTCGTGGCTCATGTTGGCCAGGAATTCGCTCTTGGCACGAGTGGCCAGCTCGGCTGCTTCCTTTGGCAAGCAGCGGCACCGAGCAGAAATCGCGCTGGCCCGCGAGCATGTCGGCAATGACCGCCGCCGCTTCTGCCCGTCGGTCAGGCGGATGGATCAGGAGAACGTCCTGACCCACAAGTTCATCGGTCGCATAACCGAGACGGTTCGACGTGACCGCGTTGACCCGCAAGATGTGCCCCACGCCATCCAGCACGAACAAGAAGTCGTCGATCGTGTCGAACAATATTTGCATATTTTGCTGGCTCTCGCGCAGGCGGGCGTCGGCGCGCAGTCGCATCAAGATGCTGCCGATTTGCTGGGCTAGCGTCTCAATCGCGTGGCGCGTGTTGACGGGAATGTCATCGTACGTGTGCGACGCGAGGTTGAGCATCGCCAACGTTTGACCCTGATGCACCACCGGGACGGCGGCCAGGGCGCGCAAACCCTCCTCTGTGATCGCCGCGTTCGGTATGGGTTTGAGACTTTGATAAGAGCCATAGCGTGGCTGACCTTTCCGTGCCACACGGGCTTCCATCGCCTCCGCCGGATAGTGCGTAGCCAGCTCGACAAATTGTGGCGTTAGACCGCGGTGAACGACCAACTCGATCGCGCCGCTTGGATCGGTCAAGTAAATCCCGCCACAGTCCATACCTTCCAGTCGCAAAGCCGCAGCCAAAATCTGCTCCAGCGACTGGTGGAGGTCGTCGCTCGAACCGAGCGCCAGACTGAGATCGTGCTGAATGCGCAGGGTCTCTTCCACTTGCCTGCGTTCAGTGATGTCGCGGGCGGTGCCATCAAAACCGATGACCGTGCCGGCTTCGTCCCTCGAAGGAACCGCACTTGAGGTGTGCCAACGCCACGACCCGTCGATGTGCCGCACGCGGTACTCGACACCCTCCTGTCGTTGTCCCCTCTCGATGACTGATTGCAGGAATGCCATGCACCCCGCCAAATCATCCGGATGGACGAATTGATGGAACGGTTGTCCATCTACCTGGGTTGTCGGGTGCCCCAGAAGCACAGTCCAGGCCGGGGAGACGAAGGTGAATACCCCCTCTGCGGTGAGCGTATAGAGGATGTCGTGGCTGTTCTCGATCAGCAGACGGTACTTCTCTTCGCTCCTCCGCAGCGTCTCGTCCGCCCGCTTGCGCCCTTGCAGCAGCGTCCACTCTCGCAGGACGTGTTTCACGGTATGCGGCATGGTGGCGAAAGCCTCCGGCGACTTGACCAAGTAATCCAGCGCGCCCGCCTTCAGGACTTCCACCACGATCTGTTGAGTGCCGAACGCGGTCATCACTAGGACCGGGAATGGCGCGTCCTCCGGTGGCTGCGTCAGCACGTCCACGGCGCGACCGTCCGGCAGGTTCAGATCCAGCAGCGCGATGTCCGGCGGATGCGCGGCGACGTATTCCCGGTATTCCCGCAGTGTGCCCACGGCGTGGATGTCGGTCTTCGCGCCAGCCGCGTCGAAGGCACGGCGGATGGCCTCGACGTGGGCCTCTTCGTCCTCCACGATCAGCAGCTGCAGGTGTTTGGTGTTCATGTTGATTTCCAGGGTGATGCTAAGGACCGGCGCATCAATAAGTGGCGCAAGTATAGTAGTCGTCACGCTCCGCCGTGACGACATGTCATCACGCGGAGCGTGATGACTACTTTGAAAACCCGACAGTTATTCATGCGCCGATCCTAAGGCGACGGGAAGAAATCAACTGGCCCGTTTCTCGCTCATGCTTCGGGTTATTGTGGGTAAGTCAGTTTCTTCCGGTCGCCTAATCCGGAAACTGGTTCCACGCCAGCCAGTAGTAGCCGAAGGATCTTATCAGCTCGGCAAACTGCGCAAAGTCCACCGGCTTGACCAGATAACTGCTGGCGTGGCTGTCGTAGGCTTTGACTTTGTCCGTCTCGGCGTTTGAGGTGGTCAAGACCACGACCGGGATGCGGCTGAGATTGGCGTCCGCCTTGATGATCTTCAGCACCTCCAGCCCGTCCACCTTCGGCAGGCGCAGGTCGAGCAGGATGATGCCCGGCCGCGGTGACTCGGCCGGGTCGCTGAAGCCATTCCGTTGGTACAGGTAATCCAATGCCGCCTGCCCGTCCGCCACGTGCATCAGACGATTGACCATGCGACAACGCTCGAAGTTCCGCCGCACGATTTCGGCATGCGCCTCATCATCCTCCACCAGCAGGATGACAATCGGTTCGCCTTTCACGCTTCCTCTCCTTCCTTTGGTTCCTTGTTGATCGCTCTGGGCAAGGTGAAATAGAAGCACGCGCCCTGTCCCGGTCCGGGTGACTCCACCCAGATTCGCCCCTGATACAACTCCACGATCCGTTTGACGAGGGCCAGGCCCAGGCCCGTCCCTTCGGCTTTCGGATCGAGCTTCTCAAACAGCCCGAATAGTTTTTCCTGAAAGCGAGGGTCAATGCCGATGCCATTGTCTCGCACGAAGAACACGGTCTCCGCGCCGCGCGTCTCCACGCCAATCTCGACGCGCGGTTCTGGCTGACCGCCCATGAACTTGGCGGCGTTCTCCACCAGATTCTGCCAGATCTCCGCCAGCCGGAGCCGGTCGCCATACAACGTCACATCGTGGTCGCCCACCTGCACCGTCACACCCCGCTCGGCGATGCGCCCGGCCACGACACGGAGTGTTTCGTCCGCCAAATCTCGGAGCGTGACACTTACGGGCGGGTTGAGCACGCGACCGATCCGCGAAAACTCCAGCAGATCGTCCAACAGTTGCACCATCTTGTCGGCCGCGGCGCGGATAAAAAACAGGTCCTTTGCCACCCGTTCAGCCTGAGCGTCTGCCAGGTCCTGTTCCAGATAGCCGAGGAAGGTCCTGACCGTCACGACCGGACTCTTCAGATCATGGGAGGCCGTGTAGAGGAAACGTTCCAACTCGACATTGATCTTCTGCACCTCCTGCGAACTTTGCCGCAACGCCTCCTCCGCCCGCTTGTGCTCGGTAATATCCCAATTGGTGCCGATCATGTGCGTGGGTTGGCCAGCGGCGTCCCGCTGCACAAGGGCGAGAGCGCGGATGTTACGGATGGTTCCGTCCGGCCAGCGCACGCGGAACTCGGTGTCGAATTCCTGTTCGCCGCGCAGCGCCCGCTGAACTTCCTCGTCCCCGCGCTGCACGTCTTCCGGATGCACCCCCTCCAGCCAAGCCGCGTAGACGCTGCCGAACTTATCCGGCGTGATCCCGTAGAGCCGGAACATCTGCTTGTCCCAGACCAGTGTGT
>JAPLNJ010000411.1 GCA_026692885.1 Planctomycetota bacterium | reverse complement strand
CCCCCGACCCCTCTCCCCGGAGTACCGGGGCGAGGGGAGCAGGTCAGGCTACCGGTCAGTCCTGTGCTGCACCCGGCTGCCACCAGAACGATTTCCAGTAGGCCTGGTCGATCGCGTAGTAATCGATCGGATTCTGGGGCTGCAGGCCAATCGGCAGGAAACCCCAACGCCGCATCTCGCGGAGGTAGAAGCGGTTGGGCTGGAAACCGGGCATGTCGAACCGCTTGCCCTCGGCCAACTGCCGGGCGCCGACCTGTACGGCAGCCAAGAGCTTCTGATAGTCCGGATCCTGCGTGTCCTGGAAGACGGCCGGGCCGCACAGCTCCAGCCCGCCAGCGCTCTTGGCCAACGGCGCGCGCAACAGCAGTGATTTGGGCGGCCGATCCAGATTGCACAGCGACTCCAGCGAATGCCCTTTGACCGCAAGCGGACGTTCTTTGTCCGGACCTTTGTGGCACTTGAGGCAGCGTCCTTGCAAGGTCTCGCGAGGCAGCGGTACCGTGTACATGCCGCAGCCCAGACTGGCGTACGTGCCGGCGTACGTGGCGCTGCTGTCGATCCACAGCCGGATCAACTGGCGTTCGTGGTCGGAAAGTTTCGCGTCGTAGTGGCTGCCGTCGATTAACTTCATCAGCCGGCTGGCGGAACTGCCGATCGTCCGCGGTGCCCGGTCGCCGAACGGCTGGTTCCGCCCGTCTGCCACCAGCTGCAGGTCGGTGATCGTCCGGTAACTCATCGAGAAATGCATGAGGTGATCGCCGGTCAAATCCACGTGGCCGTCGTAGCGGTCCGGACTGTGGCAGGCGACGCAATGCCGGTCGAGAATCGGTTGGATATCGCGTGGATAATCGAAGGGGCCGGGGATGTCCGCGATCGGTTCGATTTTCGCCGGGCGCCGGCGGTTGGCCGCCAGGTTCTTCAGCCGCGCGTGCGGGAGCGTCTGCGTCCGCTGCTCATGACAGCCGACGCAGCCCGAGACCTCGCCCGGTTGGGCGGTGTAGAAGCTTTGCATGCGTTTCACCGACAAGTCGTATTTGTCCAACGCGACGAAGAACACCGACCGGAGGGCCGGGACCTCGAAGTTGGCCGAGCCATCCTCTTCGACCGGCACCGTGCCCAGGATGCGGGCCAGCGTGAAGCTGCCGCCGCTGCTGATCGACTCCATGCCGCCATTGAAGTGCACCGGCATGGGCAACTGCTCCAACACCAGCAGCTGCTTGATCTCGCCCCGCTTCACGCCGTCCATGTTGCGGCCGTGATAGACGTCGGCCAGCACCAGCTGGGCCGTCTCCCGTGTCTCGTCAACACGCGACGAGACCGTCCGTTCGCGCGGCCGGGCCTGCAACGGTCGCGGCTCGTGACACTGCAGATGCCCCTCGGACTTGGGCAGTTTGTAGATCAGTTCCACGTTGCCCTGCCCGTCCATGATGTGCAGACCTTCGCGGCTGGCGACCAGGAAGCAGTTCTCGGACAAGGCGTAGGGATCGCGGTAGATGGCGTGCCCGCGGCTGATTTGACGCGAGGCGCCCAGATTGTCCGGACCCGTGAGCGGGTCGACAATCGCGACGTGGCCGGTGTGCTCCGGCATGCCGTGCCCGGGCGAGAACGAGGCGACCACTTTGTTCGTGCCCGGAATCGGCTTGGCGTCCAGCATGGCGATCCCGCCGAAGCTGTTCCCGAAGTAGGTCATCTGGCCCGTACCGTCGGGATTCACCGTCCACAGGTGATGGAAGTGGACCTGCGAGCGGTCGACATATTCCCAACGCATGTACAGGATCCGGCCATCGGGCAAGGTCCAAGGCGTGTTGTCGTGATCGTTGTTGCTGGAGAGCATCCGGATGTTCGAGCCGTCGGCTTCGCAGCGATACAGGGTCGCCACGCGGCTGTACCAGCAGTTGACGAACCGGCGGCAGCGGCTGGAGCCAAATACGATTCCGCCATCCGGCACGTAGGTGGGTTCGATATCGTCGTCCGGCCCACTGGTCAGCTGCGTGAGGCCGCTGCCGTCAAGATTGATTTCGTACAGGTGATAGGCCGCCGTATTGCCGGGCCGGTACGAAAACAGAATCTTCTGACCGTCGTAGTGCAGTTGCGGATCGCGCACGCCGCCCAGCGCATCGTCCAGCAACACTTTCAGTTCGCCGGTGCGCAGATTCAGGCGGCACAGCCGCCCGCCGTCGCCATACCCGCGCAGGGATTCGCCATCGGGATACAGACCGAAGCCCTGGTCTTTGGCCGGACCGTAGTCGCAACTGTAGTAGCCGAAGCTGACGTACCAGTGGTCTCGGCCGGGCACGCGCACGGCAAACACGATCTCATCAACGCCCTGCAGGTCGCTGTTCAGCATCGTCGTCAGCAGCGGTCCCGGCCGATAAGCGGCTGGCTGGCCGGCATCCGCCCAGACCGCTGGCGGGACGCTCAGAAGACTTGTCGCGATGAGCAGAAGCCAAGTCAGACCGCAGAGTCTACGGGCCGCGACTTGCATGGGTAGGACTCCCTGTAGGTAAGCGCCGGCCCACGGCGAGGGCCAGCTTCGTAACGGGACCGCGGGAAGGTGAGCACGGGTATGCTGTCGGAGCGAGCGCGTGGTTTGGCTGGGAGGGCGAGGCGTCTGCCGAGCCGCATTGGCAGCCTCCACGCGCCCACGATTCTAACGGTCTTTCCAGACCGCTGCAATTCTCTCGTTCCCACGCTCCGCGTGGGAACGCAAGTGTTTTGACGCTCCGCGTCGTCTGCCCAGGACGCAGAGCGTCCGTGGCTTGCGTTCCCACGCAGAGCGTGGGAACGAGAAGCATCAAGGACTGGAACAACCGCAAGAGCGCATCGCGGGCCCCTCACCCCCAACCCCTATCCCCGGAGTACCGGGGCGAGGGGAGAGCTTGGTCGGAAGCATCCCCGGAGTACCGGGGCGAGGGCTTCGTCTACGTCGCTCCGACTCACGCCAGCTTCGTCACGCCGGGAATCGGCAGCGGGTAATTGCCGGTGGTGTCGGGCTTG
This sequence comes from Planctomycetota bacterium, assembly GCA_026692885.1. The sequence goes on along the minus strand of JAPLNJ010000411.1, from coordinate 17,807 downwards.
GTGGGCGCCGGCGTGTCGAAGTTGGTTTCGTCCGGCGCCGGAGCATACTGCTGATTCGACTTGACCGTCTCCTCCCAAGTCACCGGCTTGCCCGTGTAGCAGGCGATCTGACCCATCACGGTGGACATCGTGCTGTTGGCCATGTGGTAGCCGCTGTTGATCGGCTTGCCGGCGACCACCGCCTCGATCAGAGCCTTCTGCTCGGCATCGTACGGATTGTTGTGTGGCCCCTCGAACTTCCACTTGTTCTCGCCCTCGATGCGGCAGTTATCCAGGTAGCAGGTCCCCTTGGTACCCATGACGATGTCCGAACTGTTGCCGTAGGTGCCGTTGCGGGTCTGGCACAGCGCATAGACCCGCGTGCCGCTGGCGTACTCGTAGACCACGGTGTGGTGGTCAAACATGTCGCCATACACCTCGCCGAACGACGTCGACCGGCCCGCCAGCCCGAAGCACCACTTGGGCATCTGCTCTTTCATAATCCACGCGACCCGATCCATGTTATGCACCAGCGACTGGGGCACATCATCGCCCGACAGCCAGCAGAAGTGGTACCAGTTGCTCAGCTGGTACTGCAACTCGGTGTACTTGGGGTTGCGGCCCACGACTTGGTACGGACCGCGGAGGAACATGGCCTGCATGGAGACGATGTCGCCGATCGCGCCGGCGTGGATCTTTTCCACGCAGGCTTTGTAGCCGTTGTGGAAACGGCTCTGGAGACCGGAGACGATGCTCAGGTTCTTCTGCTTGGCCAAATCGCAGACGGCCTGCATGCGGCGGCAGCCGACGGGATCGATGGCGTGCGGCTTCTCGACGAACACATGCTTGCCGGCTTTGATCGCGGCTTCGGCGTACATCGGGTGGAACTTCGAGGCGCAGGCGATCAGCACCACATCCGAGGCCTCAATGACTTTCTTGTGGCCGTCGAAGTCCCAGAAGACGTGGTTGTCGTCGACCGCCACCTGCTGGGGAAAATTCTTCTGGAACCAATCGCGTTTACCCTGCACCCGGTCTTGGAACACGTCCGCCATGGCGACCAGCTTGACGAACGGGCCAGCTTTCAGACTCTCCGCGGCCGCGCCCGAGCAGCGGCCTCCGCAGCCGATCATGCCAATCTTGACCTCTTCCTTACCCGCGGCGTGCGCACTCCGGGCGAGCGACAGTCCGGCCCAAGTCGCGGTCCCGGCCGCCGAGGTCTTTAGGAAATCTCTTCGCGTCTTGCTCCCCGTCACGTCGGATCGATTCTCGTTCGTCATCGCAGCTGTTCCTTTCGTTCAAGGGCGCCTGGTTGGAGTCCTCGCCGCAAACCTCCGAGGCGCGTCAAGGGGTGGGACGAAACCGGCGGGTAGCAGCAGAATAACAGGTTCCGGCAGGGCTGGCCACAGCCTGGAGATTCTGCAGCGGCGTGGAAAGCGGGATCGCGCATTCCGGGCCCACCACGTCGATGCCGGCGCTGACCGCCGTCGCCGACTGGGCGGCCACTTGTTCGGGCGTGCCCCGCAAGAGCAGGTAGTTGCTGACCCCGCCCATCAGCGCCAGTCGCGACCCGGCCAACTCGCGCACCAACTCCGGGGGACCACTCTTTGTGTCCCAATGGAAGCAGGCCAGACCGGTCTGTGCGATCATCTCGATGCGGTCCGACGTGTTGCCACAGATATGCAGGATCACCGGCGCCTTGATTTCTTCGGCCAAGCGTTGATGCAGCGGCATCACGAACGTCTCATAGGCTCGCGGGCCGCACAAATCGCGGGTCACGTGATCGGCCAGCAGGATACAGTCAGCCCCCGCATCGAGCTGCGCCTGGGCGAACATCACGGTCACCGGCAGCAATCGTTCCAGTATCGCCTGCGTCTTGCCCGGATCGTCGAGCGTGCCCATCAAGAAGTTCTCAATGCCGAAGTAGTGGTAACTCTGGGTCCAACTTCCGAAAACTTTGCCGCACACGGCCGCATCGTCGCCCAAGCGTTTCTTCAACAGGCGGATCGCCGCCAGCGGCACGGCACAGCCGGGCCGTTGCAGCAAGTCGCTAGGAATGCGAATGTCATCGAGACCTTGAAAGATAGGTGGTCCGCTTTCTGGCATCGCGGTGGGGCTGCCCCAGTTGACGTGGCAGCCCATCGCCGCCGCCTCATGACAAACGGAGAACAGCGGCATCACCACGTCCAGCCCCAGCACGGTGTGTCCGGCCAGCGCCAAGCCGGCCATTTTCTCGGCATCGAGATGCGCTTCGGGAAAAAACGACCCGGTCAGCCGCATCAGATCCTGACAGGCAATCGACGTGCCGGTGCCGACCACCGGCCGCCCGGCGGTGTGTTTTCTTACGAGCGCTTCCAGGAAACGTTGTCGGTTCATAAATTCTCCAGCCGCGCGAGCAGGTTGCGCCAATGTGCCAAGACGGTGAGGTGAGCGGCAGGAAATAACTTACCCGACTTAATGTAGGATGGTCTTCCAAGACCGTCCCGATCGGCCTGGAAAGGCCGACCTACGGGTAAGTTATTTCCTGCCGCTCGCCTGACCCCGCAGGCGGCTTGTCCCTTGGCCGCAAGGTAACTCACTGGAAGCGAGGCTCCGCCTCGCAAACAAGGCCGGCGGAGCCGGCAAGGCAGTGCGTTCCCAGGCGGAGCCTGGGAACGAGAGAACCCGCGGCTAGCGCCTTGCGGCTCACCATGTCCGAATGCAAAGTAAGTGGCCGTGGCGCTACCGCCCCTCGCGGGCGGCTTCTTTGCGTTTGGCCACGATGTCTTCCTGGACGCTGGCCGGCACCCGGCGATAGCACAACAGTTCCATGGTGAAGGTCCCCTGCCCCTGGGTCATGCTCCGCAGGTCCGTGGCGTACCCGAACGTCTCGGCGAGGGGCACGTCGGCCGTGATTTTGGCAATCCCCTCGCGCAAGTCGCTGCCCACGATGATGCCTCGGCGGCTGGTCAGGTCGCCGGTAATCGAACCCTGATAGGATTGCGGCGCTTCGGCTTCAATTTTCATGATCGGTTCCAGCAGCACCGGTTTGGCTTTGGGGAACACTTCGCGGAAACAGCCCTGAGCGGCGGTCTGGAACGCCCGGTCGCTGCTGTCCACCTCATGGTAGGAACCGTCCGTCAAGACGATTTGCACGCCCACGACGGGATAGCCTGCCACCGGACCTTTGTGAATACTGTTCCGAAATCCCTTTTCCACGGAGGGAATGTACTGCTTGGGAATACGCCCACCAGTAACCTCATCTTCGAACACGAACGGTTCCTCGAAGCCCTCCGCCAGCGGTTCCAGCCGACCGACAATGTGAGCGAACTGGCCGGAACCGCCGGTCTGTTTCTTATGTCGGTAGTCGAACGGTACGACCTGGGTCGGCGCCTCGCGGTAGCTGACCTTGGGTGGGCCGGCGATGACGTTCACGTTGTATTCACGCCGGATCCGCTCCAGGTAGATCTCCAGGTGCAGTTCGCCCATGCCGGCGATCAGGATCTCGGAGGTCTCTTGATCGGTGTTGACGCGGAAGGTCGGATCCTCCTTGCGAAAGCGGGCCAGGGCCTTGCCCAACTTGTCCGCGTCGGCGCGATTCTCCGGACTGACGGCGACACGGATCACCGGCTCCGCCACGAACATGCTTTCAAGCGTACAGTACTTCAGCTCCGACGCGTACGTGTCGCCACTGGCGCAGTCGATCCCCATCACGGCCACAATGTCTCCCGCGCTGGCGCAGTCGATTTCTGCCCGCTTGTCGGCATGCATGCGCACGATGCGGCTGAAGCGTTCCTTGCGCGACATGCGCTGGTTGAAGTAGGTGCCGCCCTTGGTGATCTGGCCTTGGTAGATCCGCAGGAAGGTCAGCTGGCCGTATGGATCGTCGACGATCTTGAACGCCATACCGACAAACGGCTTCGTCGGATCCGGCTCCAGGAGCAGCGGCGTTTCGGCTTCATCGCACTGTTTGGCGCTGACCTGCCGATCCAGCGGCGAAGGCAGATAGCGGATAATGGCGTCTAACAAGGTCTGCACGCCCTTGTTCCGAAAGGCCGAGCCGAGGAACACGGGCGTCGCATCTTGCTGCTGGCAAGCGGCCCGCGCCACGTGATGAATCAGTTCCTCGGAAACCGTTTCCCCGGAGAGCAGCCGTTCCATGAGATCGTCGCTGTACATTGCCAGCGATTCGAGCATCTTTTCGCGGCCCTCGCGAGCCCAATCCAGGAGTTCTGCGGGGATCGGGGCGACGCGGATGGTCTCTCCGTCCTCGCCCTCGTTGTACACGGCCTGCATGGTCACCAAGTCGATCAGGCCCTCGAATTTGTCGCCCGCGCCGATGGGATACTGCATCAGGATGGCGTCGTCGCCCAATTTCTCGTGCATCTCCCGGACTACGCGAAACGGCTCCGCTCCGGTGCGGTCCATCTTGTTGATGAAGGCCAGACGCGGCACGTGGTACCGATTCATCTGGCGATCCACCGTCAACGACTGCGATTGCACGCCGCCGACCGCGCACAACACCAGCACGGCCCCGTCCAGAACACGGAGGCTACGTTCCACTTCGACCGTGAAATCGACGTGGCCCGGCGTGTCGATCAGGTTGATCGTGTGGTCGTGCCAGTTGATCTGGGTGGCGGCGCTGGTAATCGTGATACCGCGTTCCTTCTCCAACTCCATGTGATCCATGGTGGCCCCGGAACCGTCGCCGTGAACTTCCTCCATCTTGTGGATGCGACCGGTGTAGTACAGCATCCGCTCGCTGAGCGTGGTCTTGCCCGAGTCGATGTGGGCGGAGATGCCGATGTTTCTTAAGTTGGCGAGAGTCATGGTATACCTTTGTCGGCGGACGGATTCCGCACCACTTGCAATAAACAGGGCCCCGATCGCATTCACATCCAAGGGAAGACCGAAGGCGAGCGGAAGAGCCTGGCGGCAGAAACCCGGTGTGACCGGGTCTCGTTTATTCTTGGCTGTCAGCCACCGGAGGGACATCCGTGGTCCGAGGCTACGAAGCGCAGCCCGAGCCGCCTTCGCGAGGAACCCAATAGTCTTACAGGAAGTCGACGGTTGGGGAAGGCCAAATTCGCCCTGGACAAGTGAAAACTTGACTTTGACGGGAAGAACGAAAATCGCGTTAACCCATCCGTGGGCAGGCCTTGCCATCCGTGGGGTCAACGCAAGAAAAGCAGGAGGGTGGTGATCTGGCGCGGCTGCAGTTCGCAGACCGCGGAACCGGCGGCCAGTGGCAGTTCGCACCGCTTGTCCTCCAGCGTGCCACACCGCCACGCTGCGCTTACCTCGCGGCCAGGGATCGCGATCCGCGAGTTGACAGGCCGGTCGCCGAGATTGACCAACCGGACGATGGTCCCTCCGCCGTCCTCCGCCGGTTTGACGTGGGTGACCACCACGTTGTCGCACGAGACGTCCAGGAACCTGCCCTGCCGCGGCGTGGCGTCGTCGAGCACCAAGTGCGTCACGGGCGGCTGGCAGGTCTGCTGGCCTTCCCGCACGGCCCGCACCGGATCGAACTGGCCGTGACTCCTGAAGCTGTAGCGGAACTCGACCAGTCCCGGTTGGCTGGCACGGAAGTTGGTTTCCCAGTAGTTATTCAACGGCCAGGCGAGCAACACCGGATTCTGCTGGCGCGGAATGGCGGCCTGCTTCTGGGCCCAATGGAAGTTTCCAATCTGCACCAGCGGGGCATCGGGACAGTAGAGCGTGACGCCGAAGTCCCCTTGTTGGACATTGGCCCAGGTGTCTACGGTGACCCAGTCGCGACAGGTGCCGGGAATTTGCTCGGTGTCGAGCTCGGTCGGGATACCGGCCGTGTCGAAGTGGGCCTGCCAATCGGCGGGCAGGTTCAGCGGAAAGGCGAAGTAGATCGACTCCGGCGTGCGGACGTCCTGCTTCAAGAACCGAGCCGACAGGTCGATCAACGGGGAGTCGGCGTGCAGCGTGATGCGCTGTTCCAGTCCGGTGAGACCTGCGGCCTGCCCCTGGATCACCAGCGTGGCGGAACGCCGGTGCCGTTGGATCGCGCAGCGCACGGGTCCGGTATAGCTCGTGCGGGTCGCCTGCCAGTCGGGCTTCCAGCCCGTCCGGCCATACCGCTCGCCTTCGACGCTGCGGACATGGAAGGCTTGACGGTCGTTGTTGCTGGGACGCTCGTGAACCAGTTGGAAGAAACCCCAGGGCGCAGCGGGCGCGACAATTTGCCTCGCCTGTCGCTTGTCCAGCAGGCCCGTGACCTTGCCGCTGGCGGGCTCGAAGGTCAGCCGGTAGTGGTCGGTCTCGATGAAGTCGGGGCCTGTCCGGAGCGAATCGGCCGCCGGCGCCAGGGTCAGTTGCGACCACGGCATGACTTGCCAACTGTACGCTTCCAGTTCCACCGGGCCGTAGAGGTTGTCGAGGGGGCGGGCGGTCCGCTCACGAGCGGTGCCCATAAAACTGGATTCGATGCGTTTGCCACCGCCCTGCCACGTGCCGGGGACGTAATAAGTCTGGCGCAGGCCGCTGGGGTTGACCACCAGCACCCCCGCGGTCTGCCACGCTTGCCAGGGGTTGCCGACCAGCAGGTGCAGTTCCTTCCGCAGGAGGAAATCGGAGAGCGGTTGGCCATCGTAGACCGGGTGGGACTTAAGATTCCATTGCGTGACGACGAACGGATGGTCAGCATCCAACGCGTTGTGGGCACCCCAAGTGTGCTCGTTGTAGAGGTGGATATCGGCCCACAGCCGTTCGACCTCCGTCGTCAGCCGAGGAGCGGGTCGGTTCCACGTGCGGAGCAGATCGATGGCGACGGCGTTGGCGGTCATTTGGCGGGAGAGGCAGGTCTCGGCGGCGGAACTGGCGCAGCCGAAGTTCCAGTAATCGGTCCAGTCGCCGGTCACGAGGGGAATCTGGTCGCGCGGAATCTGTCGGAGGCGGGCGAGCAACTCGTTCGGGGTCACCAGACGCAACCGTGGCTGACGACCCTCCTCGTTCCACTGGCGGACGATGCCGGGCAGGTCCTGGTTCGGCGGCGAGTTGTCGTACATCAACGGCGCGTGGGTGGCGGATAGGTAGACGAAGTCGTAGGGGTACTTCAGGCCCTTGACATGCCGCAGGTACTTGGTCAGCCCAGCCTGGATGGTGTCGAGGTTGCGGGTGTTGGTGTCACACCACTGGTCGAACATGCTGTAGTGTTCGCCGTTCAGCACCAGCAATTCGCGGCCGCTGGGTCCGGTCCAGCGATAGACCGCCGGACGCGGCAGCGGGGTGCCGCTGAGGTGCAGGTTGATGGCCATAATGAGCAATTCGATCTGGCTATCGAGGAGCAGGTCCACCGCAGTCCACGGGAGCCCGGTGACGTCGTGCTGGTTCACCGTCCGGATCTCGGCGCCGAGTTTCTCGCGGAGCAGGCGGATCGGGTAGAGCTGGCGCGCCAGGCTCTCCGCCGAACAGAGCGGCGTCGTGTTGTACTCGAACCCGGAGATGCCGAAGCGACCGGACTTGAGATGTTTCGCAAGCCGGGCGACATCCTCGGGTGCGGCAGTTGTCAGCCAGCGCATCACCGGCGCGGTCACTTCGGCGGTCCAGCGGGGCCGGGAGAGGTCGTCCGGCCAGTCCTCGGTGCGGTCGAGCATGTCCAAGGCCGCGTTCAGGTAGTCCTTCTGGAGTTCCCAGTACATCGACTGCGGATGCGTGAAGCCCACATCCACATGGCTGTGGTGCAGGATCAGCACTTCCTTGCAGAAGGAGATGTCCTCCATGGCAGGTGGCGAAACGATGGCGGCGGGTACGGCCGCCCGATTGGCGGACTCCGCAGACCAGCCGGCAGAACCCGCGCACAGCAGCGCGGTGAACAGGACGAACACTCCTCGGCTCATCGGTCGACTCCTTCCGTGCGTAATGTAGGGTACATCAAGCTTGCCCAACCTCTTGGTGCATCGTCGCCAGCGGCAATCGCCGATTCCCAGCGTGCAACCGTGGCCCCTGCTTGCAGAGCGCCGAGGTATCCAGCAAATCGCTGGCTCGATGCACCCTACGAGCAGGATCGCTTCACCGCCGTGCGTAATGTAGCCTACGTTTCCTGCGTGACGCAAGTTGCGTAATCCGCGGGTCGCCCGGCAGTGTCGTGGCCGTCATCTGCTTGACAGCGTTCCTGTTCCCGCGATACTGATGATCGTCTATCAAATACCGACACGTTCGTGAGGCTTCGAACCCTGGCTCGGAAGGCTGTCCATGAATGTCGACCAGGAAATCCAAAAGCTAGAGGAACTGCTCCTAAGCGGAGCCTTGAGCGAGAAGGAATTCGCGGAGGCGAAGGCGGGCCTGCTGTTGGATGCCATGGCCAAAGGGGCAGATGCCAGCCATCAGTCGCAGCAAGACCGGCTGAAATGGCCGCAAATCGGGTGCGGCTACATCATCAGTTTAGCGTTGCTGGCGATCGCCTTACTCGCGTTCGCTCCGACCACCGGACGCTGGATACTCCTGCTGTTCAGTGGCTTGGTGTTTACCATTTCCACTTTGGAGACCATCGCCCGGCTGATTCATGTGCCCGCCCGGGTGGTCCATGCCGTGTTTTGGATCCTGCCGCTTTTCGGGGCACTGCTCACCAATCCCGACCAAGCCCAACTGGAACAGACCACTCGTCAGAGCATCTTGCGAGACAGTGTGATCGCCGGGGTTCCTGAGAATTTGGCTAACGCCGTCTTGGCAAGAAATTCCTATGAGGTCAAGAACTACTATCTGTTTAGCTTTGGCACAGTCAAGTCGGGTGTAGGTATCGGGGGGCCGAGGATCAAAGTGGAAGTGTTTGGCGCCTTCGGAGTATGGTGGTTGGCGTTGCTGGAGAAGCCGCTGTTCGAGCAGATCCGAAGTCAATTTGTGGAGGAAAACGCCAGCTCGACCCGCGCGGAGCGGCCCGCTTTCAGCGTCAGTTCGCGGCAGTTCGGTCCTCGTGCCGACTCGGCCAACTCCGCCTCCTGAACCGTGGCCGACTGGATGGCTGCCGCTGCAGGCAGACGTAGCGTGAGCGTCTGGTCCCTGCCGCTGGTCAAGACGCATCTCCCAGATGCGGTCCCTGCAACGCCGGCCGAAACTTGGAGTGCAGGGTATTCCGTCACTAGGGCGATGCAATGTTGGGGTTGACATGGGGAATTGGCACGGTGGCAAGGGCGAGAGTCTGTTTCACTTCTTGCCTCGCAGGGGCGCACATGACAGCTCGGGACAACGGGCTGATCGTGAGCCACAGGTTTTCGCCCCAAAGGGGCAGCCACATAGCAGCCCAGGGCAGAGCGGAGCGGAGCGGCGTTCGCCGCGTAGCGCCGCCCTGGGTTAGGAGAGGATAGAGAAACACTAGCCCTGAAGGGGCGAAACAAGCCTTGGTCACGTCGGACGAACGATGCGCGTGAGAGGAACCGCCTTGTTTCGCCCTTTCAGGGCTACCAGGTTGCTTCGATACCATACCCAGGGCGTCGCTCTGCGGCTGTCGCCGCGACGCTGTGCCCTGGGCTGATTTGTTTTGGCCCCTTCAGGGCAAGAAGACCAGTGAACATCCACCGTCTTTGCCGCCCAACTTCCGTAAACAATACCTGCCTGATTGCTTTCATCTACCAACCCCAACTTTGCATCAGCCCACCCCGTTACTTCATCACCAGCGGTTTCCCGGTCAGGTTCTCGACCTGTACCTCGTAGCCCGCTGGCACGGTGAGCGTGTACAGCAACTGCTCGCCGTCCTTCCACCAGCGCAGACGGATGTCACCCTGAGGCTGCGGCAGCCGGCCTTCGCACCAGTCCAACTTCAGGTCGCCGAACCGGACGAAGACCTTCCGCGCTGGGTGATCCACGCGCTCCACGCCGAGTACGTCCCGGTACAGGGTGTGGACGATGTGCGAGGCAAAGCCGTGATTGCAGCTGGCGTCGGCGCCGACATTCTCCCACAGGGTGCCGGTCCGTTCGGCCATGTACGACAGATAGGCGATCGATTCGTCCAAGATCTGCTGCTTGCGTCCGCCACGCGACAGCAATTCCATCCGCAGCATATTGCCGACGAACGAATTGGCGACATGGACTTCCGGAAAAGCCTTCGTCTGGACGCGGTCCGGACCGAATTGCTGGCACAGGATGTTCCATAATTCGGCGTGGCTCTGTGGGCTGGCGGCTCCAAAGAAGAACGCGAAGTATTGGCAGACCTCGCTGCGGTTCTGGGTGACTTTCAGCTGGCCGTCGCGGCGTACTGCGTTGTCCACGAAGAATTGACCGTCGAACGACTGCCGACGGATCGTCTCGCGAATCCGCTCGGCCTTGGCGCTCAGTTCCGGTACACCGTAGATTCGCCCGGCCGTCGACAAGGCTGCGGCGTACAGCATGTTGGACGGGTAGTTCACGTCCTGGACGAAGGCATTGGCCTTCGACCACTCGACAAATACCCAACTGGGCAACTTTTCCAACAAGCCATCCGAATTCTCGTACTGCTGGAAAAATTCCATCAGCCGCAACACCTTGGCCCGCAGGCCCTCGACGATGGTTCGTTCGCCGTTGCGGGCGGCGTACTCCTCCAACTGCACCACGAACCACAAGGCCCAGTTAGGGATGAACACGCCGTCGTTGTGATCGGCCGGATAGCACATCGGTAACATGCCGTCCGGGAGATGTTCGAAGCGTTCGGGCAACAGGTAGTTTTCGAAAAAGTTGCGTTCGATGCGCGTCGTACCCGTCAGATCACAGGCGCTGCGCGCGGTGAAGAAGCTGTCGCACAGCCAACCGGCTCGTTCGCGCGATGGGCAGTCCATGAAGATGTCCAGGGCGTTCTGCCGGAACGTGAGGGCGCCGGCAGCAAACAGGCGTGCGAGCCGTGGGTCGCTGCAGGCGAACTGAGCCTGCTGGATCGCCGGATGCGCGCACTCGCGCAGGGTCACGTCACGGACTTCACACGCTCCGGCCCGGCCGATGAGCTTCAAGTAACGCAACGTGTACGGTTCCAGCGACTCGACCTGGTAGTCGCCGGGTTCCAATTCGTAGCTGACCGCGTTCACGCAACCGAGGCGTTTGAAATCGACGTCCGTGCCGGACAGGACTTCGTCGAAGACCAGCGCCAGCCGCGTTTTCTTGGAGCAGGTGATGCGGGCGCCCAGAAAGCCCGTCAAGTTCGCTCCCAAGTCCAGGATGTGGTAGGTATGCTCCGGCAGTTCGAGCTGCTCCTCCGGCCGATAGGGTTGGTCGATCGCGGCCGTCTGCGCGGAAGTCAGGTGCTGCAGTTCCGTCGACGGCACGACGACCAGTTCGCTTTCCGGGTAACCCTTCAGTTTCGGCCCGATCTGGACCAGCGAGCGGTCTTTCCACAAACTGGGTACAGTCTGCTGCCGCTCCGTTCGTCCTTGGGCGACGTGCCGCACCGGCCGGATGACCGCGAACTCGGGGGCGAGCACATGTCGCGGAAGCAGCTTCTTCTCCGGTTGGACTCGGCACTCGACGACGGACCAAGGTGCTGCCGGTTCACGCAGCCAACGGTCGGTGCCCGGTTGCAGCCGGTAGTACTCGATGAACGGTCGCTGGAAGCTGTAACGCTGGACCTTCTGAACGCGGTGCTCCAACACGGCCGCGGTGAACGGTACGCCCTCGCCGGCCGTCGAGGCCAGCACTTTCCCGTCCGCTACGACTTCCGCTTGCAGGAACGACGGCTGATCCAGGAGGTAGTAGCTGTTGCAGTTGTACCCGGCGACCTCGAGGGCCACGACGTTCTGGCCCGCCACGAGTTTCCCGCTCAGGTCCCATTCGTCCACCCGGTAGTACCCGTGCGGCCCCCGCGCTGGGCCGTGTCCCAGGAATTCACCGTTGACGCGGGCGCGGTACAACGTCGAGGCGGCCACGCGCAGAACGGCGTGCTTTAGGGGCGGGGCGGCGAGCACCGCGCGAAAGCCCACCAGCAGATTCAGCTCCGCCTCGCGCCCCGTCGGCCAGACCGGCTGGGCGGACCGGAATACCCTGGCCTCGGCGGCGGACGCCAGACCTGAAACACCGAATGTCAACCAAACAGCGAGGCAGTGCGTAGCGTAACGTGTCATGGCAGGAATCCTCTAACCAGGGGCAGGGGTCAGGCGTACAGATTTCAATTTTTTGTAGGTACGATCCAACTCGTCGAATCTGGCTCCAGTTTGCCCATGCCATGCCGCACGCGGTTAAACCTAGTCGTTACGGACCTGACTGGGGGCTATCGGGAGAAATCGGCGCCAAGGTGGCCATCACCGGAGCGGGTACAAGCCATTCGCTCAGTGGACTTTCACCGCCGCAGTTCAGGCACCGCGTCTGCGCAAATTGCGCGGCACAAGTGGGGCAGGTAGCCAGCGTTTCGAACGTGTCGAACGCGGTGCGGCAGCGCCCACAACCCCAGAAGGCGCCCATTTGCGGCGCCATCCGGCAGATCGGGCAGGCGAAGCCGAGGCGTCGGGGCCGTCGCTCCAGCTTGAGCATCACCAGCGCTGTCTGCAACCCGCGCCAACAGTTCATAAGGATGAACGCACAGAGCACGCCCAACCAGAGGATCGCCCCGGACACCGCCGCCCCGGACATCACCAACCCGAACACTACCAACGTTAACAACAGCCCCACGCCCAGCAGGCCGATCACCGTCGTGGCCACGAGGCTCTTGGCGGGCCCCACAAAGTACCACAGCAGTGACCGCAGAATCTGACCACCGTCCAAGGGGTAAATGGGGAGCAGATTAAATACCAGCAGGCCGAGGTTCATTTTCCAAATCTCATCTAAGCAGCGGATCGCATCGGATGTCGTTTCCGCCAAACCAGCCGTCAGAACGATTACTTCGAGCGCGGTCAGCACGACGAACAACACGACATTCACCAGCGGCCCCGCCACAATGCTCCACAGCGTCGCCCCTGGTCGCTGCGGTGGCGCGACGTAGGCCACACCACCCAAGGGCCAGAGCACGATCTGGCTGGCCTGTCCGCCCACTTGCCGGCACGCGAGGGAGTGCCCGAATTCGTGCATCAAGACCATCGCGAACAGCGCCAGGTACTCCACGACATTCCAACCGCGCGAGTCGTATCGATCCGCGCGAGCATTGAACTCGTAAGCCGCGACCAGAAACCACGACCAGTGCAGGAAGACGGTAATCCCACCGGCCTGGAACAGTCGAAACGAGCCTTGAGGCTTTGGCATCATGTTGCTGGTACGAGACCACGGGGTGTGCGTCTCGAAGTGAGGTGTTTGGAAAAGGACTCGAACTGACGATGCTCCGAGCGTTCTCCCCGGTATTGTTGTCCACCCGCCGATCCGACGCAACACGCCGACAGCCGAGATCGTAAGGTCACCAACTCTCGTCAGTGCCGTGCGCGATCGGGGTGGCTGGCGGCTGAGCCTAAGCGAAGCCCCAGTCCACAACCAAGTAGGTCAGGCTTTCCAGCCTGACGTCGGCCTGGTTTTCTCCCCTCGCCCCGGTACTCCCGGCGGAGAAAGGTTACAATCAGGGCCGTCTCGTGTCGCACCGTACTTGCCGAAAACCACTGCCATGCCCGAAACCATCGCAGCCGCCCGAGTGTTCATTTCGCTCACCGCGACGCTGATGTCAACGGGAAGAGCATTACATCTGCACAGGAGAGGCTGGCTGAAACTCGCCCTGAGATCCTTGGTAGGTTTCGCCGTCGTGCTGGGGAGCCTGTTCAGCGTGTCGGCGGCGGACGATCCCGTCAGCGGCGCAGCCGTCCGTTACCAGTTGCCCACGGCCGGCCCCTTGCCCCAAACCTACCGCGTGACGCTGGCTATTACCGACCCCAAGCATCCGGACTGGATCCTCAGCACGTTTCTCGCCGGCCAGCCGCGTACGGTGACGGCCGAGAATCGGGGTCAGTTCACCGAGTCTTGGGACGGCCTGGACGACAACTTCATGCCGTTGCCGCCGGGCGTCTATGGTGTCAAGGGCATCAGCATGCCGGCTGCGAAATGGCGCGTCGACGGCGAGTACCACAGCGTCGTCCCGCGGTTTGTCGGCGGGCCGTCATGCTGGCTGCCCACGCCCGATCAAGGGGACCAGCCGGAGCCGTTTGGCGGCGACCCGTGCGGCGCGCCGTTGGCCGACGTCGACGTGGGACCCAACGGCGTGGCCGTGTTCTACTGGGGCTACCTGGAGAACGGCTTGAACCAGCCGATGTTCGATTTGAACAAGCCGATCGGCTACGAGCAGTTCCTCCGCGCTTTCGGCTCGGGCGGCGCCGGCGGCGGATCGTGTACCTGTACCGACGGCCAGCACGTCTGGAGTTTCAGCACCGACGGCGGACCGAAGTACGTGTACCGCGCCGACGGCAAACCGTTTGGAACCGGCCGAGCCAACCGGTTGAACGTCTACCGGCCCGAGGGTTGGGTCAAGGCCCTGGCCTGCTATCGCGACACGGCGGCCGCCAAGTCCTACGTCTTCGTGGCCCAGGGCGGACGGATCTGTGAGACGAAAGCCAGAGCGTCCTACATCGAGAGCGAAACCGACCACGTGGACAAAGTCACCGTGCACGACGGCGCGGACGGCCGGGTCCTGGCGGAATGGCCACTGAAAAGACCGCTGGGCCTGACCGCCCGCACGGGCACGCTGTTCATCCTGCATCAGGCCGACGATGAGGCCTGGGTCGTGAGTTCAGCGGCGCTGGTCGGCGGTGTGCCGCAGGCCGCTCCGAAACACGCGTTCGCCGTGCCGAAAAGTATTCAACCGAGTGATCTTGAGATCGACAGCCACGGGCGGTCGTACTTGAGCGACGCGGCGGCCAACCGGGTGTACCAACTCGATCGGGCTGGAAAGATCACCCGCGCCTTCGGCCGCCTCGACTGCCAACGGCCTGGCGCCTACGATCCGCAGACCTTGATCAGCCCCGGCAAGCTGGCCGTCTGGACCGACGCCGACGGCCAGGATCGCTTGATCGTTGTCGAGGATGGTGGTCCGAACCGCGCTAGCGAATGGAGCGCCGACGGCCGGTTGCTCCGCGAATTCCTGCCGCCGCAGACGCGGGCCAACGACGGCTGGACCATTGATCCCGAACAACCGGACCACGTCTACATCGCGGGCCAGCAGAATTGGCTGACACGATGCAAAGTCGATTACGAGAAACATCTTTGGACCATTGATGCCGTCTGGCCGGACGTGAGCGACCTGCGGCGTCCGGTATTCATCCGCCGCGAGGGTCGCTGCTATCTGGCCTGCCGGATCACCTCGATGGTCTATCGGCTGGATGGCCAGCGCTGGGTGCGCAGCGCCGCCGTCCTGCGCGAAGGACAGCATCCCAAGTGGGACTACTTCGTCTGAACGAAGACGGGCTGTACGTCGACACGGTCTTTCCCGACGGCCGCCGGTTCCCGCCCGACAAGTACGGCCTGTATCCGCAGCCGGGCGAGTTCTTTGCCGGTTTCGTCTATCCCCACCGGCAGAGCGGCAAGATCTACTTCGGCATGGGCAAGGTCTCGCCGCTGGTCTACGAGGCGGTGGGCTGGACGTTGCAGGAGAATCCGGTGCGCCCGCTGGCCGACGTCCAGCCAACGGTGACGCTGACCGCCGGTCAGATCGCCAACCCGCCGGAGATCGCTTTGGCGGTCTGCGGCGGCGCCGGCTCGGCCAAGCTCGCCCGCTTTGCGCCGGCCACCGGCGGGGCGAACCTGGACGGCACGCTGCGCGGCTGGGAGTCGTGCGACCCGGTACGATTTTCCGCCGACCAGGAGCGGACCGTCGAGGCCCGACTGCTCTACGACGCCGACCACTTGTACCTGCGGTGGCACGCGCGGCTGGGTACGAAATTCGAGCCGAAGCCGCTGCAGCCTGCCGAGCGGCTGTTCGCTCACGATCGTCTCGCGGACACGCTGAGTTTGTATCTCCAGGGTGACCTCAGCGCTTCGCCGGGCGGTCCGGTGGGCGGCCGTCCAGGCGACGTGCGAATCGTGTTCGGCGTGTGCCGAGACGGCGAAGCCGTCAAGCCGGTGGCGGTGGGCATGTATCCCCGGACTCCCGCTGGCGTCGCAGCCAAGCCGGCGACTTTTCGCACGCCCGTCAATCGGGTCGAGTTTGGCCACGTCGGACTGCTCGACGGCACCCAACTGAACTGGGTGCCGGATCCGGACGGCGAAGGATTTGTGCTGACGGCCGCGATTCCGCGATCGGCCATGCCGGGCTTGCCAATCCTGCATGGCGGGTTGCGCACCATGATCAATTTCGAGGCCACGCTGGCGGGGCACAACAAATTCTGGTGGTCGAACGCGGACGGCTCGGCCTCGAAAGAGACCTAGGACGAACCGACGGAGGCCGGCCTGTATCCCGGCTCGTGGTCGCCCGTTCAGTTCCTGGGCCTGGCCGGTGGCGTGCTGGTGCGGCATTGGCAGATCTGTGGTCCGTTCGGCGGACCGGGGTTCGAGAAGCTCACGTTCGATCCCCAAGGACCGATGCCGGGCACGAATCAGGATTGGAAGCAAGCAACTCGCGAATTGTGCGAGGCGGCCGCTTATCCGGCGGATGCGCAGGTAGACCTAGCCGCAGCCTACCGTGGCGACCTGATCGCCGGTTATTGGAACAAGCTGGGCGAGGTCCGCTGGCGTAACGCCCCGGTCGACGACCTGGATACTCGCGTGCGGTGCGGTTCCGGCGGCCAGGTCTATTACGGCGTCACGTGGCTTCACGTGCCGGCCGAGACGGAACTGGAATTCCAGTTCCAGGGTCATCCCATGACCCCGCTGCGTTGGTTCTTGAACGGCCAGACGTTGGCCACGGGGCCGTTCCGAGAAGAGGCCCAGACGGTGCGACTCGTGGCCAGTCAGCCAGTGACACTGCGGGCGGGCTGGAACGAGGTCAAATTCCGGGGCTACTGCGTAGGTTACCCGCCCTTCCGCGCCGGCGTGATTCTCACGGGCGCCGAGGAAAAACTCTGGACGCTCCGGCTGTCCGACCTACCACCGACGAAAAAGTGAGTTGTATCCCCGCCTTGCTCCGTCCTGAATCCTTGAAGTCTGCATGTCCGGGGCGAACATCTGCGACAGGTGCCTCACTTGCCCAGCCGATCCTAAGCAGGAATGCTGAAGGGGTTTTCCATGACACGACGCTGGGGTATGATCTTCCTGAGGGAAAGTGAGGCAGCCCTCAGGAAATCAGCTACCGGCCCACGTGGTCCGGTCTCTCCGAGACCGGCAATCGCGTCTCAGAGAGACGCGGCCACCTGAATGTAGCTTCACTCCATCACGGAGATTCGACCTATGAGCTCGGCAATCGCCGCCGGAATGACCACCGAAGAACTGCTCGCCTTGCCGGATAACGGCACGGAGCGAGAATTGATCCGCGGCCAGCTGAGGGAAAAGCCGATGACCTACCGGAATCGTTTTCACACGCGGACTGTTTCGAAGGTGGCTTATCGATTGATGTGTTGGCTCGAACAACGCCCTGAGCCGCGTGGGGAAATCCACACGGGCGAAGTGGGCTGTATCTTGCGGCGGGACCCAGATACGGTGGTAGGTATCGACGTGGCGTATTTTTCGGCCGAGGTGATCGCTCGCCAGTCGGAGAAGACGACGCTCGTCGAGGGTCCGCCGCAACTGGCGGTCGAGGTCCTGTCGCCGTCGGACAAGACCGAGGAGATCCGCGACAAGGTGCTGGAGTACTTGGCGGCGGGAGTCGCGTTGGTGTGGCTCGTCGATCCCTACTTTCACACGGTCACCGTCCATCGGCCCGGCGCCCAGCCGGAGATGTCCAACAGCGAAGACACGCTGGCCGGTGCCAGCTCGCTGCCCGGCCTGGAAATCGCCGTGGCGGATATTTTCCGGTAACAGCAAGTTCGACTGTCTCACTTCGACCCCTGCCGCCTTGTGCGGCCGGTGAAGGAGTCTTGTGAGCGAGA
>JAPLNJ010000410.1 GCA_026692885.1 Planctomycetota bacterium | reverse complement strand
CGGAGCCGCGCAAGCCGCCCGGATTTCCGACTGTAATACCGGGCGGCTTGCGCCGTGCCGCTACAAAGTAGATGGCATTGGGCGGCGGGCTCCCGACGAGTCGGGGTGGTCGGATAGGGGGCTCCGGGTTAGGCACAGGGCGGGAACACCCCCACCGACTTACGTCGGGAGCTTCTCGGGGGCGATCACGACACTGCTAGCATTTCGCAGCGCTATGATCAAGGCCGGCACGGACTTCGATCTTCCAGGTTTCGAACGCTTCGTTAGTTCGTCGCCCGAATTATCGGTGCGGAGGGGCGATTGGTTTGTGCATTGGAATTGCCGATCAGCGCGGCGAGCAGGATTCCCACTAAGGCGACCACGAGCACGCTCGCAATCGAAATGGGCAGAGCCAGCCCCTGAGCGGCCCTGCTCCGTTTCCTGACGGCCACGGCGTGGGGCCGCCGTCTGCCACAGGTGGACTTAGGCCGGCACGGCCAGGCAACAGCCAACGGCTCGTCAGTGTTCAGCCCCGCGGCGGCTGGCTGAAAACGCGGGGCGGGCAATTCCCCCGTCAGTTCCGGCGGCAACGTCACCACCGCGTTGGGAGTGGCCATCGGCACGACCGGCACTGCGACCGCGGCGATCGGGACTGGCAGCGGGGCCAGCTTGGTCCGTGGTGCCGGACGACGGGGAGCGGTAGCGGCAGCCGGACGAAATCCCCGCAGCCCTTGATCGTACGCAGCCCGCTTCGGGGGATCACTCAAACACTTCTTGGCAGCCAGGATTTCCTCAAACAAACGTACTAGCTGCGCCGCCCGTGGGCCGGGCTTGACCCGTCGCACACGCGTTAACGCAGCCACCGCGGCGCCGGAAATCGCCGCCGCATCCTGTTCGGATTCCCGGATTCCCAAGAGCTCGTAATAGTTCGGCTGCCGTAACTGCCGATCCAGGCCCAGCCATTCGTGATGCGGATTAAATTGGTCGGTCACTATTTTCGTGTCCCAGCAAGATGGTGAAAACCCAAGGCGACAACCGCCGCCACAAGTCGCTTGTGCCGACGTTTGGTCGCTCAACAAGCGAGTTCGTTTCGGTCGTAGCCTGCGGGCTTCGGGGCGAGTTCCGCCATTCCCAGCACGTGCTCCGTGTGCTCTGCAATACTGGCGAGCAGTTCGGCGGCGTCACAGTTCCCCACGTGCTCTTCGGCGCTGGCCAGTTGGTCCAGCCGTGCGAGAATCGCCACCAATTCGTTCCTGGTATCCATCGCTTCTCCCCTTGTTCCGTACCTCGGCCCTCGGTTCTCCGCTTCGAGGCCGGTCGCCTCTCAGTTCTACGCACAGGTGTAGACGCCGCACATCCGGAATGGTTCCCCATGTTTCGCGCGATGGCTTCGATCGAAGGCGCTAGCATCGCCAGCCCCTGGGTGACACCGCAGGGCAGGGGAGAGGATGGCAGGGGTATGAGAGGGCAGGGGAATGAGAGGGCAGGGGAATGAGAGGGAAATGGGAGGGCGACGCTCCCGCGGAGCCGGCCGAGATGCAGCGGCGGTCAAGACGGCGACGCGGAATTAGTCAGGGCCGCTTGTGGAGCGGCGGCAAATGCATATACGATGGGGGCGAAAGCACCGCGGCTGTGAACATCATTGCATGGTCCAAAATCCCTGAATCGCTCTGGTTACGAGGCTCTGCCTCGTAACCCACTGGACGCGAGGCTCCGCCTCGCAAGCAGGCCGGCGGAGCCGGCAAGGCAGTGCGTTCCCAGGCAGAGCCTGGGAACGAGGGTTTACAAGATACTTACAGCAGTGGGGCTGAAACACGCACAACCAGCAAGTCCCCTGAGCCAAGTGACACCATGTGGCCGACGATCCTGATCATCATCTACTGTCTGCTCGTGGCCGCCGCCTCGTTTCTAGGCGGGATGCTGCCTTCGCTGCTGCGTCTGACGCACACGCGGATGCAATTGGTTATGAGTTTCGTCGGCGGCCTCGTGCTCGGCGTCGCTCTGCTGCACATGTTGCCGCATTCGGCCACCGAGACCGGTTCCTTGGACCAGACGGCCATGTCGGCGTTGGTCGGCCTGTTGACCATGTTCCTGCTGATCCGGGCCTTTCAGGTCCACCAGCACGGGCCGGTCGAGGAAGCCAGCGTCTGCCGCCACGAGCCGGCAGAGCAGCCCTGTGCCCACCATGACCATGACCACAGTCACGATCCCACCGAAGGCGAGTGTTGCGACACGCACCGGCATCCGTACAGTTGGATCGGGCTGTACGCCGGCCTGTCGCTGCACACGTTGATTGATGGCATGGCCCTGGCGGCCAGCGTGTCGGCCCAGCGCCATGCCGGGGAGCCTGGACTGCCTTTGTTGGGCCTCGGCACGTTCCTGGCGGTGCTGCTGCACAAGCCGCTGGATGCCATGTCCATCACGTCCGTGATGGCGACCGGCGGGTGGTCACCACAAGCCCGACGGGTGGTAAACGTGCTGTTCGCCTTGATGTGTGCGGTGGGGGCCATCTGCTTCTATCTGGGTGTCCAACAACTCGCGGAGACGCAACGGCTGGTGATCGGCACCTCGTTGGGCTTCGCGGCTGGAGTCTTCCTCTGCATCTCGCTGGCCGACATTCTGCCCGAAGTCCATTTCCACACTCACGACCGGTTCAAGCTATCCGCCGCCCTGCTGTTGGGCGTGGCGTTGGCCTACGCCATCGGGTTCCTCGAACCGGACCACCAGCACAGTCACGAGCCACCCGCCGCGGTGCAGGACCACTAGTTCGACATGGCGACGCAGGAACGTTTGGTTAATGAACTCGAACAGCCCAGCCGCTACCTGGTGGGCATCGACCTGGGCACGACGAACTCGGCCGTGAGTTACGTCGATACCAGCGAGGAGGTCTGGCGGGTGCGGACGTTCGCCACGCCGCAGTTGGTGGACGCCGGTCAGGTCGAGGCCCGCGAGACGTTGCCCTCCTGTCATTATCAGCCGACCAGCGGCGAACTGGCCGCCGGCGCACTGCGGTTGCCCTGGAGTCGCGAGGAGCCGGCCGCTGCGGTGGGCTGCTTCGCCCGTGATTACGGCGCACGGCGGCCGGGCCGGCTGATCACTTCGGCCAAGTCGTGGCTCTGCCATTCCGGCGTGGATCGGACTGCGGAACTGTTACCCTGGCACGGGGCAGCGGATGTCGAGCGACTGTCGCCGGTCGAAGTCAGCTCGCGTTTCCTGCGACACTTCCGCGACGCCTGGGACCATCGCTTTCCACACGAACCGTTGGCGACACAGGACTTAGTTGTCACGTTGCCCGCCTCGTTCGACGAACTGGCTCGCGAACTGACGGTCCAGGCGGCGGCCGCCGCCGGACTGCCGCGGGTGGTGTTGATCGAGGAGCCGCAGGCTGCTTTCTACGCGTGGATTGACGCGCACGAGACCGACTGGGAGCAACGCGTCGCGCCCGGACAAAAGATCCTGGTGTGCGACATCGGCGGTGGGACGACCGATTTTACGCTGATCCGCGTGCGCCGCGGTGAAGGGGGTAAGGTGCAGTTTCACCGCGTCGCGGTGGGGGAACACTTGATCCTGGGCGGCGATAACCTCGACGGGGCGCTGGCCAAGTACATTGAGGGCACGTTGCCTGGCCCGCTGCTGCCGCACCAGTGGGATGTCCTGGTCCGCCTCTGCCAGCGGCTGAAGGAGGACCTCCTTTCCGACGGCCGCGGCGAAAAACTGAGCTTCATCTTGCCGGGTTCCGGCGCACAGCTGATTGGCGGCGGTCTGCGCGTCGAGTTGGATCGCGAGGCTGCGCGGCGGGTCCTGCTCGACGGCTTCTTCCCGTTTGTCGGACTGGCAGACAAGCCGCAGAAACAACAGTCCGGGTTTCGCGAGTTTGGTCTACCGTACGCTCCGGACCCGCGGGAGGGCGAGGCTCGGGAGGGCGAGGCTCGGGAGGGCGAGGCTCGGGAGGGCGAGGCTCGGGAGGGCGAGGCTCGGGAGGGCGAGGCTCGGGAGGGCGAGGCTCCTGCCGAGCCGTCAATCGCCAGCTCGGCCGCAGCCTCACCCGCCCAGCTGGTCACTCCGCGGACAGGGCAGGGCAGGGCAGGGGGGGCCGACCCGGCTCGTCCGGATATCGTGCTGTTCAACGGCGGTGTGTTCGCCTCGCCGCTGATCCGCCAACGCGTGCTGGACGTACTGACCGCGTGGTTCCGGGATGGCGACTCCGGCTGGTCGCCCCTCGTGCTGGACAACGCGCGGCTGGACTTGGCGGTGGCCCGCGGCGCGGCGTACTACGGCGCGGTGCGGCGGGGCAGGGGGGTGCGCATCGCTGCCGGTCTGGCGCGGACCTATTACATCGGCGTCGAGAGCGCGTCGCCGGTTGCCGTCTGCCTAGTGCCAGGGAATGCCGAACCTGGGCAAGAGATTGCCTTGACCCAACGCCGCTTCGACCTGCTGATCCACCAGCCCGTGGAATTCCCGCTGTACGTTTCCAGCACGCGACTGGCCGATCAGGCGGGCGAACTGCTGCCGATCGACCGCGAACAGATGACGCCGCTGCCGCCGATTCGCACCGCTTTGAAGACGCGAGGCAAGAAACAAGCCGGTTCGATCTCGGTCCACTTGCACGCGCGGCTGACGGAGATCGGCACGCTGGAATTGTGGTGCAGCGAGGTCGGCTCAGAGCGGAGCTGGCGGCTGCAGTTCGACGTGCGTTCCGCCACGCAGACCGATCTGGACGCTCAGCAGACCTCCGGCGAGGGCGAGGGATTCGTGGAGGAGGCTGCGTGGCGCGAGTGCGAACGTTTGATTGAGGCGACGTTTCACGCGGGCGGCCAGGACAAGCAAGACGCCCCCCTAGGTCTGGTCAAGCGGTTGGCGGCGGCGTTGGGCATGGAACGTGACGAGTGGCCCATGTCGTTGCTCCGCCGCATCTGGGAAGCGCTGATCGATGGCGAGGCCGGCCGCCGGAAAAGCCCGGAGCACGAAGCCCGCTGGCTGAACCTGCTGGGCTACGCCTTGCGGCCCGGTTACGGCTTGGCCGTGGACGACTGGCGGGTCAGCGAGACGTGGCGCACGGTGCAGGGCCGGCTGGCACACAACGCCGTGGGGACGCGCACCGAGTCGTGGATCTTGTGGCGGCGGATCGCCGGAGGCTTCTCCGCCGGCCAGCAGCGGGCGCTGGCCGATCCGCTGCTGGCCTCCGTACGCGGCTTGCACCGCCGCTCGACTACCGGCAGGGGCGGCGGCGACTTGAGCCTGACCCCACAGCAGTCCGCGGAGATGTGGCGACTGCTCGGCGCGCTGGAACTGTTGGACACGGCGGTCAAAATCGAATTGGGCGACATGCTGGTCGAACTGCTGAACAAGCGTGTCCTCCAGCCGGTCCGCGGCGCCGTGGTGTGGACCGTGGGCCGGATCGGGGCGCGCATTCCCGTCTACGGGCCGTTGAACACCGTGGTCTCCGCGGACGTCGCCGCGCGGTGGCTGGAGGAACTGATGGGCGTCCGGGAGGCGTCGGAAGTCGACAAGCTGGCCGTGATGCAATTGGCCAGGCGGGCCGACGACCGCTATCGCGATGTGCCGCAGAAGTTGCGCGAGGAAGTACTCGCCTGGCTGGAGGATCACCAAGCGCCGGCCCATTTCCTGCAGTTGGTCCGCGAGGGCGGCACGCTCGACAGGGAAGAACAGGGCCGGGTGTTCGGCGAGGCGTTGCCAAAAGGCCTGCGTATTCTGTAAGGTGAAAGGAAAACAGTCATGGATTGCGCTCTCGTTCCCACGCTCTGCGTGGGAACGCAAGTGTCTCGACGCTCCGCGTCGTCTGCCCAAGGACGCAGAGCGTCCGTGGCTTGCGTTCCGACGCAGAGCGTCGGAACGAGAAGCATCGCTCTGGTTACGAGGCTCTGCCACCAAGATTCGAATAGGAAGACAGTCATGGATCGTTCATCGCGTTTGGCAGCGGGGCCACAGGGCAGGGCAGGGCAGGGCAGGGGGGCGCGCAACACCAGAGCCGCCACGGCACGCGGGCGGCTGTGGATCTGGCTGGTCATCGCCGCCTGGCCCGCTGCACTCGCCGCCCAGACGACGTCTCAACTGGAACAAGCTCGCCGCCGCATGGTCGAGGAAAACATCGCCGGCGCAGGCGTCAAAGATCCGCGTGTACTGAAAGCCTCGCTGGCCACGCCCCGTCACGAGTTCGTGCCGGCCCAGTATCGCGCGCAGGCCTATTTCGACATGTCTCTGCCGATCGGCGAGAGTCAAACCATCTCCTCGCCTTTCATTGTGGCGTACATGACCGAAACGCTTGATCCGCAGCCCACCGACAAGGTGCTGGAGATCGGCACCGGCAGCGGCTACCAAGCGGCCATACTCAGTCCGCTGGTCAAGGAGGTCTACACCATCGAGATCGTGGAACCGTTGGGGCAGAAGGCCGCACGCACCCTCAAGCGTTTGAACTACACCAACGTGTTTGTCAAAGTCGGCGACGGTTTCTTGGGCTGGCCAGAACACGCGCCGTTCGACAAGATCGTGGTGACCTGCTCGCCCGAAAAGGTACCCCAGCCGCTGCTCGACCAGTTAGCCGAAGGCGGGCTGATGATGATCCCCGTGGGCGAGCGTTACCAGCAGGTGATGAACCTGCTCCGTAAGAAAAATGGCAAGCTGGAAATCGAGGCCCTGCGGCCGACCCTGTTCGTCCCCATGACGGGCGCTGCCGAGGATCGGCGGCAGGTGAAACCGGACCCGGCGCATCCGCGGATCGTGAACGGGAACTTCGAGCAGCCGACCGACAAGCCGGACATCGTGCCCGGTTTCTACTACGAGCGACAGGCCACCGTGGTCGCGGACAAGACGGCGCCCGAGGGCGAGCAGTACCTCACGTTCCGCAACCAGGAACCAGGCCGGTCGGCGCACGTCCTGCAAGGCTTCCCGATCGACGGACAGGTGGTGGCCAGCCTGGAGTTCTCCCTGCGTGTGAAATCCGACACCGTGCAGCGGGGCCGGAGTCGCGACGAGGAGCCCATGCCCGGTATTTCATTCTACGACCAGAACCGCAAAGACCTCGGATTCCAGGGTGTAGGACCGTTTCTGGGCAGCTCCGACTGGCAACGCGTCACCAAGACGATTCGCGTCCCGCCCACGGCCCGCGAGGCGATCCTGCGGATCGGCCTGTTCGGCGCCACCGGCCAATTTTCGGTCGACGACGTGAAAGCCCAGCCCTCGCCCCGCTAGGCTGGGAGAAGCCGGGGACACTGGGGTTCCCGCAGTCCAGCCAGCCGTCATGTAGGGCAGTTCATGGTGGGGTGTGTTTCGGACAGGAAAATGAGGGACAGGAAAATGAATGCCTGCTTTCATCTTCCTGTCCCCCATTTTCCTGTCCTGTCTTCATTTCCAAATCGTGGAAAGGAAGCCGATGGGAAGGTCAACTTGTGGCGGAAGGCAGCCGGCGGTTGGCTGTCGAGGCTTGCCAAAGGGACGTCCAAATGCCAGGATGAACCAAAGCATAGAGCACCGACGTCCATTCGACTGGGAGAACGGAGATGATCAGGGAACTTGAAAAGTGCCTGATGCTGGATGTGCGGTCGTATTCGGAGAACCGCAGCCGGTTCCCGGCCAACGAGTTGGCCCCGTATGCGGGACAATACGTCGCTTGGAGCCCCGATGGGATGCGGATTCTGGCCCACGGGACGGATGCCGAGTTGGTGGAGCACCAGCTGGCCGCGGCAGGCATCAATCCGGCGGCTGTCGTCATCGGCTATGTGGACCCACCGGATGAGGTCTTCCTCGGATGAGCCTGCGTTTCCGCTACCAATTGAGCCCCACCGGCAGGTTGATCATTCCGCTCGGTGGACGAACCGTGCGACCGCGTCCCTTAATCGCCGTGACCATTGTGGGGCCGAGGGGTAGTCGTGTTCGGGAGGCGATTCTCGACACGGCTGCGGACGATACGGTGTTTCCCGAGTCCCTGGCTAACGTCATCGGCGTCGATCTGACAGACGCGCCGACAGGGGTGGGATCGGGCGTGGGGCTGGTCTCCGTCCCGCTCCGCTATGCCGAGGTTTCGCTCCGGATCGCGACTACCCAAGAACTGCGTGAATGGTCAGCCTGGGTCGGCTTCACTTCCGGCAGCCTGCGTCGGCCCATTTTGGGCTTTGCTAGGTTTCTCCAGTTCTTCGCGGCCACGTTCTTGGGTGATCGCGAGGAAGTGGAATTGAGCGTGAACCGCTTGTACCCGGGCACGTGAAAGCGGGGTCCACGCTTCGCAACAAGACGCCGGTGTCCAGCAGGCACCGGTTCACAGTTGAGCGTTCTCTCGCTCGGAGTAACTCTGAGCGATGGCGTCATCGGACAAGGGCGGCCACTCGCCACGGGTGTGATACGAACCAATCCGCGTTAGGGCCGCTAATCGCGTCGCGATATTCGTGGCCTGTGGCCCCGAGCTGAGTCTAGGGCGGACGGTTGCCACCTGGGCCAGCAACGCCGCCACGTACTTAGCCATGGTTTGCCCCTTGTCCTGCGCCTGTTCCCGCAACGCTCGCTCCACATCGCTCGGTACGTCGAGGGTGAGTGTCGTGGTGAATCCCCATGCTTCTTCAGATCCCTCGCAAAGCTCGTGCGGAAGCTTGTTTTCATGGCGTGCTCTGCGGGATACGGCGGACCTCGTCGCCCGAAATGAGCTTCGTCCTTTGACCTTCCCGGATCGCTTCGGCCAGGGCGAAGTCCTCCAGTACCTCCGCAAACACCTCGTGCAGCAAGTCGCGTTGTTCCTGCAATGCCTCGACCATCGCTTCCTTGATTGCCTGCTTCAAATGGCGTTTGTTCAGCTTGGTTTCGGCCATCGGCTGATCGCTCCAGATTGAACAGCAGTTCACAGCGGCCTGAGCGCTCGTACTTAGGCCGTCTTCAGAGGATACCGCCATCGGCCGCCTCAGGTCAATGAAGATGGCTCGTCGCCGGTCGAGGGCCGAGCCGATCGTTTTTTCCGCGGGTTGCCTTTTCACGCATCCGACGGTATGCTCTGGCCAAGTGGGGATCGGCTCGTCGGCGAGCCGTTTCGAGCGGCCAGCCGCGACCTGAGATCCGTGTGAGCAGGGGAGTGAATGATGACCAAGTTGCGAGTCGGAATTCTGGGGGCCACCGGCATGGTGGGCCAACGCTTTGTGCATTTGCTGGCGAATCATCCGTGGTTCGAAGTGGTCTTCGTGGCCGCCAGCCCGCGGTCGGCAGGCAAGCCGTACGCGGAAGCTGTGGCTGGCCGCTGGGCGATGCCCGCCGATATTCCGGCCTCCGTCGCGAAGCTGAACGTGGTCGACGTCCAATCCGTGGAGGCGATCAGCTCGCAAGTCGCCTTTGTCTTCAGTGCGCTGGACATGGACAAACAGCCCATCCGAGATCTTGAAGACGCCTACGCTCGGCACGAGTGTCCGGTAGTGTCCAACAACTCGGCCCATCGCTGGACGCCCGACGTGCCCATGATCATGCCCGAGATCAACCCCGAACACTTGGATGTCATCGCCGCCCAACGCCGCCGCCTGGGCACGCGCCGCGGCTTTGTGGTGGTCAAACCGAACTGCTCGATTCAACCTTACGTGCCTGCGTTTCACGCGCTGGCCGATCACCAGCCCACACGGGCCGTCGTGTGCACGTATCAGGCGGTCTCAGGTGCCGGCAAGACGCTGGCGACCTGGCCGGAAATGGTCGACAACGTGATTCCCTACATCGGCGGCGAAGAGGACAAGAGCGTGCGCGAACCGCTGAAGATCTGGGGCCACCTCGAAGGCGGGAAGATCGTCCCGGCCGAAAGCCCCGTGATGTCGGCTCAATGTATCCGCGTCCCGGTCTCCGACGGTCATCTGGCCGCGGTCTCCGTGAGCTTCGCCAAGAAGCCGTCCATGGATCTGATCCGCCAACGCTGGGCCGACTTCGCTGGCAAGCCGCAGCAGCTCAAGTTGCCGTCCGCACCGCAGCCGTTTCTGCAGTACTTCGAAGAAGATAATCGCCCGCAGACTCGCTTGGACCGCGACTTGGGTAACGGCATGGCCGTGGCGTTGGGGCGTTTGCGGGAGGACAACCTGTTCGACTACAAGTTTATCGCCCTCAGCCACAACACCGTGCGGGGCGCCGCTGGCGGCGCCGTGCTGATCGCCGAGTTGCTGAAGGCCGAAGGACGGCTGACCTAACGCGGATGATTTGCGACGCCGCAGGCCTGGGCGAGATTCTGAAGGTTCTGTTGGAACAGGAAGCGTCGGACGATGTGTGAGCAGGTTGGCCATTCATCCGTGCTCTGGCTCTGCCATCCGTGCGGGGCAATTCCGATTCTTGGACGATGGTCCCTATGTGGGTAACCTGGCCAAAACCGGGGCCCCGGCCGCCGCTGGCAGAGGCCCTGCAGCTACCAGTTTCTTAAGCCTGGGATCGACGGTCAAATTTAAGCCTTCCAGCGTCCTGGCCCCAAGCAGTAGTAGATCACCTTCCTCGGCAAACACAACCTCGTCAACCGTGAAGTTGTCTTCTACGTAGAGAATGGCGAATCCCACTGTGCGCGTGATCTTGGCGCCGTTGGCCATCACAAAGGTGAGATCCTTTTTTTCCCGTTGGATTCCCAGTTGTTCGAGCGTTTGTTTCGGGAGCCAAGTGTATTCGCTTCCCGTGTCCACCAGTAATTTTGGAATCTCGGACTAGTTCTCACGATCAACCGTGTGGCCGACGCGACCGCTTGCCCAGAACGTGCCCATATCCATTTTCCCAATTCAAAGGTTTTGGCTGACCGCCTAACGGAGTTCCGACCGACCACGATTCGGAAGGACGCAACCGGTCTTCCTCGCACGAGATAGTAAGGGCCCAGAATCGTAGCTGAATTCGCCAGAATTCAGGGGTTTTTCGAGGGCGAGGACCTGAATTCTGGCGAATTCAGCTACATTCCGAGGGCGACCGGTTGCGCACGATTCGGAAGAACGTCTCTCGCCTCCATTCCTACGCGTATTCTACCAGCGACAAGCCGCAGGCGACAAGTCAGTTGGCCAGCGCCGTGGGGGGGCAGTGCGTCGGGAAGCGGGTGTCGGGAAGCGGGTGGTTTCGGTACGGTCTGCCGATGGCTATGCTTTGGATGGCAGTCGGAGTCGGTCCTGGCTTTCCGGTCTGACACAATTCGCTCACGTCAGGCTGGAAAGCCTGACCTACAGGGCAGGGCAGGGCAGGGGAGGGCAGGGGGGCTGTGCGGACGTTCAAACTAACACTTTCCTACGATGGCACCGCGTACGCCGGCTGGCAGGTTCAGGCCAACGATCGCACGATCCAAGGTGAACTGGAACGCGCCCTGCGCACGATTCTGAGAACGTCCGTGCGAGCGGTGGCTAGCGGACGCACCGACGCCGGCGTGCACGCCCTGGCCCAAGTGGTCAGTTTCGCTTGCGACACGCGGTTGGACACCGCTACGTTAGGCAAGGCGCTGAATGCCAATTTGCCGCGGGATATCGTGGTGCTGGACATCCGGGAGGCTCCGCCCGGATTCCATGCGATTCGCGATGCGATCCGCAAACGATACCGCTACGTCATCCAGGACGGGCCAACGCGAGACGTATTCCTCCGCGCGTACGCCTGGCAGATTCCGCAACGGCTGGACGTCGCGGCCATGCAGACGGCCGCTCAGAGCTTGCTGGGCACGCATGATTTCTCCAGCTTCGAGACTTCCGGATCCGCACGGGTCACGAGCGTCCGCACGATCAGCGATCTGCCAGTCCGGCGTTGTGACGGCGAGACCATGAATCGCATCGTGCTGGAAGTCGAGGCCGACGGCTTCCTGTACAATATGGTCCGCAATATCGTGGGCACTCTGGCGGCGGTCGGCCGCGGGAAGCAACCGCCGAGCTGGGTCGCCGAGGTCCTGACAGCGAAAGATCGCAAACGGGCCGGCATAACGGCGCCACCGCAGGGCCTGTTCCTGGTGCAGGTCCACTACCTCGCCGAGCTTGAACCCGCCGCCAACCATCCCCATAATAGCGGCACCGGAGAATTTCGCCGAACGGAGCAGCGTGCCTGATTCAAATCAGCCCCCCAGCCCTGGATTACACACAGCGAGAACCATGCGTATTGCCCACGTGATTACACGGATGATTGTCGGTGGTGCCCAGGAGAACACGCTCCTGTGTTGCCAGGACTTGATCCGCATCTACGGCGACGAGGTATTGCTGGTCACCGGGCCGTCCCTGGGTCCCGAGGGCGAACTGCTGGGGCAGGGCAGGGGGGCGGATGTGCCGCTGGCCTGCGTACCCGCGCTGCGGCGCGCGATTCATCCGTGGCGAGATCTGAGCAGTTACTACGCGATCAAGCGCATCCTGCGCGAGTTTCGACCGGAAGTGGTGCATACGCACAGTGCCAAAGGTGGCATCCTGGGCCGACGGGCGGCCCAGGTGCTGGGCGTGCCAGCGATCGTCCACACGGTCCACGGCGCACCGTTTCACCCGTACCAGTCCTGGCTCGCGAGGCGAGTCTTCCGCGACTGCGAAGCGTACGCCTCGCGCCGGTGCCACGCCTTGATCAGCGTCGCCGATGCGATGACGGATTTGCTGGTCGATGCGCGCGTCGCGCCGCGCGAGAAGTTCACCACGATCTATAGCGGTATGGACGTCGAGCCCTTCCTGGTAGCCAACGAGCAGCGCCAACGGGTCCGCGCAGAGCTCGGCTTCCGCGACGAAGACGTGGTCATTGGCAAAATCGCCCGCCTGTTTCACCTGAAAGGCCACGAGTATCTGATTCAAGCCGCGTCGAAGGTCGCTCGGCGGTGTCCCCAGGTCCGGTTCCTACTCGTGGGTGACGGCCTGCTGCGGCAGGACCTGGAACGGCAGATCGCCACAGCCGGGTTGTCCGACCACTTTGTGTTCACGGGACTCGTGTCGCCGGGCCGAATTCCGGCTCTGATCGGCGCGATGGACGTGCTGGTCCACGTGAGTCTCCGGGAGGGCTTGGCCCGCGCGTTGCCTCAAGCCCTGATCGCCGGCAAGCCGGTGGTCAGTTACGATGTCGACGGGGCCCGGGAAGTGGTCCTGCCGGGAGAAACCGGCTTCTTGGTGCCCCCGCGGAAGATCGAACTGCTAGCAGAGGCCCTGATCCAACTGGCCGAGGACGCGTCACTGCGGGAGCGTCTGGGCGGACAGGGGAGAGCACGTTTCACTGAGCAGTTTCGGCACGAGCACATGACCGCGCAGATCCGGAAATTGTATTCGCGATTGCTGGCAGGGGCGACACGAGCCGAACCGCCGATCGCACTTTCACAAACTCCCGGCATTGTCTAAACTTAGAGCCGCTGGAAGTAGACCGTTGTAACAACAGGAGTTGAGCGTGACAAAAGCTCGCGACTTCATGGGTCCGTATCGCATGGCCCGCTTGATTCGTGCGGGGCACGCGTGTTTGGTGTGGGAAGCCGTCAACGAGAAGAAGAGCGACCTCGTCCCGGACGAACGTGTCGCGCTGAAGATGCTGCGGGTCGAGCTAGCTCATGACCGTGAAGAACTCAGCTACTTGAAGCATGAGTTCGAGGTCACGAAGGAACTGAACCATCCGAACATCATTCGCGTGTATGACTTCGAGACGCAGTACCAGGCGCCGTTTCTGGTGATGGAGTTGTACAGCGCACTGAACTTGAAACTGGTACTGCGCGAGGGTCCCGGTCCGCTGGCATGGGTGGCGGAAAAGATCATCCACCAGTCGTGCCATGCCCTGCACTACTTGCACGAAAAAGGCTGGGTCCATTGCGATATCAAGCCGGATAACATGTTGGTCAACGACGACGGCAACCTGAAGCTGATCGACTTCACGATCGCGCAGCGGCCGAAGAAACGCGACCTGTTCGGCTTCTTGAAGCGTAAGAGCACGGTGCGTGGCACGCGCAGCTATATGTCGCCGGAGCAGATTCGGGGCAAGACCCTGGACGGCCGTAGCGACGTGTATGAACTGGGCTGCGTGATCTTTGAATTACTCTCTGGCCGGCCGCCCTATACCGGCTCGTCACCGAACGACCTGTTGGAGAAGCACATCAAATCGTCGGTCCCCTCGGTCATCGTCTACAACAAAGAAGTGACCCGCGAGTGCGCCGACCTGCTTCGCCGCATGATGGCTAAGAAGCCGGAGAGCCGGCCGCAGACCATGTGGGATGCCCTGCAGGATTTCAAAGACGTACGGATTTTCAACAAGAAGCCGCAGCCGCCGAAGATCAAGCTATCGGAACTGGATGTCGGGCCGATCACGGATGCCGACGCTTTGAAGAATTTGCCCCAGGCACGCACGGCGGATGAAGACCGCGAAGAAAGATAAACGGACTATGGAAGCACCCACACCCGGCTTGGCGTTCGAACAGCCGATCTTCGAATTGGAGTTGCGTCTGCATGCCTTGGTGAAAAACGCCGACGGCCGCCCGGAGACCGAGAACGAGATTCGCCGTCTGCGCCGCGAACTGGCCGAAGTGACCCGCAGGATCTACGAGAACCTGGGACCCTGGGAGACGGTCCAGGTCGCGCGGCATAAGAACCGTCCGTACACGGCGGACTACCTGGCCCTGGCCTTCGAAGAGTTCGTCGAGTTGCACGGCGACCGGCACTTCGGCGACGACCGTGCGATGTTTACGGGGTTCGCCAAGCTGGACCGGTACAAGGTCCTGGTCGTGGGCCACCAGAAAGGCCGCACGTACAAGGAACGCACCACTTGCTATTTCGGCTGCGCGCACCCCGAAGGTTACCGCAAGGCCCTGGGCAAGATGCGACTGGCGGCGAAATTCGGTTTGCCCGTGATCACGTTCATCGATACGCCCGGCGCCTATCCGGGGATCGGGGCCGAAGAGCGAGGCCAGGCCTGGGTGATCGCCGAGAACATGTACGAGATGTCGCGACTGCGGACGCCGATCATCTGTGTGGTCATCGGCGAAGGCGGCAGCGGCGGCGCGTTGGGCATCGGCGTCGGTGATCGGGTGGCCATGCTCCAGCACTCCTACTACTCGGTGATCAGTCCCGAAGGCTGCGCCGGCATTCTCTGGAAGGGTCCCCAGTACGCCGAGCGGGCGGCCAAGGCGCTGCGGTTCACGTCCAAGGACCTGCTCGGTCTGGGCGTCGTCGACCACGTCATTCCGGAGCCGCTCGGCGGCGCTCATCGCGACCATCACCAAATGGCCGCCCGGCTGAAGGTCTACTTGCTCCGGACACTCCGCGAACTGCTCGCCACACCGTTGGACAAGGTGGTCGAAGCCCGCTACCAAAAGTTCCGCCGCATGGGCGTGTATCTGGAAGACACCGAGACGCCAACGGCGAAGGAGTAAGGACGAAGGAATCATGCGTTACCAAGTTGTTCTTCACAGAACCGATGAAGGCATCCGCGTATCGGTACCGGCGCTTCCTGGCTGTTGGTCCGAAGGTGACACGGAGGACGAGGCGTTGGCTAACATCCGGGATGCGATCGACGAGTATCTTGCCGCCTTGCAGGATCAATGCCGCGAGGCGGAAGTGCGTGAAGTTGAGGTCGGCGTATAGACGTGGTCGGGATTCCAGGCATCAACCATCAGGCTGCCGTGCGGGCTCTGGAGCGGGCCGGTTTCCGGATCATCCGGCAGGGCAAACATATTGTGATGAGCGATGGCACTCGGCAGGTGACCATCCCCCGCCACAATCCCGTTAAGGGCTTCACCATGGGCGGGATCGTACGGGACGCGGGCTTGACGGTGGACGAGTTCCGCCGATTCCTGTGACTCGTTCTCGGTCTACCTTCCACGACCATTAACGTCAGGCCGACGAGTTGCCAGTACAAACGGATCGACCGCAGCGGCCTGCAGGGTCGGGAATCGAATCTTGGCGGATGATGGCCGCGTGGTCATCCGCGTCGTTCACGCAGCTTGCGGCCGGACTCTGGCCGACCACCGCCAGAACCGCCGCCATGTTCCCGGACGCAACACCACCCCACACCGCAGGTCTATTTCGTACACTCAAAACCGGATGGTTCCCCAGTCGGTGATCATCGCCGTCTTCGACAGCTCGCGGCCCAGCACAACGCTCACGATACCGGACGTACCCGACACGACGCCGAACCCTGGCTCGCCGTGTGTGCGACTTGCGGATCCGCTTCACCGCGCCGGCCGGAATCGAAATCGGAACGGTTTCCCGAGGTCCCGAGATTCGCTTTTCTTGGCGCGCCGCGCGCCGCTCGCAAACCGAATCCGACGGCGGTGCGGAGCGTCCTTCCTCGGCGCCGCGCGAACCGGACTCGGAGGCCGCGTCCAGAGGACGCAAGGGTCAGCGCCGGACAGCCGTCCAGCGGCTCAAGAAACATCCCGGGCCGGCCAAGATTCACGGCTGCCAGACCGCTCGCCAAAGCCGCAGGGAAGCGATGTTCACGAACGCCTGGAATCCCGCCGGAAACCGCTTTCCAACGTCCGATAATGTTTCTTATGTTCGGTTATGGACCCGGTTTTTCCCGGGAATTCGCAGGATCCGCCATTTGCCTGTCCGACCCGCCAAATTCGCCTCCAAGGGCCGCAACCGTCGCCGCCAGCGAGCGACAAACGGTCACGCCTGAGCTCGCGTCCTCCGTCAATTGCACGCCGTCGGCGGCGGAAAACGGCGGACGATTTCCGACGTCTTTCGCGTAGCTACAGATCCGCCCCTGTGGGCACCTGCGAGAAACGTGGGACCTCGTCTAGCCGCTCGTCCAACGTCCGCACGTACGGGTCGAGCACTTGATGAAGCTCCTCCGGCATGATCGCCTCGGATCGGTCAAGCAAGATGGCGATGTAGTGACCGGAACGCGACCGCACGATGGCCTGCCGACTGGACTCGTCCAGCAAGGTCACGGCGAACAGGGTGATGATCACGCACCAGAGCACCCCGCGCGCCAGCCCCAACGTGGCCCCGGCGTGCCGGTCGAAGTCCTGCAACTTCAGATTGTCCAACAGGCCGGAGAGGAGGCGAAAGGCCAGCCAGATCACCAACGAGCAACCGAGGTACAAGACCAGCATCGCGGCGAATGTATTCCAGGGCGCCTCGACACGGATCTGCTGGGCGACCGGCGCGCGAAAATGATAGGCGACGTAGTAGCTGGCGAAAATCGAAGCCACGGAGGCGACCTGCCACGCCAGCCCTTTGCGCGCTCCGAGAATCGTGGCGACTGCCAGCACGGCTAGCATGATCAGGTCATAGGTCTCCATGTCGGCGTCTCCCGATCGTCTCCAAGGCAGGGAAGTACAGGGGAGGAAGTATAGCCATTGGGACTGCGGCGGCGAAGAGCGATTGCGGGATGGTTGTCAGTTGTCAGTTGTCAGTTGTCAGTTGTCAGGGGTCAGGGGTCAGTTGTCAGGGGTCAGGGGTCAGGGGTCAGGGGTCAGGGGTCAGGGGTGAGAAAACGGGAGAACGGAGTGAACCCAAAGTTCATCCTGCTTTCGTGCCGGTAGACAAAAAGATTGATGACAAAAAGATGGAAGGAATCCCACGTTCCCAAGGAACATTTTTTTGTGATCAATTTTTTTGTCCTTTCCGTTCCGAAACCCGTGTTCTTGTCAGCCCAAGGGTGGGCTGTCGGACGCCAGGGGGCAGCTATCAGCATTCAGCGGTCGGCCGTCAGCGTTGAGGTGAGCCGTCGGTCGCGGGATACGAAACACCGGTGTTGATCTTGGAGGGATCGGCTCGCCTGGTTATAGTTCCCCCCGCGGTAACGCGAGTGTACGCAACTCATAACGCGAGCGGGGGGCGTCGGAACCCTGATGATTCGGCAACGGCATCGGACGTGCTCATTGAGGAGTTGACGCATCCGACTCGCCACCCCAGTTGTGGTACGCCCTCCCACGGACAACGGACAACGGACCAAGAACCACGGACCAAGAACCATGGCAGGTTTCAAAGCACACATGACCGGAAGCACGCTGTGTGGCATCGGCTACGGAGCCGCGGGGTACGCCTACGGCGTGCCCTGGCCGACCTGTGCGGTGGCGGGCCTGGCCTGCAGCGTGTCGGGCATGTTGCCGGATTTGGACAGCGCCTCCGGCAAGCCCGCCCGAGAGATCCTCTGTCTGCTAGCGGCCGTGGTGCCGGCCCTGATGATCCCGCGTTTCCACCAACTCGGACTACAACACGAGCAAGCGGTGCTAGCGATTGCGGCGTGCTACATGTTCATCCGCTATGTGGTGGGTGCCATTTTCCGCCACTACACCGTGCACCGCGGCATGTGGCACAGCATCCCCGCCGCAGCGGTGGCTGGTTTGTTGGCGTTCATCCTGGTCTCCGGCGATATCCTGGAGATTCGGCTGTTCAAGGCGAGCGGAGTGGTGCTGGGCTTCCTGTGTCATCTGGTCATGGACGAGCTGTGGAGCGTGGAAGTCAGCCGTGGCATCCCGCGTCTCAAGAGTTCTTTCGGCACGGCGTTGAAGTTATACACCACCCTCAGCCTCTGGTCGAATATCTCGGTGTATGGCAAGCTGACCGCACTGCTCGCCTTCGTGATCTGCGATCCCTATCTGATGAAGCAACTCAACGTGGACCAGGGCGAATTGCCGCAGTCGGCCAACGCGTGGTTTGCCAGCGCGGCCGATCACGGCAAGCAGATGTTCCACACCCTGCTGCGTCATAAGGGCGCTTCAGCCAATTCGCCGGCCGCGATGTTTGAACGTTTGGATGCCCTGCCCCAAGGCGAGAGCGGCAACTTGGCGCCGCCAGCTTTCGGAACCGGGAACGCTATCGACGCGGTCCAACAATCTGTGGCGCCAGCGCTTCCGGGCGGAAACACCCAGAGCCCGCCCGAGCCTCCCCCCTACCCCGCTTCACCGGCCTCGGAATCGGCTAGAAGGCCTTCTTACTATCCAGGATCAGAGTCACCGGTCCGTCGTTGATCAAGGCCACATCCATGTGTGCTCGGAAGCGTCCGGTGGCAACCGGCACACCGAGTCGCTGTACCTCGGCGACGAAAGCCTCGTACAGTTGTTCGCCTTGATCCGGTGCTGCGGCGGCCGTGAAACTCGGCCGGCGCCCGTGGCGGCAATCGCCCAGCAGCGTGAACTGGCTGACCACCAGCATCGCTCCACCCACATCCCGCAGCGAGCGGTTCATCTTGTCCTCGGCGTCCTCGAAAATCCGCAGTCCGGTGATCTTCTCGGCCAGGTACTGCACGTCGCGTTGTTCATCCTCGTGCGTGACGCCCAACAGGACCAGCATCCCGCGACCGATCTGGCCGACGACTTCGCCGTTGACCGTGACACTTGCCTGACTGACCCGCTGCACACACGCTCGCATTAGCTGTTCCCTTCCCTGCCCTGCGCGCCCCCCTGCCCAATGACACCTAATTTCTGGATGACTAATCGCTGGGCGCTTCAGCACGATGATACCCGCTGCACCACCAAGACCCCAGCGGCGTGCGCAGACCCCTTGCAACTACAGACGCTCGATCCCAACCAGGAAAGCTCGCCCCATTATACCGCCCGCGGCTCTGATCGACACGCCGCGGACGCGTGAGTTCTCTGCTGTTCGCATCCGGCGTTTGGGTCAGCAACACCCTGCTGTCTCCCGTCAAGCTTCGCGATAGAATGCGGACATGACAGACGCCACACCATCCCTCACCAAACCGTTATTGGCCATCACCCTGGGCGACCCGGCGGGCGTCGGGCCGGAGACCATTGTCGGCGCCTGGGCGGATCCGCAATTTCACGAAGCTTGCCGGGCGGTGGTGATCGGCCGACCGGAGATCTTACGGCGCGCAGCACGACTGCTTCGCAGCCCGGTCCAGATTGTCGAAGTCGGGACACCGGATGAAGCCCGCTCCTGCCCCCCTGCCCTGCCCTGCCTGACGTGCGGCTCCGCGGATGCCGAGCACGTCCCGCCCGCAGTCGTTGATGCCCGCAGTGGTCAGGCGGCTTACGACGCGCTGCTGGTGGCCATCGACCTCGCCCTGGCAGGCCGCGTGGCCGGCATCGTCACGGCTCCGCTGAACAAGGCCGCACTGTGGGCGGCGGGTCACCATTACCCCGGTCACACCGAGTTGTTGGCGGAACGCTGTGGTGTGCGAGAATTCGCCATGATGCTGTACCTGACGCCCGGTCCAGCCATTCACGGCCGCGTGGGCTTGGGCGTGGTGCACGTGACGTTGCACACGGCCCTGCGGAACGTCTTCGAACAGATAACCGTGCCCAGCATCGTGTCCGCGGCAAGGTTGGCGGACGGCGTCGCCCGCCGGTTACTGCGAGTGCAGGGACTGGGAGGCCGGCCGCGGGTTGGCGTGGCGGCCTTGAACCCCCACGGCGGTGAACAGGGCCTGTTCGGCGATGAGGAGCAGCGCATCATTCGCCCCGCCGTCGAACAGGGTTTGGCAGCCGGACTGGATTTGGTAGGTCCCCTGCCCTGCGACACCTTGATGACACGCGCCGCGGCCGGCGAGTTCGATGCGGTGGTGGCGATGTACCATGACCAGGGACACATCGCCCTAAAGCTGCTGGGCCTGCACCGGGCGGTGAACATCACCCTGGGCTTGCCGATCATCCGCACCAGCGTGGCGCATGGCACCGCGTTCGACTTGGCGTGGCAGGGCCGGGCGGAACACTCCGGCCTGATCGAAGCGGTGCGTGCGGCGGCGGCACTGGCCAGCCAACGGTAGGTCCCGTCTCCCGGATGGGACCTGACTATCGGCGTTTCGGCTGTTGCGGGACCATCCGGTCTCTGGCGAGCCAACCAATGAGTCCGCCGAGACCGATTCCGGCGACTCCAACAATCACCAGCATCAGAGTGCCCCAACCCGCGGCAGGCGGCGGAACAGGGCTGGTTGCCATTGCCATCGAAGGCGGCGAAGACATCCCCGATGGCGAGGAACCTGGGGACGATCCACTGCCGGGTGCGGCCCCGGAACCTGACGGCATCGAACCACTGGAACCAGCCGGGGAACCGCCGCTGCTCGGCGTCATGCCCGGCATGGTGCTACTGCCCGGCGGCGATCCACCCGGGGGACTGCCCGGCGTCATACCCGGCATGCTGCCGCTGCCCGACGTCATGCCCGGCATGGTGCTGCTGCCCGACGTCATGCCCGGCATGGTGCTGCTGCCCGGCGGTGATCCAGCCGGGGGACTGCCCGGCGGCATACTGCCCGAGTAGCTGCCGCTGCCCGACGTCATGCCCGGCATGGTGCTGCTGCCCGGCGGTGATCCAGCCGGGGGACTGCCCGGCGGCATACTGCCCGAGTAGCTGCCGC
>JAPLNJ010000409.1 GCA_026692885.1 Planctomycetota bacterium | reverse complement strand
GGATCAGGTCAATTGGCGTTGACACGCACAAACTGAACACGCCAGACTTGGAATTGGCACAGGTCGCCGGGGGAAGTGACGGGAGATGCGATCCTAACAAAGGCGTGTAGTTCGTGTCATTCGTCGTTGTCCGCTCTGCCTAATCCGTGTTGGCGTAGCCGCGGACAGGCTAAGCGGACGGCGGCTGCTCGTCTTTTTGGCCGAGGACCCAGGTTCGCACGAACGGGAAGAGGTAGGAAATCGGGCGGCGGCGTTCGATCGTGACGCGGACGGTGGTGGTGGTTCCGGCGGAGAATTGGAGCGGCGGGCCTTGCGAAGTCCAACGGTAGCCGCTGACGGAAGTGGGATCGGGCTGCAGTTCGGCCTCGACCTCAATGGCCCCGCCGGGCGGCATGATGGCTCCGGCGAGTTCCGAGGTACCCACGATATTGATGGCCCCCGCCTGCGTGGTGGGGAAGGCCGCGACCCGCGTCACCCGCCCCACGATGCTACCGAATCGCTCGCGCTGGACGGTCGTCGGCGTGACGTGGATCACGTCGCCGAGCTGGATGCGTTTGCCGTCCTTGACCGGGAAGTAGGCGACGTTCTCCAGTGTGGCGTCGGCGGTCTGCAACTCGATGGTTCCCAGCCGCGCGCCTTCGCCAACCACTTGGCCCGCGGACACGGCCAGCTCCAGGATTCGGCCGTCGTGCTCGCTGGTGACCTGCGTGCTCCGTGCCAACAAGAACTTGAGGCGGTCGACGCGCCGCTGGGCCTCATCACGCTCGGCCTTGCGGGTCGCTTCCTGGTGGTCCGACACCTGCTGTCGGCGGCGCTCCTGGATGGACAAATCGAGCAGCTTCAGCTGCAGATCGCCGACGCGCGTGCGATGCCGCAGTTCCTCCTGCTCGGCTTCGATCCTGCGCAACTCGATCCGCTGCAAATCGATGGCCAGGTCGGCGATGCGCACTTCGCTATCCGTCAGTGTGGTCTCCGCGTTCAGGACCAGGTCCTGGGAAGTGAGTCCCTCTTGCCGGAGGGTCTTGATCGTCGTCAGTTGCTTCTGCCGACCCGCATGCAGCCGCTCCAACAGGGCCTTCGTGTTGTCCAGGTGCTTGGCTTGGTCATCGGCGAAAGCGTCCTGACGCACCTTGGTGCGTGCGACCAGGGCCTCCAACGTGGAGATATCGCCCTGGATGGACTTGCGTTGTTCCTCGGTCGCCTGGTGGTCCATGGCCGACTGTTCCTTGGCGATCTGCCGCTCCAAGGTGTGCCGCCGTTCCAGATCCTGGACGCGTTCCTCCTCCTGCCGGAGTTCCTTCTGTAACGGGTCCTGATTGAAGATGGCGATGACATCCCCTTTACGCACCTGTTGGCCGACGCGCACGCGGAGCGCCACCAATTGACCGCCCGCCGTGGCCTGCAGGCCCGTGACGCGGCCGGCGTGCACGAGGACTCCCGTCCCGTCGACCGTCACAGGAATGGTCCCCCAGATCGCCCACACCAGACCGGCCCCGCACAGCAGGCCCAGGGTCAGAACATGGATCCAGGTCCTGCGCCGCACGACCGTCAGCAACCGGTCGAGATCATCGGGCGAGCGCAGTTGATCCAGAGCTTCCTGGCGGAACATGCGTGAGGCGGACATAGCTTAGGTTCCCAGACGCTCGGTGATCCACTGGAAGCGTTTGGCGCCCAATTCGATGGCCTCCAGCAATTCGGGGTCGATCTCATCCTCCGACGACAGGGTGCCGTCCTCCTGTTGGTCTGGCCGCGTCCGGTTCGAGGCAGCGCGGAGTCGCTGGGCGAGCATCACCGCCAAGGCGCGATAGAACCGCCGGCCGAACTCCGGCGACATGTCGAGCTTGGCCAGCAGGTCGGCGCGGGGAATCCGCATCACTTCGCTGGCGACGACCGCCCTCACCGTCGCGCTGGGAGGACGCGAATCGAGCAGGGAGATCTCGCCGACGATGTCTCCCGCCGCGAGTTCGGTCAACTGCTGGACACCGGCCCCGTCCGTTTCGACCGTCACGGCGAACCGGCCGGTCAACAGAATGAACAGGTGCTCACAGGCCTGATTTTCCTCAATGATCGGGCAGTTGGCCGGTACCGATTCCCGGCGTCCGGAGGCGATCAGCCAGTTGATGTCGCTGTCAGCCAAGAGACTGAGGACGTACAAGACGCGTTTCATGTCCGATCTCCGAGAGCGATGGTGAACGCGCGGCGCGATATCCCAAGGCGTGTGATTCTAGTCGCGTCGCAGGCCCGGCACAATCACCGTCGAGTTGGCGGTCGAGTTGGCCGTCCACGGTGCGGTTTCTCGGCATTCTCGGTTTTCGGCATGTCGGTTTTCGGCAAGTAGCGATTGGGCCGCCGGTTGGTTACAATGGTCCGCGCCGTTGCGGGGGAATTCGGGGGGGGCGTTCTCTTCGTATTCGTAGCGCGGGCCTTCGGGGGCAACCTCCGGGAACCCGAAGCGTGAGCGACGGCATCCTGAGATCCTCGCAGGCGAGAGTTGTTCATGGTGTCACACAAGCGGGTGCGGACTCCGGTCGTGCTGCAGACGGATGCCACGGAATGTGGCGCCGCCTCGCTGGGGATCATTCTGGGCTACCACCACCGTTTTGTGCCCTCGGCCGAGTTGCGGCGGGAGTGCGGCGTCTCGCGGGACGGCAGCAAGGCTGCCAACATCCTCAAGGCGGCGGCCCGTTATGGCCTGAAGGGCAAGGGCTACAGCAAACAACTCGTCCAGCTCCAGGAACTCAAGCCGCCGTTTATCGTATTCTGGCGTTTCAACCATTTCCTGGTCGTCGAAGGGTGTAGTCCCAAGTACGTCTACCTGAACGATCCCGTGGGGGGGCATCGTCACATCTTGTGGAAGGATTTTGACGCGGGGTTCACGGGCGTCGTGCTGATGTTCGAGAGGAGGCCCGAATTCCGGCCTGGCGGCCGCCCTCTGCGGATTGGGTCGAGCCTCTGGAAACGCTATACCGGCAACTACGCGGGACTGCTGATCTGCCTGTTGGCGGGATTACTGTTGGTCCTGCCGGGCTTGGCCATCCCGGCGTACACGCGGGTGTTCCTGGACGCCATCATCTCGGACGGCCATTTCGGCTGGTTCCGGCCGTTGTTGGTCGCCATGGGGGTCACGCTGGTGCTCCAGGTGTTGCTGAACAGCATTCAGCTCCTGTTCCTGCGGCGGCTCAAGATCGGGCTCTCCGCCAAATTGAAGAGCCAGTTCTACTGGCACCTCCTCCGCCTGCCCGTGGATTTCTACGGCCAGCGCTACCCCGGGGAGGTCGTGCACCGGGCGGAACTGAACGACCGCGTCGCCGACCTGATGACCGGCGAATTGGTCAAGACGGCGATCTCGCTGGCGACGATGGTGGTGTACGGAACGGTGCTGCTGGTCTATGACGTCTGGCTCGCGTCGATCGGGATCGGCTTGGCCCTGCTCAACCTGGCCGCCCTGCGTTGGGTGTCGCAGCGGCGCGTCGAGGCGAATCTGAAAGTCGCTCAGGACGAGGGGAAGGTCCATGCCGTGACGATCGCCGGCATTTCCGACATGGACTCGTTGAAGGCCGCGGGCGCGGAGGACGCGCTCTTCGCCAAGGTTGCTGGCTACTACGCCAAGGCCTTCAACGCGCGGCAGGAACTGCAGGCGAGCACGATCGGTGTCAACGTGCTGCCCAACGTGACCACCCTGCTGACCTCGGTCTTGATCCTCGTGGTCGGGGCTTTCCGCGTCATGGACGGCTCGATCACCATCGGCATGCTCTTGGCGATTCAACTGCTGATGAGCAATTTCCTCGCCCCGATCGAGTCGTTGGTGCACCTGGGCACGAGGCTGCAGGAGCTGCACGGCGAGTTGAACCGCCTGGACGACGTGTTGGGCACCGAAACCGACGACGTTGGGGCGGGCTGCGGAGGCTCGCGGGTGGTGCGGGACGACACCGCACCTGCCGGAGCGGGGGACCTACAGGATGGCGGGGCCCAAGTAAAAGGAGACAGCCTGGAGAGGCCGTCCCACGTCCAGGACGGTGATCCCGGGGGCACACGGTTGCAGGGGTACGTCGACCTGGAGAAGGTGACGTTCGGCTACAGTCGTTTGGAACGGCCGTTGATTGCGGATTTCGACCTGCACATTCAACCGGGCCAGCGCGTGGCGCTGGTGGGCGGTAGCGGATCGGGGAAGTCGACGTTGGCCAAGCTCATCTGCGGCTTCTACCGGCCCTGGTCCGGCCAAATCCGCTTTGACGGCCGAACCCGCGAGGAGCTTCCTCGCGCCCTGCTCTCCAACTCCCTGGGCCTGGTCGAGCAAGACCTCTTCCTGTTCGAAGGCACGGTCCGCGACAACCTGACCTTGTGGGACCCCACCCGGGACGACGCCGGCCTGTGGCAGGCCCTGACGGATGCCGACATCGACGCGACCGTGGCGAATCTCCAGGGCGGTCTGGACGCGGAATTCCTGGAGGCAGGCGCCAATCTGAGCGGCGGCCAGCGGCAGCGCGTGGAGATCGCCCGCGCGCTGGTCAGCCATCCCTCGATCCTCGTGCTGGACGAGGCGACCAGCGCCCTGGACGCCGAGACCGAACGCCTGATTGACGAAAACATCCGTCGCCGCGGGTGTACGACGATCATCGTCGCCCACCGGTTGAGCACGATCCGAGACTGCGACGAAATCATCGTCCTGGAACGCGGCCGCGTGGTCGAGCGAGGCGTGCACGAAGACCTCTGGAACGCGGGCGGCTTGTATCACGAGTTGCTGCGGCACGGGGATGGAGGAGTGGAAAGCCAATGCAGCACCGCCTAACGCGAACGAGTTTCCCGCGTAGGACGGCTCTCCGCAGCCGTCCTGCGCGGCTGCGGAGACCCGTCCTAAGTGAGTTCTTTCCCGGCCGGAGCAATACCGCCACGAGACTGACCCCATGACCGACTCGGAAAACGGCCAACTTGTCACCGTGCGAGGCAATCGCTCACTCGTGCTGGACGAACCAACCCCGTGGTTCGTGGAGCACGGGTCGGTGGCGGTCTTCGCGGTGCGCCTGGTGAATCGGCAACCGGTCGGCG
The DNA here is from genome assembly GCA_026692885.1 of Planctomycetota bacterium. The sequence goes on along the minus strand of JAPLNJ010000409.1, from coordinate 15,694 downwards.
CCCGACGATACCTGTTTACGGGTTTCCGTGGACATTTGTTGGTGGGCGGTCAGGCGCCGGCCGCGGACGGTTCCTGTCAGGGCTTCCTGGTGGTCGGGTTGCAGGAGTCCGCGTTGCGCCGGGAAGCTGGGGTGGCGGGGGTGCCGGCGTGCGGGGGCGGGGTTCTGGCGGTAGCCCTGGACGGCTGGGTCGAGCAACTCTCGGCCCTGTTCGTCACGGCCGCAGCGGAAGGCCCTACCTCCCGACTGCCCGCGCAAGGCACACTGCACGTCCCGCCGGGCCAGCGTTTCCGGCCGCCTGCCAACACCGTCGGTTGGGCGCACGTACTGCGGGGCGAGATCTACATGCGCGGCGAGTCCGCCTGGCTGCTGGGCCCGGATGCTGGCTGGTTTCCCGTGAGCCACGAGCTCTGGTTCAGCGCGCCGGCCGAGTGCGACGCCGAACTGGAGATTCGGGCCACGCGGGAACTGGCGACGTGGGGGCACTTGGCGGCGGGCTTGCAGCAGATGCACCAGATCGTGTTTGCCCACCTGCGGGAACTGGATGGCCACGAGGCCCGCGGCCAGGCCGAACATTTGCGCCGCCGGGCCGAATCCGAACGAAGTGAAACGTGGCGGGCCTTGGACGATTTGGCGGGCGTCTTGGGCGCGCGGCGCGGGTACCAGCGGCGGGGCGACGAATTGCTCAGCGCGCTGGAGCCCATCGCCCAGGCGTTGGGAATCACGTTCCGTCCTCCGCGCCCCTCCGAAGATCAACGTCGGACCGGGGACCTGGTGGACGCCGTGGCGCGCGCCTCGCGGGTCCGCGTCCGGCGGGTACAGTTGCAGGGCCAGTGGTGGCATGAGGACGCCGGCCCACTGCTGGCCTATCGCGGCGAAGCCAAACGCCCTGTGGCCTTGTTGCCCACGGGCTCGGGGTATCAGCTCCTGGATCCGCACGAGGACGTCCGCGTGGTTGTCGATGCCCCCCTGGCGGACGAGCTGCATGCCAAGGCGATCACGTTCGTACGGCCGCTGCCCGAACAGGCGCGGTCGCTGTGGGACCTAGCCCGGTTTGGCGTGCTCCCCTACCGCTTGGAAATCGGCCTCTGTATCGGGCTCACGCTGGGGGTGGCCGGACTGATCATGCTCCAGGCCCCGGCCACGCAAATCATTATCGACCACGCCATCCCCGCGGCGGACCGCGAATTGCTGTTCCAGATTGCCGCAGCCCTGTTGGTGATGGTCCTCGGCATCGGCGCCTTCTCGTACGGCCAGGGCGTGGTGGTGCTGCGTTTGCTGATGGGCATATCCAACAGCCTGCAGAGTGCCACGCTCGACCGGTTGCTGCGGCTCCCAAGCCGCTTCTTCCGCGAATTCTCCAGCGGCGACCTCACCAACCGGGCCATGATGATTACGGAAATCGGCCAGCAGATCAACGTTGCGGCGGTGTCCGGCGTACTGCACGGCGGCATTGCGCTCTTGAGTCTGGTCCTGTGTCTGGCCTACAGCCCCTCTCTGGCGGCGATTGCGGCCGCCGCGGCCGCGGCGACGGTGCTGGTGACGACGGTCCTCTCGGCGGCAATTCGGCGACGAGCCATCGAACTGGAACGGCTGAGCGGCAAATTGTTCGGACTCGGCGTACAACTGGTCAGCGGCGTCAGCAAACTGCGTGTGGCGGCGGCCGAACAACGGGCCTTCAACCATTGGGCCCAGAAGTATTCGCGGCAGTTGCGGCTGGTGCATGCGATCCAGCGACTCAAAGATCTGCAGCAGCTGTTCCAGGTCGTCTTAAGCATCGCCTCGCTGATGCTGCTGTTCTATTTTGCGGTCAAGCTGCTGACGGATGCGCCGGCGGCGAAGCCCAGCACGCCGCTGTTGACCATCGGGACATTCTTGGCCTTCCGCGTGGCGTTTTCCGTGGTGATTACGGACTTCACCGCGTTCGGGCAAACGCTCGTGGGCCTGATGGACGTCTGGGCCAAGCGGGAGCTGATCCGGCCGTTGCTCGAGGCGCAGCCCGAGGTGGATTCGTCCAAGGTGGATCCCGGACGGCTCACCGGAGGGTTGCACGTGGATCGCGTGGTGTTCCGCTACCGCGACGACGGACCGCTGATCTTGAACGGGGTCACGATCCGGGCGGAGCCCGGCGAATTCGTGGCCCTGGTGGGGCCTTCCGGGAGCGGCAAATCGACGATTCTCCGGTTGCTGCTCGGATTCGAATCCCCGGTCTCCGGCGGCGTGTACTACGATGGCCAGGATCTCGCGGGCCTGGACACCGCGGCCGTCCGCCGCCAGATCGGCGTCGTGCTGCAACAGGGCAAGATCCATGCGGCAGCCTTGCACGAGAACATCGCCGGGGGCAATCTGATCACCCTGGACGAGGCCTGGCAGGCAGCCCGCGATGCCGGTTTGGAAAGCGATATCGAGCAGTTGCCCATGGGCATGCACACGTTGGTCAACCAGGGCGGCACGAATCTCTCGGGGGGACAGCGCCAGCGGCTGATGATCGCCCGCGCTCTGGCCACCAATCCCCGCATCCTGTTCCTCGACGAGGCCACGAGCGCCCTGGACAACCGGACCCAGCAGATCGTGACGGACAGCCTCAAACGCCGACGGGTAACCCGGTTGGTCGTGGCCCATCGGCTGAGCACCATCCGCGATGCCGATCGGATCCACGTCATCGAGGCCGGACGCGTCGTGCAGACGGGGAACTTTCAGGAGTTGGTGGCCGACGCGGATGGATTGTTTGCCCGCATGGTGGCCCGACAGATTGCGTGACACGTTTGGTAGGCCGCGCAAAACTGGGCGGAAACAGCGGCCAGGGTCAGTCGTTCAAATTTCAATTTTTGCGGCGGCGAGACTCTCCACCCTCGTTGCCCAGAGGCCGCAAAAACTGAAATTTGAAGGACTGACCCATGTCTGCGGGCGGAACAGAAGTGGAACAAACTCTGGCCTGCCTCGCGACACTGTTTTGCGCAGGCCACCCGTTTGGTGTGGCACGGCCTACGGGTTGGCGGTGCCGGCCGCGTCCACTGCTTGCCAGCAAGCAGTGCCACACAGGATTGCTAGCACGTCAGGCCGCCCCAGGTCTTCCATTGACACTCACCTGGCGTTTTGTTATGGACATCCTTGATACTGAACCGACGGTCCGAAATCCTCGCTGCCGGTTTTCCGGTCTCATGGTGGGGCGATGCGCTTATCCCTTGGCTGGTTGCTTGCCCCCGTGGTGATGGCCTTGGCTGGCTGCCAAGCATCCCATTGGTATTCCGGCTGTGATCGTGCGCGTCTGATCGAACAGGTGGCATTGGAGTCGCAGTCGGAGACCGCAGGCCGGACGCCCGCGGAAGTCCCGGACGACGAAATCGCCTACCTGAAATTCACCCGGTCCGCCCAACAACAACCGCTGAGTTTGCTTGGGACGCAGCCGAACGGATCCCAGGCAGAGCATCTGCCGCCGCCCGCGTCCGGGGCCTCCCCGAGTGCTAGCCCGGCGACCGTCTCGTTGCAGTTGGACGAAGTGCGGGCCGCGGCACTGCAGGGCAACTTGGAGTTGCGGGTGATCGAGATTCGTCCGGCTCTGGCCGAGACCTTCATTTCTGAGGAGGCGGGAAGATTTGAGGCCACGTTTTCTGCCGCGGTGGCGTATCGGCGACTCGATCCGCCCCCCGGAAACGTGACCTTCGGCTTGCTGCCGGACACGGTCATCCAGCGTTACGAGCCAGCCGTCAATCTGCCGCTGTTGTCCGGCGGCGTGCTCAGTTTTCAGGAGGGCCGATTCGGCTACTTGCCGCAGGACGCGGCTTACCCCACGGTGCACGATGCCCAATACGGGATCTCGCTCACGCAGCCCTTGCTGCGTGGCGCCGGTTTTGGGGTCAACACGGCGCCGGTTCGGATCGCGGCCCTGCAAACGGCCGCCAGCGAGGCGCAGACGAAGTTTGACGCCATTCTGATTCTGGCCGAGGCCGAACGCGCGTACTGGCGGCTGTATGCCGCGCGGGAGAACCTGGGCGTGGCCCGCGAGCAGCTGGATTTGGCCGCTCGGCAATTGGGCGCCGCCAAGCGACTCGCGGTCGCCGGCCTGGTGGCGGACGTGGAAGCCTTGCGAGCCGAATCGGGCCTGCAGTTGCGCGCCGATGCCTATCTGTCGGCCCAGACCCAGACGCTGCTGTGCGAACGCGAGCTGAAACGCCTTCTGCAGCGGCCGGACATTCCGGTGGACGGTGGCACCGTGGTCCTGACCGCGACGACGCCGCAGCCCGTCGGCCTGACGTTCGATCGCTGCCGGCTGGTGGAGAAGGCGCTGGAGAACCGCATGGACGCTCTGGTCCTGCAGTTGCAGGAATCGGCCAACGGAATCCGGATCGAGGTGGCCAGGAACGGCGTCTTGCCGGCGCTGCAATTGGAATTTTATAGCAAGCTGCTCGGCACGGTCCAGAACCCGGCGGCGACCGGCCGAAGTGCCTTCGATGGCGGGTTCAGCGACACCTTTGTCAGCCTGTCCGGCCAGCTTCCGTTGCTCGGCAACAAGTCGGCCCAAGCGCGGCTCCAGCGGGCGCGGCTGGAGCGCGCCAGCCTCCAGGCTTCCCAGACGCAGCTGGAGGTGGCGATTACGCAACAAGTGCTCGACGCGCTCGACCGTTTCGAGCAGAACTGGCAACGCATTCTGGCCGCCCGGCGATCAGTGGAAGCCACGCGGAAGACCTACGCGGCGGAGATCCGGCTGTTCCAACTTGGCCAGCGGACCGGCGATCTGGTTCTGGATGCCGCGGCGCGTCTGGCGACCGCTCAACTCCAAGAGATTCAAGCCCTGACCGATTTCGAAATCGCGAAGGTCGATGTGGCCGTGGCGACCGGAACGCTGCTGGGCTACAGTAACATCCAGTGGGATGCCTCCGCGGGCCTCGAACCGATTCCCCTGCCGGCCCTCGATAGAACGCCGCACTAGGGGCAGTAGTCGCAGACCTGTCATGTTTGTCTCTTCGCAGCGGCGTCCCGGAACCACCGTGGGCCAGCAATGTGTTCGTCCTCGGCTACTTCGTGGTGATTTCGATTACCGGCTCGAACGCCGCCGGCCGGGACTCCAGGCACTCCCACGCCCGCCGCATCAACTTCAGTATCGCCCCGTCGTACTGCGTCCCGGACAACAACGGCATCAGGGTCCGACAGGCCGCTGCCCAGTGACCGGCCTCGTACAGATCGAGTGCCCGCTCGTAGACATCGCGCTGTGCTTGCCAAGCTTCAGGGGCGGCGTCCCCGTACAACTCGTACAATGTCACTGGCTGATCGACGCCCGGCATGCAGACCCGTCCCAGTCGCCGCGTTTGGAACTCCGGCGGCAACGGTTGGCGGACGGATTCCGTAATGAGGGCCGGCAGTCCGAACTTCTTGGTGGCATCCTGGACTCGGCTGGCAAGGTTGACGGTATGCCCGTGCGGACCATATTTGAATTTTCGGCTGCTCCCCGTGTTGCCCACCTGCGCTGATCCTGTGTTGATGCCGATCCCCAAGGTCAGCTGACCCGCCCCTTCTGCAACCCAACGTTCATTCAGACCGGGTATCTCCCCCAGCATCGCCAAAGCTGCGCGGCAGGCCCGGGCCACGTGATCCGGCTGCTTGGCCGGGGCATTCCACATCGCCAGAATGCCATCGCCCGCGTAGTCCACAATCACGCCTCCATGCTCGACGATCCGCTCCGAGAGTCGCTCCATCATGTCGCGCACCATGCGGCACGTCTTCTGCGCTCCCAGCCGCTGCGACAGGCTGGTGAAGCCCCGGAGATCACTGACCAGCACGGTGATCTCCTCGGAGCGGCCTTCCAGCAGATCGGGGTCGCGTTCCAGTTCCTGGGCCAGCTCCGCGGAGAAGAACTGCTCGAACTGCACCCGCGTCCGAACCGCCGCGGCCCGCGCCAAGTTCGTGCTCGCGGCGGCCGCCAGCAACTGGACCAGTTGGGCTTCCAGCGGCGAGATCGGGCCGCGGCTCACGAGGCCCGACGGCGTCCGGGAGCCATACAGCGCGCCTACCACGTTGTCCTGCAGCCCGAAGATTGGCGACACGACGGCCGCTTCGATGTTCGCCAGACTGGTCGCGTTTGATTGCAACTGATTCAGGTCCTGATAGAATGTCCGCCGTTCGCCGACCACATGATTCAACAACGTCCGGCTATAGCAGACGCTGGTCTGGTCATCCGCCACCGCGCTGCCCACGATCTCCCAGTCCTTGCCCTGCCGCAGCAGCACCAAACCCAGGTCCAGTCCAATCAGGTCGATCAATGTCTGGGCCAACCGCCCGTAGAACTCCGACGAACCGGCCGCGACCTGCTGCAGTTCCAGGATCGTCTCCAACCACTTCGTCAGACAATCGACGGCGGGACCCGGAGGCAATTGGACGGCCTGGCGCTCGCGCCGCGACCGCCGTACAGCCGGGGCAATCCCGACGAGTCCCTCGAGCACTGCCTCGTCCGGACGCGTCGTCCGGGGTAGCGCAGCCGTCTGGCTCGGTTTCGTCGCAGGGATGGCGGTGCCCCCGTCGCGCGGCACAGCGGAGACCGGGCGGACGGAGGGCGTCGGCAGCGCAGCATACACAAATACCAACTTCGTTTGCCCGACCTGTAGCTGCAACGGCAAGGCTAACTCGCGAGTCTGGGCACTGCGGACCTCCTCGCCCCCCACCACGGCGATCACCGTTCTCTCGCTCAGGTTCTCGATGCGGATCCGTCCCTCGGACAGCTCCCAAACCCGTAGTTGATCGCGCGATACGCACGGGTCGTCGATGACAAACCGGGGCGTTTCGCCTTGTGGGCCCCGCCCGAACTCCAGCGGCCCCCCCGTATGTTCCAACCGCTCCTGTTGGGTTGCATTGAGCACTTGAATGTGCAGCGGCACGGCTTTCCTCCCCCCGCGTTCTAAAGTCGCCTCAAGGCCTCTGCCCGCCGCGACAACAGGTCATCGACGCCGGGGGCCGTTGTCAGCGAACAGTCCTGTTTGCTTGTGCTGGCCAGAGTCGAAGGACGACAGCTCAATTTGACAGGAAAGATTCTAAGCCTACTGGACAAGGTTTGGATTGACAATGTAGGGTGCCTGCAATCGCTGTGGGTGAGCCGCTGGGCGGCGCAGCCGTTAAGCCCCCGAACGGCCGCGGGAACCCTGACGAGGCCCTCCTAACCGGGTGAGACATCCACGATGACTGGTTATCTGCAAGATCTCACGCTGCGACTGGCCCAAGCGATTGCGGATCTGCCGGTGACCGTCCGCGAAAGACACACCACATACCTGCAGATGGCGCGGCGGGCGGACGGCGGCTACGGTGGCCGAGAGGGCGAAAGCGACTTGTATTATACGGGGTTCGCCTTGCGTAGTCTGGCGATGCTCGGAGAACTCTACGGCCCCCCCGCCGAGCACTCGGCGGCGTTCTTGAAACAACGACTCACCGGTCACGAATCGGTCATCGACCTGTTGTCGCTGATTTACGGGGCGACTCTCTTGAACGCGGCGGCCGGGATCGACGTCTGGGCCGAGTCCGCTCCGAACTGGCAAGACGCGGTGGCCGAAACGCTGGAGAGCCTGCGGCGCGACGATGGCGGCTATGCCAAAACACGCGCCGGCGGAGCCAGCAGCACCTACCACAGCTTCCTGGTGTTGCTCTGTCGCCAATTGATCGAACGACCGCTGCCGGACCCGGAACGCTTGATTGGCTTCCTCGGTTCACAGCGGCACGCAGAGGGCGGTTTCCGCGAAATTCGCGTGAGTCGGCGAGCCGGCACCAATCCGACGGCCGCGGCGATCGGCGCGCTGCGGATCCTGGACGCGGTGGACGAGGATGTGCGTCAGGAAACCATCCAATTCCTGGCCGGCATGCAAACGGACGAAGGTGGGTTGCGCGCCAACACGCGGATCCCGATCGCCGATCTGCTCAGCACCTTCACCGGTGTGCTGACACTGCTCGATCTCGGCGGTCTTCCGGCCATCAATGCTCGGGCGGCTTTGCGGTATGCTGAGTCTCTACAGCAACCGGAGGGAGGTTTCCACGCCGCGATGTGGGACCAGGAGACGGACGTCGAGTACACGTTCTACGGGATCGGCTGCCTGGGGCTGCTGAGGGAGTGAGTTATGTCTGGATTGGTCGTTCACGATCTTGCGAAAAGCTATCCGACTCGAGGCGCGCCGTTAGTCGTGCTCCGCGGTGTCTCGTGCGAGTTGTCCGCCGGAGAGAACCTGGCCATCCTCGGTCCCAGCGGCTCTGGCAAGAGCACGCTGCTGCACGTGATCGGTACGCTCGAACCACCGACGTCGGGAACGGTGACGTTGGATGGTCAAAACCCCTTCGAGCTGACGGAGCGGGACTTGGCCGGTTTTCGTAACCGGCACATCGGCTTCGTCTTTCAGGATCACCACCTGTTGCCGCAACTCTCCGTGCTGGAAAACGTGCTGATTCCCGCGGTCGCCGAGGGACGTCCGGATGCCGAGACGATCGACCGGGCCCATGATCTACTGCGCAGGGTCGGCTTGAGCGATCGGCTCGCACATCGTCCCGCGGAACTTTCCGGTGGCGAGCGCCAGCGGGTCGGTGTGGCGCGGGCCTTGATCCGCAAACCCCAGTTGGTGTTGGCCGACGAGCCGACGGGCAATCTGGACCGGACCAACGCGATGGCCATCGCGCAACTGCTGGTGGAACTGCAGCATCAGGAGCAGGCCATGCTGATTGTGGTCACGCACAGCGCCGAGGTAGCTCGCTTGCTGCAGCGCCGACTGGAGTTGGACGAAGGGAGGCTGATCAAGACGTAGGTCAGGCTTTCCAGCCTGACGTTGCTTACGCCCTTTGTGCCACCCATAGTGGGAGGCCGACACTCCGGCCGAATTCGGCCGCGGCGGATGGTTCGGCAGGTGTCTCAGCCTGCCGCTCCAGAAACGGCGCAGGACAGACTCGGGACCGGCCGTCAGGCTGGAAAGCCTGACCTACTCGTCGCGGCGTCCGCCCAGCAGGCCGGCTCGCATCAAGAAGTAGAGCAGCGTCAACAAGGTGCTGACGGCCGCCGCCACATAGGTCATGGCCGCCGCGTTCAACACGCAATCGATGCCGACGCGTTCTTCCGGGTAGACGATCCCGGCCTCGACGACCAACCGTTTCGCTCGGGAACTGGCATTGAATTCCACCGGCAGCGTCACGATCTGGAACAACAGCACGGCCCCGAACAAGATGGCGCCCAGCATGACAACATGCGGACTGGTCATCATCAAGCCCACCACCATCACCAGGTACCCCAGTCCCGATCCCTAATGGCGGTGAAACAGCACGCCGACCAGCATTGCCAGCACGGTGGCCAAAGCCAAGCCTGCGGTAATCAGCAGGCCGAACCCATGACGCGCAGGCGTGTCTTCTTCGGGAATCGCGATCTGAAACAATCGCTCCAACGCCCGCTGGTAATGGCAGTCGTTGCTGATATCCCGCAGACGGTCGTACGTGGCCTTGCACATCCAGCCCTCGTACGTCAAGCCCTGCCGCTGCGAGTCGTAACCGAACCGGGCCTGCAGGTCCGCCGGGATCCGGAAGTGATTGGGCAGGTGCTCCAGGGGCATGAAGTATTGCTTGGATGACTGTGAATGTTTCTGCACTACCTGTTGGGTCATGCCGAAATCTCCCGCGCCACCAAAATCGAAACGTTGTTCCTCCCTGCGCCGAAGACGGCGGTTCCACATTGCCGTAAGTGGCAGTATAACATACCATTCCGCGACGCAATACGCGGCCTGATCGCCTGCGATTTTTTTGCTTGTGAGCCCAGCCATGTCTGAAAAACGAACCTTGTTTGAAGCACCACCACCGGTTCCTCCGATTGCCGACAGCGGCTCTGCGGCGGAGAAGAAACCCTTCGAAATCCGTTTCGCCTCGCGCGTCATGCGGTTGCCGCCCTACCTGTTTGCCCGGATCAACGCGTTGTTGTACCAGAAGCGGCGAGCCGGCTCGGATGTCATCGATCTGGGGATGGGAAACCCGTCGGATCCGCCTCAGGAGCTTGTGGTGCAGAAGTTGGCCGAGGCCGCAGCCGATCCCAACAACCACGGCTACAGTAAGTCCAACGGCATTGCGAATCTGCGCCGCGAAGTCGCCAGCAAGTACCTGAAACGGTACGGCGTCCGACTCGACCCAGACTCCGAAGTGATCGTTTGCCTGGGCTCGAAGGAAGGCTTCAGCCATCTCTGCCTGGCCTTGATGGGACCCGGTGACACGGCCATTATCCCCGCGCCTTACTTCCCCATCCACATGTACTCCGTCGCCCTGGCCTCCGGCAACACCATCGCCTTGGAGGTGGCGGACAGCGAGAAATTCCTGTCGAACATCGCGTATACTTGCCAGCATCTCTACCCGGTGCCCAAATTGCTGATCCTCAACTACCCGCACAACCCGTCGACGGTGACGGTCGAGCCGGAATTCTTTGTGGATGTCGTCAAGCTGGCGAAGCGTTACGGGTTGATGGTGATCAGCGATTTCGCCTATGCCGACGTGGCCTTCGACGGCTATCGTCCGCCGAGCTTCCTGGCAGCGCCGGGAGCCGTCGGTGTGGGCGTCGAATTCACCACGATGAGCAAGGGCTACAACATGGCGGGCTGGCGAGTCGGCTTCTGCGCGGGCAACTCCGAAATGATCCGCGGCTTGGGCATCATCAAGGGCTACTACGACTACGGCATGTTCCAGGCGATTCAGATCGCGGCGATCGTCGCGTTGCGTGACACCGAAGCGGCGGTCGAGGCGCAGTCGCGCATCTACCAAAGCCGGCGCGACGTGTTGGTGGACGGTCTGCGGCGTTTGGGTTGGGAGTTGGAGAAACCCAAGGCCGGCATGTTCGTCTGGGCCAAAGTTCCGGAGCCCTGGGCCAGCCAGCTGAGCACCATGGACTTTGCGATGATGTTGCTGGACAAGGGCGACGTGGCCGTCAGCCCCGGCAACGGCTTTGGCCCGGCCGGCGAAGGCTATTTGCGGATGGCGCTGGTCGAAAACGAGAATCGCTTGCGTCAAGCGGTCCGACAGATCGCCCGTTGCCTGGAGCGCGAGGGCAAGCCCTCCTCGGCGCCGTAGCTTGGGCAGCGTCCAGTACCGATACCCGTGGTTTGAGGAAACGATCGATGACAGCACATGACATCAGCAAAGCGTTGGAGATTTGGACCCTGCAGAATCTGTTTAACATCTCGATTATGCTCGGCCTGCTGGCCTGCGGACTGGCGATGATTCAGAACTACTACCGCGCGCTGGAGAAGCACCTGTCGCTCCGGGTCTCGCTGGAGTTATGGCGGGTGGCCACCGTGCTCCTGGTCGACGTGCTGCTCGCCCTCGTGGTGGTGGTCGGCTATGTGGTTCTGAATCCAGACATCATGGCGGACATCAAGATCGCGGTTCCGTTCTGCCCGATCGCGACGGTCTTGTTCGCCGTGGCGCTCTGCCTGCGGTTGTTCCACGGCGGTCAACACGTGGCTTCCCAGAACTATCTGCGGGCGCTGTACTTGATGCTGGCGGCCAATGCGCTCAACGTGATCGGGTTCACCTTTGTCATGGAGGCGGCCAGCGGCGAGTACCTGGAACTGCACCCGAGTCTGTTTTGGCAATACCTCAAAACCCATTGGCGTTCGAATGCCGCGCCGTTTGGCTTGGAACTCGCACAATTCACCTTTTGGATCTGCTTCCCCCTGCTGCTGATCGTGTTGGCCTGGGGCGTGTGGTCAGCCGTGCGACAGCTGGCAGACAAGCCAAGGGAGTAGCCGATGGCCTGGGAGTGGGAACTCAGCCAACAGGCTTGCACGGGGTGCGGCATCTGCGCGGACGTCTGCCCGCACGAAGCCATCCACATGACGCGCGCAATGGCGTATCCCGCACTGGTGCCGCAGGCTTGCGTCGGCTGTGGGGACTGCGTCGCGGAGTGTCCCGTCGATGCCCTCGTGGTCCGCGAATCGTACGCGCCAAGGCCACCAGCCGATGCGGGTCACCGATAAGTCGGGCAGTCGGGATCTTGTCGGAGCCGGCTTCGTCTCGCCGAAGAGGCCTTGATCCTCACCTTGCGAAATGCTAGCAGGGTGGCTGGCGGCTGAGCCTAAGCGAAGCCCCAGCAACAGTGGCCTGGGGCTTCGCTTAGGCTCAGCCACCAGCCACCCGCTGCGATGCTAGTTCTGACAGCAGTTCGCAACGTTATGATCAAGGCCCGGCGAAGAGCACAAACGGCTGGAAGTGAAGCTCACTGGTCTCAAGGACTCCACTCATGACTCATCCTCAATGCCGTATTGCTTCAGCTTGCGATAGAGGGTCTTGCGGTCCAGTCCGAGGATCCGGGCGGCCGTGGTCTTGCTGCCCCCGACGGCCTTCAGGACGTGCAGGATGTACCGCCGCTCGACTTCCTCCAGGGGCACCAATTCCGTCGGGTTGTCGCTGCCGATCAGCACCTGAGAACTACGGTAGTCGCGGATCTTCTCGGGTAGGTCCTCCACGACAATCTGGTCATAATGCGTCAGGGCCACCGCCCGCTCGATGACGTTGCGTAGTTCCCGGACGTTGCCCGGCCAGGCATAGGCCAGCAGCCGTTCCGCCGCCCGGTCGGAGCTGCCGACGACCTGCTTCCCGGAACGCTCGGCGAACTGCCGGACGAAGTGCTGGGCCAACAGCAACACATCGGTACCCCGCGCGCGCAGCGGCGGCACGTCCACCTGGATGACCTGGATGCGGAAATACAGATCCTCGCGAAAACGCTGCTCTTCGACCGCCGCCTCCAGGTCGCGATTCGTCGCCGACAGGAGCCGCACGTTGAAGGGCCGCTCGTGGTCGCCGCCGACCGGACGGACCTGGCGTGCTTCCAACGCCCGCAGCAATTTGGCCTGCATCGTCAGCGGCAGTTCCCCGATCTCGTCCAGCAACAAGGTGCCGCCTTCCGCCTGCAGGATCAAGCCGGTGCGATCCGTGCGGGCGTCGGTGAAGGCCCCGCGGACGTGACCGAACAACTCGCTTTCCAGCAGCATTTCGGGCAACGCGGCGACGTTGACCGCCACGAACGGACCGCGCCCCCGGCGGCTCTGCCGATGGATGGCGCGGGCCACCAACTCCTTGCCCGTACCGCTTTCTCCCGTGATCAAGACCGAGGTCTCGGAGTCGGCAATCCGCGTTAGTTGATCGACCAACCTGCGCATGGCCGGACTGTCGCCGAGCATGTCCGCGAAGCCCTTGTGCCGCTGTACGGCCGCGCTCAGCAGTTTGATCTTCTCCCGCAACTGCCGATGCTGGACGGCCCGGTCCAGAATCAGCGCCAACAGGTCCAGCTCGATCGGTTTGGTGACGAAGTCGTAGGCCCCCACGCGGATGGCAGCCACCGCCGTATCCAGACTGCCAAACGCCGTCATCACGATGACCGGCAGATCGGGGCGACTGGCCGCGATCTGCTCGCAGAGCTCCAGACCGCTTCTGCCCGACATGCGCACGTCGGTCAGGACGACGTCGAACTCTTCTTCCTGCAGTGTGCGTTGCGCATCGTCGGCGGACAGGCACCAACGCGACGTGAAGCCCCGCATCCGCAGGTCCGTATGAAGCAGCTCACACAAGCTGCGTTCATCGTCGACGATCAGAATCTTTCCAGGCATGAAGGGGGCTCCTTGAGAAGGTGAATCGTCAAACAACTGCCCTCACCCGGACGGCTGTGCACGTCGATCCAGCCGCCATGTTCCTGGACCATGCCTTGCGCGATCGGCAGGCCCAGTCCGGTTCCCTCGCCGGTCTTCTTGGTCGTGAAGAACGGCTCGAAAATGTGCGGCAGGTCTTCCGCGAGAATGCCGGTGCCCTGGTCCTGCACGGCGATGAAGACGCAGGCCTGCGGGGCGAGTTGGTCGGGCGGCGTGGTTTGTTCCGCCCCCACGCGAATCGTGACGGGGCCACCGCGGGGCATGGATTGGACTGCGTTCATGATCAGATTGGTCAGCACCTGCTGGATTTGAGTCGAGTCGACGCAGGCAACGACGGGTTGGCCGGCGTCGGCGATGCGCAATTCGACCCTCCGCTTTTCGGCCAGTGGCGCCAGTAACACGGTGGTCTGTCGAACCACGTCGCGGAGATCGACTTCCGCCCGTTGCGGCGTACGACGACGGGCGAAGTCCAGTAACTGCCGGATGAGGTTGGTGATCCGATCGGCTTCGGTCTTGATCGCCACGGCGCTCTCCCGTACCTCGTCTGACGTCAGCTTGCCGTTGGCGATCAACGCCGCGCGGCCGGAGACCACGTTCAACGGCGTGCCCAATTCGTGGGCCAGACCCGCGGCCAGCCAGCCGACCGTCTGGAGCCGGTCCGCATGGCGCAGTTGCTCAACGACGGAAACCCGGTGGAGGGTTTCTTCCCGAATCCGCGTTTGCTGCTGGGTCAGTCGCTCGCACATCTCATTCATGGCTTGCGCCAGTTGGCTCAACTCGTCGCGGCCCGGCAGTTGCAACGGGTCACTGAAATCCCCGGCGCCAATCCGGCGGGTCTTGCCGATCAGTTGTTGCAACGGCCGCACCACCCAGCGCACGCCGGCCCCCCAGGTGACCAGCACGCCCAGCAGCGCCAGCGCGCCGATCGAGAGCAGTGCGGTGGCGGTTGTCTCGCGGGCCTTTTGGTCCAGCGGCGTCAGCGTCCCGGTCAACTCCAGGCCGCCGCGTTTACCGGCGCCGACTTCGACCAGCCGATACGTGTGCAGGCGGTGGACGCCTGCCGGGTCGCGCGTTTCGATCGAGACGATCTGATTGCGTTCCGCGTGCGAGAGTTGAGCGAGAGGCGCTGCGGGCCGCTCCGGATCGGGTGCCTCCGACTCCAGCCAGACCCAACGGAGTTGCACTTGCTCGCCGCTGGCGTCCCGCCGGACCACGTCGAGAATGCCCTCACCGCCGTGCTGCTGCCAGGCCACGGCCAGTTTGTCTTGCAGATCACGAGCCAACCGGTTCGCCTCGGCAGCTTGGTCGTCCTCGAATCGCGAGAACTCGCGTTGCACCGCGAAGTAACTCGACAGTCCGGTCAGGAGGATCACGGCCGGAAAGAACACCAGCATTAGTTTGGCCGTTAGTCGCAT
Organism: Planctomycetota bacterium; assembly: GCA_026692885.1. Next base: position 649 of record JAPLNJ010000409.1, on the reverse strand, counting down.
GTCTCGTTCCTCGATAGTCAGGGCGTAACATTCCCACGCCTCGCCCCAGTGCATCTCGCGTTCCCAAGACGGCAGGCATTTCGGGAGGGCGACGCTCCCGCGGAGCCGTGCCCTAGACGGCTTTGCCGAAGGCGGCTCGGCAGACGCCTCGCCCTTCCAGCCAGATCGCCACCTTGCCCAGCAGAGTGAGGAACTAACGAACTGAAAGCGGTGCCAGCACGGGGCAGATTGCCGCGCTGGGGCATCTTACCCCACGGTTTGCTACGCATCCTCCGACTGCGATCGGCCAGTCGTCGCAGCCTGGCGATTCATTATACGGATTTTTCTGGGCCTCGCGACGAAAAACGGCGGGTCTCGCGTCCCGCGGCACGCCGGGTGCATTACGCTCGACCGACGAGGGCAAGTCGACGAAGGGAGGCCGAATTGGGTCTGACCTGGGGTGTTCAGTCTGTCTGATTTTGCCATGAATTGGTGTTTTCCCGAATGCCTGCTTCTGTTCCATTCTGATTTGCTTCGCGGAGTGATTACGAAATCCAGGATGACCGAGTGGCCCCTGGGGCACCCCTGCTGGTGATCCACAGGTTTTCGCCCCAACGGGGCAGCCACAAATCAGCCCAGGGCAGAGCGGAGCGGCGACAGCCGCGTAGCG
>JAPLNJ010000408.1 GCA_026692885.1 Planctomycetota bacterium | reverse complement strand
GCAAGTCGATCCACGATCGTTCTGGGGCTTCACGACGCTTACCAAGATACACATTTCTTGGGCAAGGGAATGTTGGGCAGAGGAATCGGGAAGGGAGGGCAGACGCGGCAATAGCCAACCAGCATTCGTTCTCTTATTCCCCTGCCCCGCATTCCTTTGCCCTTCCCAGCTTGTGCTTGTGATCAAAGCGAATGTTCCTGCCTCGACAGGCGGTCGTCGAAGCCCCACGCCGTCAGCGCTGCCGGTTGGTGAATCCCGCTCTCTCCCCGCGTCGGTCCGACACACCGCAGCGTCCTGCAATTCGCCAATCTCGTCAGGCTAACGTTCTTGGGATCCGACCGCTGGGCCTGCCTGAGATTCGGAATCTGCAGTACTCTGTCATACTCGCTGCCGCTGTCTCAGAGGGGTCGGAATCGTACCAGAAAGATGGCCCCAGTTAGGCCGTCATGGGTGCGGTGCCTGAGCGGCGGGGCTATTTCGTGGTCTGCCAAGCCACAAGAAAATCTCGATCCAAGGGAGAGGTTGTTCGAGTCGGATGGGCATTCCTTGCGTGGCCCCAGCTCCGGCGTTATCTTCGTCAGATGTTCTGGATGAGGATCTCCTCCAGTTTCATCCGTGATATAAGCCGTCTGCACCGGGTCGCCAGCGATGGCGTCGCCGGTCCTTGTCAGGGAGTTAGTCATGATGCATGCGCGAAAGAAACTCACGGTCGTGGTCGTGTTGGCGGGCGTGGCGATTTTGGCCGCGCTGCCCGAATTGCGCGCTGAGGATCTGCTGACCATCGCCCGCGACGGCAAGACCCAGTACACCATCGTCCACGCGGACCCGACCGCCGCGCTGGAGAAGCAGGCGGTCCAGGAGCTGGGCGACTTCCTCGGCCGCGTGACCGGCGCTGCATTCCCGGTCGTGGCGGAGTCCTCGCTGACGGGGGAAGTGCGAGGAATCTACGTGGGCTGGACGAAGTTCTCGACAAAGAACGGTATTGAGACGTCAAGACTCGGGGAGGAGGAATGGGTCATCCGGAGCGCGGGTGAGAACCTCATCCTCACGGGCGGGCGACCGCGGGGGACGCTCTACGCCGTGTATGAGTTCCTGGAGCAGCAGGTCGGCTGTCATTGGCTAGCCCGCGATACGGAAATCGTCCCGGACCGGCCCACGTTGGAGTTCCCCAAACCCAGCGTTCAGGCGAAACCACACATCTGGATGCGAGACATCTACACGACCTACCACACCATGCTGCCGACGGGCGAGATGGCTCGGCGTCACCGCGAATTCCTGATGCGCAACAAGCACAGCGTCGACAATCACCAGGTGTACGGTTCTCCCGGCGGCTGCCACACCTTCTTCCAGTACCTGAACGCGCGCGACTGGTTCGAAACGCACCCGGAGTACTTCTCCCTGGTCGACGGCAAGCGGCTGCCGGCTACCGGCGGCAACGGTCCGGGACAACTGTGCCTGACGCACCCGGACGTGCGCCGGATCGTGGTCGAACGGCTGCGCGGCTTCATCCAGCAGGATCGGGAGAAAGCGGCCCAAGCCGGCATACCGCCACCGCGAATTTACGACATCAGCCAGAACGATGCGGGAGCGGCCGAATGCCAGTGCGAGAACTGCCAGGCCATTGCGAAACGCGAAGGGTCGGAGAGTGGGCCCATGATCGATTTCATCAACGCCATCGCCGACAGCGTCAAGGATGAGTACCCCGAGATTCTGCTGCAGACCTTCGCGTACAACCGGACCGAACCGCCGCCCAAGACCCTGAAGCCCCGCGCCAACGTGATTGTCCGGTGGTGCGACGTGTACAGCGTCGTGGACCTGGTGCGACCCCTGAACCACCCCTCGAACGCGAAAAACTACGGGGAGATTCTCGCGTGGGGCAAGCTCGCCCCGCATCTGGCCGTTTGGGACTACTGGATCAGCTATGGGTACTACCACTTCCCCACACCGTACTGCATGATCCAGTGCATCGGGCCGGACCTGAAACTGTTCGTGGACATGCACGCGGAAACCATGTTCTGTGAATCCGAGGAAGACCACGAGCACGGCGAGAACTTTACGGCGCTCAAGTACTGGCTGGGATACAAACTGATGGTGAATCCCGACCAGCCGGTCGAGCCGCTCATTCACACCTTCCTGGCGGGTTACTTCGGTGCCGCCGCGCCCCGCCTGGCCGACTATCTGAAATACCTGCAAGCGCGGATCGACAAGGAGGCCGAGTTCCTGCTGGTCCGCAACGCTCCGCATCGGCTCCAGTACCTGGATGTGGACTTCTTCCGTACCGCGGACACGTTCTTCGCTGCCGCCGAGGCACTGGTCAAGCCGCACAGTCTGGACGCCCTACACGTTCAGCGGGAACGTCTCGTTGTGGACGGCGCGCTGCTCTACCTCTGGCCGTGGCTCGATCGCCGGCTGGCAGCGACCGAGACCATGCCGTTCGACCATGAGACCGTGATCCGCCGCTACGAGACGAACTGGCGCGCGCAGTTCAAGGCGTTCTTTTCCGAACAGGCTCGAGCCATGCGCGAAACCAAGATTACCCGTTTGGCCGCGCTGTTCCGGGACCCGAAGCTGCCCGAGCCATTCCAAAACTTGCCACCCCGCCAGGTGGCGGATTTCAACTGGCTCACGTTCTCGCCATACTCCCCCGGACGTCAGGACTTTGTGGCCGACGCGGAAGCCGCCGGAGGCACGGCCGCGGCCTTCGTCGCCGACAGCGACGACGCGCAGAAGAAGCCGCTGACATTCGGGGTGACAGGCGGCGCAACACTCACTCTCAAACCGGAAGACGTCCCCCAGGATGGCAGGTATCACGTCTTCAAGATCGGTCGGGTCAAGGTGAAGCAGGGGACGACGGTCTGGGCCCATGCGAGCAGGCGCCTGGGCGTGAACGTGGACCGGCTGGTTGTGGCCGAGGCCAACGACCCGACCGCCAATGACTGGGACGTGTATATCTCGCTGAAAGTCAAAGGCCCGGACTATGCCCAGGGCTCGACGGACAGCAACGGACTGTGGCTGGACCGCGTACTCCTGGTGAAGCCGCCGAAGGAGAAGATCGAATGAAGAGTTTCGTTTGCTTCGCGTTGCGGTGCATCCAGCCCGATTCTTGGGCGAGCGGGCTGAAGGGCAGGGATCGAACAAGCGAAGCGGCCCTACGCCGCACAGGCATGAACCCGGGGACGGTGCAGACTGACGCGGCGGCACCGTCATTCAAAGCGGTCGGTCCAGGGAAGCATGCCTCTGCTTGACGGGAAGTGTACATGAGGTCAAGTGATGGTGCGTGCATCATCTCAGCTTGCACATCAACACCTTACACCAAACGGGGTAGGAAGAAAGGGCCAAGCCAGCAAGGCGTCCCGAATCCGATAGAGTGCCTGCCGGACGGAACCGACTGGGCGGGCCAGCGTGGCGGCGATCTGTTCGAGCGACGACTCCGGCCCGTACCGCATTTCCAGCAACTGCCGTTGCGGCCCCGGCAGCTTTTCCAGGCACTGCTGCAACGCCTCGTGCCGCCGGTCGCTCACCGGGCCGCGTTGCTCCACTTCCTCGGCGATCAGGCGGAGCAGTTCCTCATCAAACACGAGCCGTTCTCGCCCCAGCCGTCGGCAATGCGTGAGCACCTGATACCGCGCCACCGAGCAAGCCCACGCCCAGAAATCCGTCCCGGCCTGAAATTCGCCCGCCTTGCGCAACACGATGCCCGATCAAGCTGGTCCCACGAACCGACGAGAAACATAAGATGAACTGGAACCCGACCCGACGAAGACTGTTATTGATGACCCTCCTGGCCCTCGGTCTTTCGGCCTCGTTGGCTCGAGCGGAACTGCGGGTGGCGAAGATCTTCTCCGATCACATGGTGCTGCAGCGCGATCGGCCTGCGCCGATCTGGGGATGGGCCGCGCCTGGTGAAGCAGTGACCGTCACCTTTGCGGGTCAGACCAGGCGTGGCATGGCCGACGCCCAGGGCCGGTGGCGCGTCACGCTCGATCCTCTGCCTGCCAACACAAGTGGACGTGAAATGGCGATCGCCACCGAGGGAGCGACGCCCCAGCAGGTCACGATCAAGGACCTGCTCGTCGGCGAGGTTTGGTTTACGGCGGGCCAGTCGAACATGATGATGGGACTCGCAGGCGTCACTGGCGGGGCGGACCGTTTGAAACGGCTCGAGGCCTGTCCGCATCTGCGCGTCGCCAATATCCCCGGCCAGGAATCGCAGTCGCCCGAACTGCAGCCTGACTTGAAGCAGCCGGTCTCCTGGACCAGGCCCCACGGCGGCTACTCCGCAGTCAGCGGCTTCTTCGCCGAAAAGCTCTATCGCCACTTGGGCGGCGAGGTGCGGGACGAGGTGCCGAACACGGTTGCGGTCTGACCGGGCGCCAGCTCCTTGTTCGTGAGCACCACGGACTGGGCCGCGTCCGTCTCGTTGAACAACAGCACCAGCCGTTGGCCGTCCCGCAATTCATGTCCGTCATGCGTCGCCGCGGCCACCCGGAGTCGCTGATCCGGCAAGTCGTCTACGACAATCCGCTGAAGTTTCTTAGCCAGCGCACGCATTTCAATTTCGCCCCGCCCGACAGCACTCCTTGACTGCACTACTTGAAGCGCGGCGTTGTCCTGGAGAGAATGCACGCTGCCCCACGCCACTTTGCCTCACCAAGATCTTGTGCCCGGCCAGCGGGAGCCGCAGAAGTAGACGGCGAGCGCTGATTGCCGGTGCCCCAGCCTGAAGGCAGAGAGCATCGCCCGCTCGTCAATGAGCGGCGCGAGACATACACCCCCGAGGAGGTCGGGCTGCCTGTGGCCCGGAACGATCCATGCGACCATATCGACGCGCTTTTACACTCGTGGAGCTGCTGGTGGTCATTGCCATCATCGGCGTCTTGGTGGCCCTGCTGCTGCCCGCCATTCAGGCGGCCCGTGAAGCCGCACGCCGCATGCAGTGTTCGAGCAACCAGCGGCAGTTGGGGCTGGCGATGCAGAATTACCACTCGACGTTCAACCGTTTCCCCCCGGGATTCATGGTGGTCGGCCAGACGGGAGGCACCCCTGGCGGTTGGGCCTGGGGCGTGTTTCTCATGCCCTACATCGAACAGAGTCCCCTGAAGGAGTCGCTGAGTCCGACGCTGTACAAGTTGGAACAAGTCATCAATGATCCCGCGCTGCTGCCCCTGCTGCAGACGGATCTGGCGGTCTTCCGTTGTCCCGCCTCGCCCATCGGGAGATTGAGGACGCACCAAGGGGTCCCCAATCCCAAGGTGGCTTCGGCCAACTACACCTGCTGCCGCGGATTCTACAACTTCACGGGCACCACACATTTGACCAAGTCGAATAACGGCGTGTTCTACGGAGAAAGCGGTACGAGGATGCAGGACGTAACCGACGGGACCAGCAACACGTTCGCCCTCGGCGAGCGAACGGCCTTTGGCGCCAATTTGGACTCGGTCAATGATGGGAAATGGCCTTCGTGGTGCGGCCCCGGAGGAGGCGGAGCCTGCAATACCATCAGTTCCTCCGTGTCGGACAGATTGAACCACCCCACCAGCAATAATGCCTTCAGCAGTCAGCATCCCGGCGGTGCGATCTTCTGCTTCGTGGACGGCTCAGTCCAGTTCATCGCCGAAACCATCGGTTATGACACGGCGGGCCTGTCCGCGGCGGACACCGGCGATCCGGCTGCCTTCCAGGCAGCGGCCACACAGGGCAAAATGGGCACCTACCAGTTGCTGGGCGTCAAGAACGATGGCCAGCCGATCGGCGAGCGATTCTAATCCGTCTGCACTTCCACCGAGTTGGCCAACCGGTTCCGCTGTTCAACGAGATGCGGCTCTGGAAGGTCAACCTACTTTGGCTGCGGCCCCAGGCCGCGTGAGGAATTGTAACATGAAACCCTGGTTGTCTGCTCCGGTTTCGGCTGTCGGTCCACTGCTCCTTGCCGCGATTGCCGTGGCTCAGGACTCGGCCGCACCCGAGGGCCTCAAGGGCGAGCAGGCGTTGCCGAGTCGCTACCAGTACGTGGTGCAGGACATCCTCAAGTTCTGCCAGCCCACGAAAGGCTTCTGGGTCGATCTTGGCGCCGGCGAGGGGCCGGTGGCGATGCATTTGATCGAAGCCACCGGCAACCCCGTGCTCATGCTCGATCCCAACCGGGAATCGCTGACCAAGGGCCTGGAGCTCGCCCGTGAGAAGAAAATCGCCGATCGCGTGTCGGCCGTGATTGGTTCGGCAGAGTCCCTGCCGTTCCCCGACAACACGGTCGATCTCGTGGTGAGTCGCGGCTCGATTTTCTTTTGGGATGATCCGATCAAGGGACTGCAGGAGGTGCACCGAGTCCTGCGACCGGGTGGCAAGGCGTACATCGGCGGCGGTGCCGGAAGCGGCTATCCCAAGTCGGCCGTGGAAAAGTTGATTCAGGAGCGGAAAGAGAAGTTGCAGGGCGACGAGGCAGAGAAATGGAAACGGTTTGTCGAACTGCGCCGGCCGGAGCAAATGCGGAAATGGGCCGCGGCGGCCGGACTGTGCGAGTTCGAGGTGTTCGGCCGTGGAGCCCTCTCGGCCGACGACGAGAAAGTGGGCCAGGGCGTCTGGCTGCTGTTCGGAAAGAAACGGCCTGCCGCCGTTGAACCGTCGAATTGAAGTTGGCATCCTGCCCGTTGGCTCTACCGAACGTGGCGACCCACGATCAGCGCGCGTTGGATATCTTCGACACGACCTACGAAATGGAGGATGGCACGATTCGGCGAGGTGGCGAACGGCACTAGCGCCAAACGGTTTTTTACGGTGTGAGTGGCAAGAATGAGGTTTAACGTTGTCGCCTGGACGAGGCTTGCCGCGAGGGCTCAGACGTACAGAATTCAAAATTGGCGGTTTGGTGACTTTGCCAAGTCGGAGTGGTTTGTCCGCCAATTTGTTTGGTGACTTTGCCAAGTCGGAGTGGTTTGTCCGCCAATTTTGAATTCTGTACGTCTGAGCCCTGCCTGGGGCCCGGCACTGCGGAACCGTAAAATCTCATTCTTTACGCGCCAGGACCAAGAAACCGTTTGGTGCTAGTGCGTCGTCAATGCCTAGTATTGGGGGGTGGCGTAAGCTTCCAGCTTGCGTTTGGCGCGATGAATCGAAAGGCAAGCAGGATGCTTACCCCACTTCTTAGCCTTGAAGACGCACTAGCAAATTTATGACCGGCCTTGATTCACGCTGGGATTCTGACCACCCAACTGCCATCAGACAGCTTACGGCAAACTTGACCCAGAATTCGCAGGTTGCCAATTTGGTACGAGACTTGCTGTCATTCGCGCCGGTAAGTCTACGCGTTCATAAGAATCGCGTCTGTCGCTGGATTTTGTTTCGGGTGTTTAGGCTTCTGTGTTTTCGTTGTCGTAGGAGGAAGAATCATGTCCCAGAGTCGCGTCGTGATGTTGCTGTCCGCTGTCTTGTTGTCGCTGGTCGTCAGTTCTGCTCACGCCGGGCCGCTTGGTTGCTGCTCGCGCTGCGCCCCTGCCTGCACCGAGCCCTGTGCAGGTGCGGAAAGCGTCCCGATGGTCGAGAAGACGATTTGCGTGCCGGAGTGGGTCACGGAGACCCGCAAGTGCACCGTCTGTGAATACGTGCGAGAGGAAAAGGAAGTCAAGGTCACGGTGATGGTCCCGAAGACCGTGGAAGAGACCGTGAAGGTTTGCGAGATGGTCATGGAAAAGAAGATGGTCGACGTCAAAGTGTGCAAGCCCGTAACCAAACAGGTCACGAAGGAAGTTACGGTCTGCGTGCCGGTGTGGGTCGAAAAGGAACAGAAGGTCTGCGTCATGGTGCCGGTGACCGAGACGAAGAAGGGCGTCCGCAAAGTCTGCAAAGTGGTGGCTGAGAAGCAGATGTGCACCGTGAAGAAGGACTGCGGTCATTGGGATACCCAAATGGTTGAGGAACCTTGCCGGCATCTACTGCATCGCTGCCGCCGCTCCTGCGGTGGCTGCGATCCGTGCTGTGATCCCTGCGCTCCAGCGACGCACATGGTGTGCAAGAAGGTCTGGGTCCCGGACGTCAAGGAAGAACAGGTCGAAGTCACCGTCTGCAAGACCCAAGTCGTCGAAGAACCGTACGAGTGCACCGTGACCGTGTGCAAACCCCAAGAGAAGTTGATCAAAGTCAAGTGCTGCGAGATGCAGCAGAAGAAGGAGACCAGGACCTGCACCGTGTGCTGCTACGAGACCGTGGTCGAAAAACGCGAATGCACGGTGTGCGTCCCCAAAATGGTCGAAAAGAAGTGCCAAGTCACCAAGTGCGTGCCCGAAGAGCAAGTTCGGAAGTGCACCGTCTGCGTTCCCAAACAGGTCGAGAAGGAAGTGCAGGTCAAGGTGTGCAAGATGGTGGAGAAGAAAGTGACCGTCCCGGCGTGCCAGAACGGAAACGGCTGCAATCGTCACCTCTGCCGGCGCAGTTGCGGCTGCTAGACTTATGTGTGGCCTGAGCGAGACCTCACACTTGGGGGTCGGACCCGTTGGGTCCGGCCCTTTCTTTCTGCCTCCGCCGAGGTATGGCAAAATGCGATGGTTGCGCCGGCAGGCATGGCAATTTGCCATGCAGTCAGGTCGGTGAGCCGCCTCGCCAGAATTATTTTTGCAGGGTACATCAAGCTCGCTCACGCCCTCCATGCATCGTCGCTCGCGGCAAACGGCGATTCCCTGCGTGCCACCTTGGCCAACGCTTGCCGAACGCCGATGTACCAAGAAAATCGCTGGCTCGACGCCACCTACGAGCGGGATTGCCGTGCATCACTCGGGTTAGCGGTTCCGTCCTCCACGTGCTCTACGCGAGAATCTTTGCGATCTCAATACCAGCCGAAGTACCGGATTGGCACGAGAAGTGAATTGGGAAGAGGGGCATGAACTCGACACGGGACGACGTTCCAAATTGTCCCGGCCCGGATCGGAACTCCAGGCGATGTCAGTTTCCCTCTCGAACAAGGCATGGTGGCCATGAAGATTGCCATTCCGGTCTGGCAAGGACGCGTATCGGCGGTGTTTGATGTCGTTCAGCACGTGCTGTTGGTCGAACTGGCAGGCGACGCAGAGCTTGCTCGACGACAGACCAGTCTGCCATCGAACCAGCCTGCTCAGCGCGTCCGCCTGCTCGGCGACTTCGGCGCGGACGCTTTGATCTGCGGCGCCATCTCGCAGCCGTTGAAGGCGGCCCTCAGCCGTAGCGGAGTGGAAGTGCTCGACTGGGTCTGTGGCGAGATCGAGGAAGTCCTGCGCGCCTACCAAACGGGGACTTTGGATGAGGACCGTTTCGCGATGCCAGGCTGTTGCGAGCACTCCCGCCGACAATGACCAGGTATCCGGCCGCCACCATCGGCACCGCTCGGAGACGGGCGGCCACCTGAGGAGAAATCAAGGATGAAGATTGCGATCCCGTTGGCCGATGGTCGCCTGGCAATGCGACTTCGGCACTGCGATACCTTTGCCCTGGTGGAGTTGGACACCGTTCATCGCCGATCCAGGAGCGCCACATTTGTGATCCCGCCGCCTCAGCAAGCCTTGTTCCCCGGCTGGTTGTACGACTGCGGCGTCAACGTCGTGATTGCCGGCAGCCTGGGGCACCGATCCCAGCAGTTGTTTGCGGAAAACGGAATTCGTGTGCTGCTCGGCGCGCCGCGCGAAACTCCGGATAAACTGCTCGCAGCCTACCTGAACGGTACACTGACGGCCGGACAGATGGGCGACGACCAATCCCTCTAACGTGTGAGCGAAGATGAACTACTTGCGAATGATCCGTAGCGTTGTGATGGTCCTTCTATTCGGAATGGTCGCTTATTCCCAGGAGGTCCGCGGCACCGCGGAATCGCCATCTCAAGGCGGTTCCGTTCAAGTTCCAAAGGCTGCCGCCAACGGAGACAGCTCGTCCGCGGAAGCGAGCACCCCAGCGACCACATCTGACAAGAACAAGCCCGCGGCCCCAGCAGACGAGCCGAACAAGGCGTCGGCTGCGCCTACCGAGCAGCTATCGCCCGAACTTCGTACGTCGCGTAACGAATTACGACGCTGCTTGGCCTATTATTTCTTCCGTCCTGAATCGTCCGCTCAACGTTCTCCGTGGGGCGTCATGCATGCCATCGTTGGCTTCGGCGTGGATACCCGTCTGGAGGCGGGCGCCGAAGACTACAGCGCCATCGGTTGGATGTGTTCGAATCAGTCTTGCCAAGGCTTGCGTTTGTTCCAGTTGAACGGTGGCAAGATTGTGGCCCCCATCGCTGCTGGCTACCAAGGCCATGAGGGCCAATTCCTGCACATCATGGCCTTTTCGCGTGTGCCCAAAGACTACGCCATGAAGATCGACGGGCACGATTTCACGATCGAGGACTTAATCCAACGTGAACAACAAACCTGCCGCTCTGGCACCGAACTGACGTTCAAGCTGGCCGCGTTGGTCCACTACCTGGACAGCGACGCCACGTGGCGGAATCAATCCGGTGAGGAGTGGAGCATGGAGCGGTTGATCAAGGAGGAATTGTCTCAGACCGTGACCGGCGCCGCTTGCGGAGGCACCCACCGCCTGATGGGCTTAGGCTATGCCGTGCGAAAACGTCAGGAGCGGGGAGAACCCCTGACGGGACAGTGGGCACGAGCTAAGAAATTCGTGGAAGACTATGTAGCTCTCGCCTACAAACTGCAGAACTCCGACGGCAGCTTCAGCACGAGCTGGTTCGCGGGTTCCGGCAGTGGGGGCGATATCAACCAGAAGTTGAATACGACGGGGCACACGCTGGAATGGCTGTTGGTATCGTTGCCCGACGATCAATTGAACGACCCACGGTTGGTCAAGGCCGCTCAGTGTCTGACAGCCCTGATGTGGAACTATCGTGATCGGGCCTGGGAAATCGGCCCTCGCGGCCATGCGTTGCATGCCTTGGCTCTGGTTGACGAAAGGGTCTTCGGCGGGAAGCCGGGCGAGCGAAAGGTCGAACTGGCTCAAGCCCGTGACGACCAGGCCGGCCGGATCGCAGGTGGCCCTGAGTTCAACACGAGCGAATCTCGCACGCCTGTCAAATCAGTTCCGAGAACGGGCCTGTTCGGGCGTGGTCGACGCTGATGCGCCGTGACAACCGCTCCGGCGTTGCAGTTGCCGACCTCGTCGCCAAACGGTCCGTTGCCCAGAGCCTGACTGTCAAGGCTTTCCGGACGGAGAAGCTGCCCGACGGACAATTCGTGGCTCAAACTGTGACCTTCGGGAACAACACCGTCGAACGACCCGGATGACCGGTTGCGGGCCGGTCACCCAACCACAGTCAACGACCGGAACCCGCAATCCGGTCCATCCGCTGGGCCTACGCTTTGGCCGCGAACGGCTTCCGCGGAGACGCCGCCGATTTCTCGATCAAGGCCCGAAAGGACGGGTTGGTATCGATCAAGTCACTGACCAGGGAATCGGCCTCGTCGTCGGCGTCTAGCGATTGAATGGCAACGAACCGATGGTCTGGCAATTCCACCACGACGGCCTGACCCGAATCACAGCACTTCGTCAGCAGACCCGGTGTGTCCGTCTGCAGTTGACTCAGGGGGATCACCTCGATGTCCATGGAACTCTTCGCCTCCCACGATCAGTTTGTTGCCGACCTT
>JAPLNJ010000407.1 GCA_026692885.1 Planctomycetota bacterium | reverse complement strand
CATACTCTGCCCGAAAACCCCAAGTCGCTGGAGACCAGTTTCTTACCCCAACCCCCCATCCATCCAACAAAGTGGGACAATCTGTCCGGGGAGAGGGGTTGGGGGTGAGGGGCTCCCCAGACTCTGCCCCAACCCTCGATTCACCGCTCGCCATCGCCGACCGGTTCCTGGACCAGCACAAGCAGGCGTTGGGCGTGCAGGACGTGGCGGGCGAACTCCAACCGCTCAGCGCCGAGAGCGACAACTTGGGCATGACGCACCTGCGGTATCAGCAGCTGTACCAGGGGGTTCCCGTGTATGGCAGCCAGACGCTGGTCCACCTGGGGCCGGACAGTGCGGTCCGCAGCGCCAATGGCCGTCTGGTCTCCGCGATCGCCCTGGACACCACGCCGCAGATCTCGCCGGACGAGGCCATCGCCTTGGCTCAGAACTACTTCAGTACGTCCCGTCTGCCGGACGGGACCACTGTCGATCCTCTGGCCCCATCCGTCACCGACTCCGCGGCCTTCCTGCCCACTGTCGAGTACGTCGACTTGTACGTCCTGAACAAGGGTCTGCTCGACAACACCGACGATCCTGTGTCGCACCTGGCCTGGGAGGTGCACCTGGTGCAGACGGACCTCGGTGTCAACGAATCGTACTTCCTCGACGCCCACACCGGCGAGTTGCTCGAACAACTCGATGGGAACCGGTACCTCACTCGCGGCGTGTACGATTGCTCGGTCGGTGACGGCCTTTGCCACATCAACGCGTACTATTCACAGTACAACTACACCTTTGGTCGGTCGGAAGGGAAGCCGCCTGTTGGCCCCAACCCGCTCATGGGCGGCAGTACCGATACCGACGCGGTCTACGACATGCTGGGCTTCATTCACAACGATGTGTTGCAGGCTCGCTTCGGGCGCAATGGCGGTAACGGTCGTGGTGGAATCGGTGATGGCAAGAACTTCCAGTTGACGAGCACGATGGCGTACGTGTTCTTCGAAAAGTTCAACCCATCCTTCTGTTCAGAAAATTTCGCAGGTTTCACAGGGTATAGCCTCCAATACTGCCTCGGCCAAGCAGTCACGGACGTCATTGCCCATGAGTATGGCCATTCGATCACCTATTTCTTGCGTTTCGATGCTCAAGGACGCCCGGTTTCCATGGTCTACCAAGGCGAATCGGGTGCTCTTCAAGAGAACTTCTCCGATGCCTTTGCAGCTGCCGTGGAGTACTACCGGTTCGGCGATTGTGACTGGTTCTTTGGTGAGGAAAACGCCACAGGGCTCTACCGAAATCTTGTTGATCCGCCTTCTGCCCCAACCCCGCCGGACATTATTAGCTACCCTGACCGCTACCTGAGCCCGAGCTATTATTCGGGAACAAACGATTATGGCGGACTTCACTACAACGCAACTATTTTGGACAAAGCCTTCTACCTGACCGCGCAGGGCGGGCAGTTCAACGGCTACGAAGTCCAGGGACTGGGCATCGATAAGGCCATCCACATCTGGTACCGGGCCGTCACGCAGTACTACACCACCACCGAGACCTTCAACGACGCCTACTACGATCTGATCCAGGCCGCCACCGATCTGTACAGCACAGCCGATGTCGACCAAGTGCGCAAGGCTCTCCAGGCTGTGGAACTGAACCTGACGCGGCCATCGAGCGAGTCCCAGGTGACGATGATCGATCAGGTGACCAAACCCACCCCGTCGGTCAGTTCGGTCTCGGCCCACTTCATCGAGGACTCGAACGTCGCGGAACTGCTCGCCTCCCCAGGCGGCGACGGGTCGATCACCTCGGCCGTGAGCCTCGTAAACCTGGACGACGGCCCGGTTCCGTTGGACCCCGCGCAGTTCGCCTACGACGCCGCGAGCCGCACCCTCACCTTGACGAGCCCTACCCCAATGCCCGCGGGCAACTATCAACTGCAAGTGCGCGGCGACCTGCTATTGGACGATCAAGGCCGGCAACTACGCGGCGGCACGGGCGGTCGGAGCTTCTCTCCGCCAACCTTCGGCGCCGCCCAGAATGTGCAGGCCGGTGGGGCCAACCTGACGGTGAACAGTTACGCGTCGCCGAGCCTGGCCGATTGGAACTCCGACGGCCGTTTGGATCTAGTCCTGGGCGAGCAGATGGCCGACAGCCAGGCCAAACTGCGAGTCTACTTGAACTCGGGCACGGCCAAGTCGCCGAAGTTCACGACCTTCTCCTATGCCCGGTCCGGTGGCATCGATCTGGCGGTGCCCGGCGGCGGATCGGGCGTCTCGTCCCGGCTGGTTGACTGGAATCACGACGGGCTTCCGGATCTGATCCTCGGCCTGGCGGATGGCCGCGTCCAGTTCTGGCCCAACGTGAATACAGCGGCCGATCCGCAGTTCGGGACGCCCATCGACCTGGAAGCAGGCACGCCGGACCTCAAGTCGCCCGTCAACGTGGGTGCCCAGGCGATGGTCGAGGTGGCCGATTGGAACGACGACGGCCGGATGGACCTGATCGTCGGCAGTCTGGATGGCCGTGTGCGAGTATATCTGGATCAGGCAGCCACGGGCTCGCCCGAACTGCGCGGTCCGCTGGTTGTGCAAGACGGCTCGGCGGACCTGATTGTCTCCGTCGGCGGTGCGGCACCGGCGGTAGCCGACTTGAATGGAGACGGGCGCAAGGATCTGATTGTGGGCGACAGCCAGGGCCGTGTACTCAGCTGGCTGAACTGCGGGAGCGACGGCGAACCGCAATTCTATAGCTGGTTCCCGCTCGTCAAAGGGATTGCGTCGGATTGGTCGCCTGCGATGACGTTCGTCCCCTCGGCGCGGGTGACCGTGGGCGATTGGAATGGCGACGGGCTGCCGGACTTGGTCTTCGGGGCTGCGAACGGTCGGGTGCAAACAGCACCGACGCTCTCGCGTGCCGCTCCTGCCGAGTCGGACCCGTGGGTTGGTGCACGCGGCGGGACCTATCTCTACAACTTCTACGCCCCGCCGCCGAGCCCGCTGTCGGTGACGATCAACCAGGCGGCCGATCAAGCCGATCCGACCAACGGCGAGACGGTCCACTTTACGGTCGTGTTCAGCGAACCGGTGACCGACTTCGCCGTAGCGGACGTGACTGTAAGCGGCACGGCCGGCGCGACGCAAGTGAGCGTGGGGCCGGCCACGGGCAACGGCATGACCTACGACGTCGCGATCAGCGGCATCGCGAACGACGGCACGGTGATCGTCAGCCTGGCTTCCGGCGTCGCGCACGACGCGGCCGGGAACGCCAACTCGGCTTCGACCAGCACGGATAACCGGGTGATCGTCGATCGGATCCCGCTTACAGTCGGCTTGGTGCCAGTGATGCCCGATCCGAGAAACACGGCCGTGGGTGCCGTGAGGATCGAGTTCAGCAAAGCCGTCACCGGCGTGGCGGTCAGCACGTTCCGCCTGACCCGCAATGGGCAGGTGGTGGATCTGAGCGGTCGGCCGGTCACGGCGGTCAGCAGTTCGCAATGGACCGTGGACTTGTCCAGCATCACGACCGCGGCCGGCGCGTACGTCCTGACCTTAGAGGCGACCGGCACGAACATCCGCGATCTAGCAGGAAACGCTTTGGCGGCCGGTGCCAGCGAGACGTTCGTGGTGCACCCGCGGCAGAACGTGCGGGATGTGAACGATGTCAACGACGATCTCACCGTGACGCCGCTGGACGTGCTGATGATCGTAACCGAGATCAACACCCACGGCTCCGGCGCCGTCGTGTCGTTGGCCGACGGCCTGCCGCCGTTCCCGGACGTCACGGGGGACGACGTGATCAGTCCGATCGACGTCTTGGCTCTGATCGCCTTTATCAACGGGAAAGTTGCTCGTGCGAGTCTGGGCGAAGCGGAAGCCGGTACATACGCGGCGGTCGGCCCCGCGTCGAGCGTTGCACCCGATCCGGCGCTGTCACTCCCGTCGGCATGGCCGCTTGGGACCGCGAAAGAAATGCCGGTCGCGAGAATTGTAGTCGTCTCGCTCCGCGAGACGACATGCCATCACGCGGAGCGTGATGGCTACTTTGAAGACCCGACAGTTGGTTATTTCGCGGTCCTTGGCGTTCAGCCGGATGTCTCCGCGGCGGAACTGGAGTGGCGAGTTCCGCCAAGAACCGCCAAAGAGCTTGGGCGTTTGCGCATTTCCGACCCGTTGTGTGCAGCTCGACTTCCGCAGCCAGCGGCCCTGGACGACGTGCTGCGTTCGCCCGGTGCCGATGGACTTGAGGATTTGCTGGACGTGCTGACGGGCGGTGTGTTGGTGTGACGTAGGCGGTGTCCACATTAGCCCGACGCGCCAGTCTTGAACTGGCGCAGTGTCTTCTCGCCCCGAAGGAGCAGCCACATAACAGCCCAGCAACGCCCACGTCGTTATACACAAGTTTTCGCCCCGATAGGGGCAGCCACATAACAGCCCAGGGCAGAGCGGAGCGGCGACAGCCGCGTAGCGCCGCCCTGGGTTAGGGGAGTATCAGGAACGCCAGCCCTGAAGGGGCGAAACAAGCCAGCGCAACACAACCGCGTCACAATCCTTAGTCAAGAACTACATCCATCTTGTCTTACGACGAACGATACGTGTCGGATGAATCGCTTTGTTTCGCCCTTACAGGGCTACCGTGTTGAATCGATCCCGTACCCAGGGCGTCGCTTCGCGGCTGTCGCCGCGACGCTTTGCCCTGGGCTGATTTGTTAATGCCCCTTTGGGGCGGAAGAGTTGTGTATAACGACGAGGGGCAAGCCGGGGGCATTGGAGTCTTCCGGGGGTGTCGCTGTAGCAACGAACGTAACCATCCCCCGGGCAAGCCGGGGGCATTTTACTTGCATGTGGACTTTTTCAGCAGGCTCCGTTGGGTCGCGGTTAGACGACGTGCGGTCAATCTTGGCCGAACGCAGAATAGCTGACGGCCTGCGATGCTCAGGAATAATCCGGGCTAACCTGACGCGTCAGCGAGGAAGAGCGGCGTTTCCCCACTGGCGCAGGAACGGGCGGAAGTCGTGAGACTTCCGACGTTTCGCGAGCGAGCGGCCCGAATTCTCACGAATTCGGCTACGACTTTTTCTCGTACTCTTGCCGGTCTTCTGCAAACCCATTCCTGCGCCCTTTCCCCACTAGCGCGTCGGGCTAGTGTTGACGCCGGGTAACAAATTTCTGTCCGCTTGCTTCAGCGGCTGCGCCACAGGCTGCGGTCGGGGATCTGCAGGCGGGTTTGGCAAGCGGCGATCTCCGCCTTGAAGCGGCGGGCATCTTCCGGGTATCCGGCCGTGGGCTTCAGCCCCGGGACGTGCCGCCCCCAGAAATCATTGAACGCTAGCATGGCCAACTCGCGCAGGTACTTGGAGGCCATGGAGGCCAGGGCGCAAGGCAGGAACTGCTCGCCGTGAACCGAGAAACGGATTTCGACTCGGCGTGGCGGTGTCCCCCAGCGGTAGACGCTCCGAGCGCGGGTTTCCTCATAGACCTCGACCAGATAGTCCGGGAAAGCCTGCTGCAGGTGCGGACCGTACTTGTTCCTGCCGCCATGCTTGTCGCATTGCACCAGGATCGGTTCATCGGCTGCGGTCTGGATCTCTCGCGCCACCAATTCCAGAGTCAGCTTGGACAACACCGAGGCCTTATTCCCTAGCTGATCGATGTATCGATTGAACTGGTCCGGAAACACTGCCACAGATCGCAGACCGCAGAACTCGACGCCCGTCTGTTGCAAGCATTGCTGCCAGGCCTGGCTGACCAACGAGATGTGATCGGCGTCGGCATCCAGTGGCACCGGCCGGTCGAAATCCACCGACCAGGGTTCGGTCGCTAACTGCCAGGCACTGTCCGCGGCGAGCGCCTGCCAGACGTCGCGCCAGCGCGTGGGTCGCTGGCCCAACAGCGCCAGTGCGGAGAAGATGCCACACTCCAGTCCGGCGAGACTGCCGCCGGCTTTGTAGATGGCTTTGGAGTCGGCGAGGACGACGGACGGACCACCTGCTCTTCCGATGTGCGGAGTGCGCGTGACGACGCGGTTGAGGAGCTCGTACAGGTCGGTGGTGTGCAACTTGTCCGGCACGCGCCAGACGGTGGCCGAGATGACCAGGGGACCGAGGTTTGGACCATACCCGGCTTCGTCGGTTCCGATCAGAACTGGCATATCAGAAAATCCCCGCAAAGTCACCGCAAACTGTGACTGCCAAGCCCCTGTGCGGCCGTACAGTCTCGCCAGCTTTCGCCGTCGATAGACGCATAGCTTACCACAATCTGGCCATCTTGTGGCACCGGTATTTCCGGCACATGCGTAGCAGTAAACCATTTGCTGAAAATTGGTTCCGCCGTCTCAAGGGCTATTACAGGTAGGGCCGATATCGTTCATGTCACTTGATGGAAAGAAGCTTGCCTTTGAGACGCCAAGTGACTCGTCAGTCCAACCGGCGGACTAAATCGAGTCAAGGATTGGCTCGACCGGTTCTGACGCCGCCTGCCGTTTGAGTAAGGGGTTTAGCCCCAACTTCCCCGAGATAGCCACCCGCAATTTGTCGACCCAGAGGGGTCCTGTTGGCCCAGTGGACCCAGCACGATTACGAAGCTCCCGGCCTCTGCACTGCAAGTCGGCGGCCTCGCAACGGCACATCGGCCCAAACGAGAGGCGCGTCAGTTCGATTTCCCTTGTTCCATTGTAAAAGGAGACATGACTCGATGAAGTGGAACATTCTTTTTGCATCGTTGGTGCTCGGCCTCGGCCTGAGCACCCAGGGCTTCGGTTTCGATCTATTGGACCGGATGCTCGGAGCTAGTGGTTGCGGCTGCGAAGCCAATGGCTGCGCGGCCAAGAGTGGTTGTGCTGAAAAAGCGGCACCTGCCTGCGGCTGCGAAGCGAAAGCCGGTTGCACGAGCAACGGCTGTCGCACGAAGGCCGTCTGCGCTCCCAAGTGCCGGACTCCGCTGATCTGCCGCAGCTGTGGCAGTTCCGCCAGCCGGTGCACGGATGGGTGCGCTGACAAGTGCAGCTCCTGCTGCAAGAAGGCACCTCGCTGCAATCGTTGCGGTTGTGCCGACAAGGGTTGCACCCCGCGGGGCTGCGCTGCGAAGCCGGCTTGTGCCGCTAAGCCGTGCGACCCCGGTTGCGCTGCGAAGCCCGCCTGCGCCGCGAAGCCCGCCTGCGCCGCGAAGCCGCGTGACCCCGGTTGCGCTGCGAAGCCCGCTTGCGGTTGCGAAGCCAAGCCCGCTGGTTGCGCTGCGAAGCCCGCTTGCGGTTGCGAAGCCAAGCCCGCCGGTTGCGCTGCGAAGCCGTCCTGCGGTTGCGCTGCGAAGCGCTGCTGCGGTCCCGGCCTGCTGGACCGGATCTTTGGTTGCAATAAGGGCTGCAAGCCCGCTTGCAACAACGGTTGTGCGGCGAAGTGCGAAGCCAAGTGTGGCGCCGCCCCCAGCTGTGCAGCTCCTGCTTGTGGCTCTGCGGCTCCGGCCCCGGCTCCGGCAGCTGAAGCGAAAGAGAACACTCCGGCGCCTCCGGCTCCGGTGGTGGATCCTTCCGCTTTTTTGCAGAGCCGACGGCATGTGGTGCCCGCGAGCACCAGCGTGATCCGCTAAGTTGAATTAGCCTCCAGGCTAAGCTGGTCAGCGGTCTGCCCGAACCTTGCGGGCAGACCGCTTTTTTGTTGCGCAGGACAGAGACCTTATGGACGCCCGCACGATTGCTGTCGGCGACATTCATGGCTGCGCTCGGGCGCTTGCCACGCTGCTGGCCGCCATCGTCCCTCAGCCGGACGACCGGTTGGTGATCTTAGGCGACTACATTGACCGCGGCCCCGATACCCGCGATGTCTTGGAACAGCTGCTGGTCCTGGGCGAGCAGTGTCAGTTGGTGGTCCTGCTCGGCAATCACGAGCAGATGCTGCTGCAATGTCTGGCGTCTACCACACTGCGGCCACAGTGGCTCCAATACGGTGGGCGCGAGACGGTGGATAGCTACGGCGGCAGTCTGGAAGATCTGCCGCCAACGCACCTGGAGTTCCTTCGCGCAAGTCGCCGATGCTATGAAACGCGGCAGTATTTCTTCGTGCATGCGAATTACGTGTCGACCCTGCCGCTAGACCAACAGCCTGAGCCTGTAGTACTCTGGATGCATCTGACCAGGCACCTGCCCGGTCCCCACGTGTCCGGCAAAACGGCCATCGTGGGACACACCCCACTGGCCAACGGCGAAATTCTGGACTTGGGGTACTTGGTAGATATCGACACATGTTGTTTTGGCGGCGGTTGGTTGACCGCGCTGGAGGTGGAAACCAGACAGGTGTGGCAAGCTAATGACGCCGGAATGCTGCGCCGGCAAGGCGGGGGAGGATGATCGGGGCTACCCGCCGTATCCGTCGGGAGCATACACCGGCTTGCTGCGAACAGCCTGCGTGGTACGCTGAAGGCTTAGTCCGCACGTTATAGGAGCCTGAAAACCGTGGATCTCGACCGTTTCTTCGCGCCGTACCCGACTCCTGCCAAGAACATTGTCGACTGCCTGCGCTTTTGGACGGAACACCTGCCCACCGCCAGGGCGTTCTATTTCTTGGGAGACGGGGAGGCCGACGAGATTTGTTGGACCTTCGCAGATGTCGATCGCCGGGCCCGCGCCGTGGCTGCCCAACTCCAGTCGCTGGGCTTGCGCGGACAGCGCGCGTTGCTGCTGTATCCGCCGGGATTGGACTTCGTGGCCGGCTTCTACGGCTGCCTGTATGCGGGTGTCACGGCCGTCCCCGCCTATCCGCCGCGCCGCAATCGCAACATGAACCGTATTCAGGCCATTTCCAACGACTCGGCGGCCAAAGCGGCACTCACCGTCCACGACGTGACCGATCGATTGAGTGGCTTGATCGCGGAAGCCCCGCACCTGCGCGACCTGAACTGGGTGGCTACGGACCGGATTCCCTTGGACCTCGCCGACCAATGGAAGCCGCCGCGAATCCATCGGGAAACCCTGGCCGTCCTGCAGTACACGTCGGGGTCCACGGGCACTCCCAAGGGCGTGATGCTGGTCCACCGGAATCTGCTGCACAACGCCGCGCTGATCACGTACGGCTTCGAACTGAACCGGAGTTGCAGCGGTGTGTCCTGGCTGCCCACGTACCACGACATGGGCTTGGTGGGCGGCGTGCTGTACAATGTTTTCTTCGGATGCTGCTGCGTGTTGATGTCGCCGATGGCGTTCTTGCAGAAGCCGATCCGCTGGTTGCGGGCCATCTCGCGGTTTCGCGCTACCGTCAGCGGCGGCCCAAATTTCGCCTACGATCTGTGCACGCAGAAAGTCACGGACGATCAACTGGAGGGGTTAGACCTGAGCAGTTGGGACGTGGCGTTCAACGGCGCCGAACCAATTCGGACGGCCACGCTGGAGAAATTTACGGAACGGTTTGCGCCGGTGGGCTTCCGGCGCGAGGCCATGTATCCCTGCTACGGCATGGCCGAGACCACGTTGCTGGTCACAGGCCGCGACAAGTCCAAGCCGACCGTGATCCGCACGTTCGTGGGCAAAGCGTTGGACGAACATCGAATCGAAGCCGTTCCGGAAGATCATCCCGACGCCCGCAAGCTGATCGGCTGCGGCCGTGTACTCCCGGAAGAGCAGGTGCGAATCGTGGATCCCGTCGCCTATCGGCAACTGCCGGAAGATCGCGTGGGCGAGATCTGGGTGGACAGTCCGAGCGTGGGTCTCGGCTACTGGAATAAGCCCGAAGATACACAGGAAACGTTCCACGCCAAGCTGGCGGACTCGATGTCGGGCACGTACCTCCGCACCGGCGACCTGGGTTTCCTGCATGAAGGCGAGTTGTTTGTTACGGGCCGGCTGAAGGACCTGATCATCGTCCGCGGCGTGAATCGCTACCCGCAGGACATTGAACTGACCGTCGAGCAGTCCAGCAACTTGATCCAGGCCGGGGCCGTGGGCGCGTTCGCCGTGGACATGCGCGACCGGGAACGGCTGATCATCGTCTGCGAAACAGAGCGCACCCGCCGCAAGGATTGGTCCGACGTGATCCAGACGGTTCGCCGCGCCGTCACCGCCGAGCATGAGCTGCCGCCGGATGGCGTGTTACTGGTCCGGTTTGGCTCGATTCCCAAGACTTCCAGCGGCAAGATCCAACGCCACGCCTGCCGGACGTGTTTCCTCGAAGGCTCGTTGCAGGTGATCGCCCAGTGGTTCGCCTGGGAGGAGGAAGAGGCCGAAGCCAAGGGGCTCGCCCAGCTGATCGCCCCCCCCGCGGACGCACGGATTGGCGAGTTGTCGGCGGTCGACCCGCAGGTGGCTGCCATCGTGATGGACCAGGTGCGGGCGGTGGCCCGCGAACGGGCCAAAGGGCTGCACTTGGATTCGAATATCGTCGTCGATCTGGGCCTGGATTCGCTGGAGCGACTGCAGATCGCCAATGCGTTGGAGGAGATCTTCGGCGGTCGATTCCCGGAGGACGTCCTGGCGCAGATCGAAACCTGCCGCGAAGTCGCGGCCGCGATCGAACAGTATCTCGGCAAAGAACCCAAGGTCCCACGGTTGGTCGCGGTAGCGCCCGCCGCGATCGAAGCTCCGCAGGTCAAACGCGAGATTCCCGTCGAGGACTACACCTTTGCCCAGCTGCCGGAATACCAAAAACTGCGGCAGGCGTGGCACCTGTTGACCATGACCGGCTTGCCGAATCCGTACTTCAGCGTGCACGAATCGGTGACGCGCGACACGACGGTGATCGGCGGGCGCCGGCTGCTGAGCTTCTGCACCTACAACTACCTCGGCATGTCGGGCGACGCCCGCGTCTCGCAAGCGGCCCAGGAGGCCATCGATCGCTTCGGCACCAGCGTGTCGGCCAGCCGCTTGGTCTCCGGCGAGAAGACGATTCACGGCGAATTGGAACGCGGTCTGGCCGCCTGGGTCGGTGCCGAGGATGCCATCGTCTATGTCGGCGGTCACGCCACGAACGAGAGCACGATTGGGCATCTGTTCGGCGCGGGCGACCTGATTCTGCACGACGCGCTGGCCCACAACAGCATCGTCCAGGGCGCGTTGCTGTCCGGAGCACGGCGGCGTTCGTTCCCGCACAACGATTGGCAGGAACTGAACAAGATTCTGGACGAAGTGCGGCACGAATACCGCCGCGTGCTGGTCGCCATTGAGGGCGTGTACAGCATGGATGGCGACTACCCGGACCTGCCCAAGTTCATCGAAGTCAAGCAACGGCACAAAGCCTTTCTGATGGTCGACGAGGCCCATTCGATCGGCACGATGGGGGCCTGCGGGCACGGCCTCGGCGAACACTTCCAGGTGCCATCGCGGGACGTGGACCTGTGGATGGGGACGCTGAGCAAGTCCTTCGGCAGTTGTGGCGGGTACATCGCCGGCTGCAAAGAAGTGGTCGAGTACCTGAAATACACCTCGCCGGGCTTTGTATACAGCGTCGGTATGCCGCCGTCCGCGGCCGCCGCCGCGCTGGCCTCCCTGCACGTGTTAGGCGAGGAACCGGAGCGTGTCAGCCGGCTGCAGGCCCGCTCGCGACTGTTCCTGGAACTGGCCCGCGAACGCCACCTGAACACGGGCCTTAGCCACGGCACGCCCGTCGTGCCGATCATCGTCGGGAATTCGCTGAATGCGCTGAAACTGTCGCACGCGTTGTTCGACCGCGGCATCAATGTCCAGCCGATTCTTTATCCGGCCGTCGAAGAAGAGGCCGCCCGGTTGCGGTTCTTCATCTCCTGCTGTCATTCCGAAGACCAGATCCGCGAGGCCGTTACCGCTGTCACCGAAGAGTTGGAGAAAATCCTCGGAAGCTTCTGATCCGACTTCTTCGAACCTCATCTGCCGGGTCCTTGCGTGGATTTGGCCTGCCGCATTATATTAAGCGGTTTGGAGTTATGGCACGCGGAATAGCTCAACCATCGGGTGGGCGTCCGTTGCAGAACTAATGTCAACAAAAGGGTTGTCAGGCTTGAAACGCGCACTGATTAGCGATGTCCACGCCAACCTGGAAGCCTTGCGCGTGGTGTTCGACGACATTCGCAGCCAAGGGGTCTCGGAGATCTACTGCCTTGGCGATGTGGTCGGCTACGGCCCCAACCCCTGCGAATGTCTGGACGAAATCATCCAACACTGCCGGGTATGTATCCTCGGCAACCACGATCAAGCGTCGCTGTTTGACCCGGACGGATTCAATCCGGTGGCCCTACGCGCCGTGTACTGGACCCGCGAGCAGCTCGATGTCGGCCCGGGCGGGCCGGCCAAAGTCAACGCCCGTTGGGATTTCCTGGGCGAGTTGCCGCGCACACGAGCAGAAGAGGGTCTGCTGTTCGTCCACGGCTCGCCGCGAGAACCGACCAGCGAGTACGTATTCCCCGAGGACGTCTACAATCACCGCAAGATGAACGCACTGTTCAACCTCATCGACCGGTACTGTTTCCAGGGGCACACCCACATCCCCGGCGTGTTTACGTCGCAGTTGGAGTTCATCACCCCGGAAGATTGTAACTATGAGTACCGTCTCACCGGACAGAAGACTATGATCAACGTGGGCTCGGTGGGGCAGCCACGCGATTGCGATCCGCGATCCTGTTACGTCATCCTGGACGACGACCGAGTCGTGTTTCGCCGCGTGGAGTACCCGATCGACACGGTCGCTAACAAGATCTATGCCATCGATAGTCTGGACAACATGCTAGGCGACCGCTTGCACGCCGGTCGCTAGACCAAGGAATTGCAGTTTGAAACGGGCAATTGTCAGCGACATCCACGCGAATATCGAAGCCCTCACCGCGGTCCTGGCTGATATTGCGTCGCAGGACGTGACGGAAATCTTCTGTCTGGGGGACATTGTCGGCTACGGCCCCAACCCGAGTGAGTGCATTGACCTGGTCATGGGATTCCAAGGCGCCGTACTGGGCAACCATGACCAAGGGGCACTGTTCGATCCCGAGGGTTTCAGCGCCGGGGCCGAACGGGCGATTTTCTGGACGCGAGAGCAATTGGAGAGCGCGACAGACAACCCCGAGCAGAATCTGAAACGTTGGAACTTCCTCTGCGAATTGCCCCGGAACTGGTGCGAGGACGGTTTTATGTTCGTGCACGGGTCGCCGAGGAATCCGCTCAACGAGTATGTGTTCCCGGAAGATGTACACAATCCTCGCAAGTTGGAAAAAATCTTCTCCGTGGTGGAACAGTACTGTTTCCAGGGCCACACGCACGTTCCTGGTATCTTTGCGGCCAACGGCAGTTTCCTCCGCCCGGACCAACTCGGTGGGGTGTACCATCTTGGCCGCGAGAAGGTCATGGTCAATGTCGGCAGCGTCGGGCAGCCACGCGATGGAGACACGCGTTCCTGCTACGCGATTTTGGAGGATCGCACCGTCCGGTTTCGTCGTGTGGAGTATCCCTTCGAGGAGACGGCGCGAAAAATCTACGCCATCCCGGAATTGGACGACTTCTTGGGCGATCGCTTAAGCGAAGGACGCTGACGCAGAGAGACCATCCACCCTGGCAACGTGTGCCGAAATTAGTTCCCGACGTCGTCCGTCAGTCCGGGGTCGGCGCATCAATAACTGTCGGGTTTTCAAAGTGGTCATCACGCTCCGCCGTGATGACATGTCG
>JAPLNJ010000406.1 GCA_026692885.1 Planctomycetota bacterium | reverse complement strand
CAAGGTTGGTTCGTCGAGCGACATGGCGGCGTCCTTACCGTTGGGCCGTTCGCCAGAGGTCCGGGCAGTTCCGCTCCAGCCATTCCCCGGCCGAATCGGCTGGTAGATCGCTCACCGCCTGCCGCTCAATCCTCTGTGCCGCCTGCTGAAGCCGCCGAGTCACCATCCGGCTTTCGATGGCCTCGTTCTCCTTTATGCCCAGTTGTTTCAGGACGCTCTGGACCCACTCGCCAGCGAACATCCGCATCAGGGGATCTTCCAGCGAGACGTGGTGAACCAAGCGACAGCGGCACGGCAGGCTTTCTGCGAATTCAGCGACGGCGGTGTCGTGGGCCTGGAGCGGATGCCGTTCGGCAACGATGATCTCGATGATCTGCGAATCGTCAGAACCAAGCCTCGGTGCGGATCGGCCCGTCAGGTTTTCCGCCGTGGCTGCGATCACGGATCGCTGATCGAAGCCACCCTGCTGGATTATGGTTTGAAGTTGCTCCAGACAGTCCTGGAAGTGCGCCACCAGCAGCACGGCAAACGGTCGGGCTGGTTCGTTGAGGCAACGAGCGGTCGCCGCCGAAATCCCGGTAAACTTGGCGTGCTTGGTCAGCCAGATCAGGTCGTCCAGCAGATCCACGTTGCTCTTCGGCTTCTTCAGCCAATCTAGGATTCCCATGTGTCCCCCATCAATCACCGTGGTGAGGCAGACAACAAGGCCCGTCCCAACCGCAAGCCATCCCCCTCACGACACCACCCGCCGCATGATTTCTGCCGAGAACGGCTTGCCGTGGGCCGGGTAAACCGTCTTGGCTCCCTCAGCCAGAAGAAGCCGCCAGCTTTCCGTCACCTTCGACATGTCCTCGGCGAAGATCGGCAGGCCAGGACTCAAACGCAGGGGAAACTCGTTCATTGCCAAGTCGCCGACAAAGGCATCGCCCGTGTCCAACAGGACGCTAACCGAACCCATGGAGTGGCCGGGAGTGTAGAGGATTCTGCCGGGAATTCCGTGGTCCGTCAGGGACAGCCCTTCGTCACCCAACACGATGTCAACGTGTGCGGGCGGGAAACGGACCAGCGGCATGAGTGGTGACATGATCGTCTTGAAAACGCTGCCCCAGGTCGTGACCGCAGGTGGCAACGGCTTCAAGGACTTCTCAAGCCAGTCCTTTTCCCGGTGGTGCATGGCGAGCTTGGCACCGGCAATCTCCTGGATGGCCTTCGCAGACCCAATGTGGTCCCAGTGTCCGTGCGTTATCACGATCAGGTTGATGTCTTTGGGGTTCAGGTGCAGCCTCGCCATCGCCTTGATGAAGCGTTTGGCTTGGTTCGGGCTGCCACCGTCGATCAGGATCATGCCATCGCCCCGAATGATATAACAATGGTCAACGCCCAGCTTGATCGGGTGAATGCCAAGGGTCATGTCGATGTTCCGCAACAATTCGCTCTGACGCCATTGCAACCCATTTCGAAGCATTGCTCGTGTTCACAGACTGGCGAGATCTGCGTGTTGAACCCGTCCCACCAGCCACAGGAGCACACCGCCCAAGGTGATAATCGACGGCCCTTCGCCAAGAACCCACGGCAGCGGCATTCCGACCGCAATGTCAAGGACGAGCGTCCCGGCACCGAAGATGACGCCCAAGACGGCGAGGAATCTGACGACCGGCAGAAAGCGGCGCACGTCCAGGGAAACGAAAAACACCACTGCGCCGTGAATTGCATACAGTGCCGACAGCGACCGGGTGAGGTAGCCCATGATCGGCCCTTCGGGAAGTTTGCCCATTCCCAAGTGTCTGTGGATTTCCTGCATCCAGGCAAACGGCATTACGGCGGGGATCAGGGCCGTGAGCAGGATGACCCCTGAAACCCGCAGAATCGCCACCAGAGCCATTTCGGAACGATTCATGGCAGACCTCAAACCTGGGCCAACAACACCACGTAGTTCTTCCCGTACTTCTTCGCACACTTGGGACACGTCCTGTAGAGCAAGTACAGTCGCTTCACCTCCTTGCCCTTGGACCTGACGTAACTCGTCATCTCCCTGATCCAGGTGGGGATCTGTTTGTACGGCCCCTCGAAGACCTTGGTGAGGAAGATGCCGGAAAGCCTCGCCGTCTGAGCGTGTGGCACTTCCTTGGTGACGGAGATGTATATGTCGGCTCCCCAGAGCGAGTTCTCGTCGGACACGACCAGCATCTCCTCAGACATCGCACCGGCTGATTCGATCAAGCGGACGTTCTTCTTCAATACGCTCCCGAAGTTGAGTGGAATGTGCAGAATGCTGCGAACCCGGCCCTTGACGAACAGCTTGTCTTGCCAGTGGATCTCCTTTTCGTGCCAGTCCTCCGGGTAACCTTCCGGGCAGCACACTTGCTTCTCAGTTGCCATACCATGACCCTCCTGCGTTTCCAGGTAACAGATCGGTCAACCGCCGCAGCTTCCGCCAGCAGCCCGCACATCTCGTCAACCCTCTCACCCATTTCAAACAGGTCACCGATGACGACGACCAGATCGACCCGTTCCTGGGTGAAGCAGTCGAGGGCAGTACGCAGGTACTCGACGTGTTCGTGGATGTCCGTGAGAAGGCCGAGTTTCATTTGACTGATTCGCCGAACCGGCCCCGTACATCGTCAGCCAGAAAAGCACGCAGTCCGCCATTGTCCGCCGACTGCGGAATGCTGGCAAGGCGACCCGGCGCCGGCGAATTTGTTTGACGTGGACGGCATTGACTATCGCTCCTCCCGATGAACCGTATCGGGCGAAAACGCAGGCAGGCACACGGCGATGTATTCCGCCCCATCAAGATGGGGACTGCTGTACTGGACCCATTCACCGGCCTTGACGATGATCGCCTGCCCGGCCCCCACGTCGAAAGCCGTGTCTTTCAGCGTGACGTGCAGGCTGCCCCGCAGGACGACCGTGTATTCGTCGAATTCCGGTGTTTGCCCCGGCTCCAACCAGCCAGAAGGGCTTTTCATGCGGGCGATACTTACTGCTGCCGTGCCGGAGTTGACCCGCCCGATGAATTCCTCGATGGACTTCGGCGGTTGCCCCGCCGCTTCGATGACTGTTGGTTTCTGGATGAAATTGGCCAAGTGCGGTTCCTCCGATGGGATCAAAATCACGGCCACCATCCTACCGCTCCGCTGACGACCGTGAAACCATTCGGTCACGGACCAGGACGGTGGCGGCCCTCGCCACGCCCGCTACAATGCCGTGGAGCAAACTGGCTTGACCCGGCAACAGAATCACAGGAAGAACGACATGGCCGCAGAGTTTTCCAGCAAAGAACAGTTCCAGCAAGCCTACGCAGGCCAACCACCCTGGGACATCGGCAAGCCGCAGCCCGTGTTAGTGCAGGCGGCCGAGCAGATCACCGGCTCAATCCTGGATGCAGGCTGCGGCACGGGCGACAACGCCCTGTTCTTTGCCGCACGTGGCCACAAAGTCACCGGCATCGACTTCCTGGAGCAGCCGATTGCCGAGGCCCGCCAGAAGGCCCAGCAGCGGGGACTGGGAGCCACGTTCCTCGTGATGGACGCCTTGGCCCTGGGCGAGATACCGGA
>JAPLNJ010000405.1 GCA_026692885.1 Planctomycetota bacterium | reverse complement strand
ATCGTGCGCCTCGTGCAGGAAGCGCAATCCAGCAAAGCGCCGATCCAAAATCTGACGGACGAGATCGGCCGCTATTTCGTGCCGATCATTGTGGCGCTGGCGTTGTTGACCTTCCTCGGTTGGCTCAATGTCGCCGGGGTTGGCTGGTCGGCGGCGCTGATGAATGCCGTCGCGGTGCTGGTCATCGCGTGCCCCTGTGCCATCGGCCTGGCCACGCCGACGGCCATCCTGGTGGGTTCGAGCCAAGGCGCGGAGCAGGGAATTCTTTTCAAAACCAGCGAAGCGTTGGAACGCGCCGGTCGCGTGACCGTGGTGGTGCTGGACAAGACCGGCACGATCACGCAAGGCCAGCCGGAGGTCACGGACATCCTCGTGGCGCCGTCGCACCTGGCGAATGACGTGTTGCGACTGGCGGCCAGCGCGGAACGCGGCTCGGAGCACCCCCTGGGCGCGGCCTTGGTCAAGGCGGCGCACGAGCGGGGCCTGAGTCTGGCTGAGCCGGAGCAGTTTCGGGCGGCCGGCGGTTTGGGAATTCACGCCACCGTGGACCGCCAAACCGTGATCATCGGTAATCCGCGGATGATGGAGCAGGAGGGCCTTGCCCTGGACGCCCTGCAACCGGACGTCACCCGGCTGCAGGCCGCAGGCAAAACCGTGATACTGGTGGCCGCCAGTGGCGCGGAGGGCCTCCTGCCGATTCGCCTGAGAGGCGCTGTGGCGGTCGCCGATACAGTGAAGCCCGGCTCCCGAGAAGCCATCGCCGAACTGCGCCAGCTCGGCCTGGAGGTGGTGATGCTGACCGGCGACAACCTTGGCACGGCCCAGGCGATTGCCGCGCAGGTGGGCATCGATCGGGTGTGCGCGGGAGTGCTGCCCGGCGAAAAAGCGGGGCTGATCCGAAAACTGCAGGCCGGCAGTTCGGCGGCCGGCTTGCCCCGCCCCGTGGTCGCCATGGTGGGCGATGGCATCAACGATGCTCCGGCGCTGGCGCAGGCCGACGTCGGCTTGGCCATTGGCACCGGCACCGATGTGGCGATGGCGTCCGCCGGTATCACGTTGATCAGCGGCGATCTGCGCGGGGTGGGGCGGGCCATTACCTTGTCCCGTGACACCCTCCAGACCATCATCCAGAATCTGGTCTGGGCGCTGTTCTACAATGTGGCCCTGATTCCGCTGGCTGCTTACGGTCTGCTGAGTCCGATGCTTGCCGCCGGCGCCATGGCCTTCAGTTCCGTCTTTGTCGTCACCAACAGCCTGCGTCTGCGCGGCGCCATCGGCCGCCCCGTCGCGCCGCCCAGCCCACCCTGCTACCATCCGCAATCCGCAATCCGCAATCTGCAATCCGCAATCTTCTCCCTCCTGCCCCGCATCCTGGCACCGGCCGCCGCGCTGGCCATCCTGATTGTCTTGCCCATGCTGACCATGGGGGACGGGCCGGAAATCCGGGGCGCGCTGGTCGGCACCATGACGCCGGCCCTGATGATGGTCATGGCGATTGCCAACGGGTTGATCGCCGTCTCGTACGCTTCCATCCCGGTGTTCCTGGTGGTGTTTGTTACGAAGCGAAAGGACCTGCCGTTTTCCTGGGTCCTGGTCCTGTTTGGCGCGTTCATCCTGGCCTGCGGAACCACGCATTTTGTCCATATCATCGGGATCTGGCGTCAGGTGGACTGGTGGCAAGCCCTGGTGGACAGTTTTTGCGCCGTCATTTCCCTGGCCTCGGCCATCGTGATCTGGCCCCTGCTCCCCAAACTCCTGGCCCTTCCCAGCCCCGCCCAACTGCGGACGCTCAACCGGGAACTCCAACGCGAAAAGACCACTTTGGAGCAGACGCAGAGCGAGCTGCGCCGCGCCCATGCGGAGGTGGAACAACGCGTCGCGGAACGCACCACCGAACTGGCCCGCTCCAACCAATTGCTCCAGGCGGAGATTGCCGAGCACCAGCGGGCGGAGGTGGCCGTGCACAGGCAAGCCGAGCGTTTGCAGAACCTGCACAAAATCGACCAGGCCATTCGGCAGTCCGTCGAATCGCCCGAAGAGATTGCCCAGACGACCCTGTTGCATCTCCGCGGCCTGCTGCATTGCCAACGCGCCAGTGTCGGCATCTTTGATCTGGGAAGAAAGGAGGTGCGGATTTTCGCGGCCGACGTGAACGGTGTGACGAGCGTGCAGACCGGAAAGGTCCTGGCGGAGGAAGCCTATGGAGATCTGGAGATCTTGCGGCAAGGCAAGATGGAGATCGTGGAGGACACGACCCCGGGGATGTCGCCTTCGGTTGTGGCTCGACTCCTCCAGGCGGAAGGAACACGGTCCTCCATCAACGTGCCGCTGGTTTCGGCACAGGGCTTGTACGGCGCGTTGAATGTCGGCTGGGAGAGTCCCCGACCCATGACTTCGGAGGAAATCGAGATCGCCGGTGAAGTGGCGGGGCAGATCACCATTGCGATCGAACAGGCCCGTCTGCTGCAAGAGACGCGGCGCCATGCCGCAGAACTGGAGCAGCGCGTGACCGAACGCACGGCCCAATTGGAGGCCGCCAACAAGGAGCTGGAAGCATTCTCCTACTCGGTGTCCCACGACCTGCGAGCGCCGCTACGGGCTGTGGACGGCTACACCCGCATCCTGTTCGAAGACTATGGATCCTATCTGGATGCCGAGGGACAGCGCATCTGCTCCGTCATCAGCCAGAGCGCCAGGGACATGAGCCAGCTGATTGACGCTTTGTTGGCCTTCTCGCACGTTGGCCGGGCGGACATGCAGCTTGCGGCCGTGGACCTGGCGACCATGGCCAGGTCGATCTTCTTTGAATTGACAACTCCCGCAGGCCGGGAGCGGATCGATCTTCACGTCGGCGCTCTGCCATTCGTGGTCGGGGACCCGACCCTCCTCCGTCAGGTCTGGAGGAACCTGCTCTCGAACGCGATCAAGTATTCCTCCAAGAACGAACGGGCCGTGATCGAGGTGAGCGCGGAGCAGCGGGCAGGCGAGATCGTGTATTCGGTCCGGGACCACGGCGCGGGTTTCGACATGCGGTACGTGAACAAGCTCTTCGGGGTGTTTCAGCGACTGCACAGCAGCCAGGAGTTCGAGGGCACGGGCGTGGGGCTGGCCATTGTGCAACGTATCATCAATCGCCACGGTGGCCGGGTCTGGGCGGAAGGAGAAATTGGCCAAGGGGCGACGTTACATTTTACCTTAGGACAAGGAAAGTAATATCAAGATAGCCTATGCGCTCGGCGCGAACAGCTACGTGGTGAAGCCTGTCAGTGCCGATGTCTTTATCGATGCCATGAGCAAACTGGGCCTGTACTGGCTGCTGGTGAACCAGCCGCCGAAGTGAGGGGTGAACTGTCAGGATGCGAGCCGCGGACTCGCCGAGGCTTTCCGCCCCGAAGGGGCCAAGACAAATTTACCGAAGCAACGCGTCGTCGTTATACCGCACGCGGTTGGCATTGGCTCGTTTAATCCGGAGCCAACGGCGACGGCGCCCTGTGAAACACGCCGTCGCCGTTGGCTCCGGGTTAAACGAGGATGTGCCATCCTCAACCGCGTGCGGTATAAATCCCGGTTTTCGCCCCTTTGGGGCGGAAGAGTCGTGGCATACGATGCCCAGTCTGGGTTTGTGGCGCCGTACAACGAAAACCATGAGGAGCAACTTCGATGACTGAAATCCTACGGGTCTTGATTGTGGAAGACCTGCCCACGGATGCGGAGCT
This sequence comes from Planctomycetota bacterium, assembly GCA_026692885.1. The sequence goes on along the minus strand of JAPLNJ010000405.1, from coordinate 7,911 downwards.
CGAAGAGCGTGAGGTCAGACTCGTGCGGCCCCATGCCGAGTTCCTGCGCGTCGAGTCACGGGAGGAATTTCTCGCGGCCTTGGAAGCCTTCCGGCCGGATTTCATCTTGTCCGACTATAAGCTTCCCCACTTTGACGGTATGACGGCGTTGCAGCTGGCGCGGGAGCGAGTGCCGGAGGTCCCCTTTATCATTGTCACCGGCTCCCAGAACGAGGACACGGCCGTGGCGTGCATGAAGGCGGGAGCCTGGGACTACGTAATCAAGGAGCACCTCAAGCGGCTGGGACCGGCGGTCCTAGGCGGCTTGGAGCAGAAATGTCTCCGCCGGGAACGTAAACAGGCGGAGGAAAAGAGCAATCGCCAACTGGAGGAACTGCAACGCTGGCAGGATGTCATGCTGGGCCGCGAGGACCGCGTGCAGGAACTCAAGCAGGAAGTCAACGAGCTCTGCCGCCGCTTGGGCGAAACCGCGCGCTATCCCAGCCAGGAAGCCGGTCCGGCGGCAAGGGTCGGGGTGGCTGGCGGCTGAGCCTAAGCGAAGCCCCGGTCCCCAATTTCTGGGGCATCACCCCAGGGCGAGGCTAGGGTGATGCAAAGTTGGGGTTGGCGCATGAAATCCATCGGGCAGGTATTGTTTACGGAAGTTGGACGGCAAAGACGGTGGATGTTCCTGGTTTTCTTGCCCCGAAGGGGCCAAACAAATCAGCACAGCGTCGCGGCGACAGCCGCAGAGCGACGCCCTGGGTACGGGTTCGAAGCAACCTGGTAGCCCTGAAAGGGCGAAACAAGGCGGTTCCGCTCACGCGCATCGTTCGTCCGACGTGACCAAGGCTTGTTTCGCCCCTTCAGGGCTAGTGTTCTCTATGCTCTCCTAACCCAGGGCGGCGCTACGCGGCGAACGCCGCTCCGCTTTGCCCTTGTATGTGGCTGCCCCTTTGGGGCGAAAATCTGTGGATTACGATCAGGCCGTTGTTTGCGGGCCAACTCCGCTATACGATCATGTTGCAAGCATTGCTGTCATGCGACAGTAATGTGTTGCAGGAGGAAATCACTGAATGAACGACCAAGCTACGATCTTGGCAGTGGACGACACGCCCGAGTCGCTGGCGCTGTTGGAATGGATCCTGACCCAGGCAGGCTACCAGGTGCGTCCGGCCAACAGCGGCGAGTTGGCACTGACTGCCGTGGCCGCGAACCCGCCGGACTTGATCCTGCTGGACGTCCGCATGCCGGAATTGGACGGGCTGGAAGTGTGTCGGCGGCTCAAGTCGCACAACCAGACGCAGCACATTCCCATCATCTTGATCAGCGCGTTCGCGGACGAGAACGACTGGGTGGTAGGCCTGCAACTGGGCGCGGCGGACTACATCACCAAACCGTTCCAGACCGTGGAGCTTCTGGCGCGAGTCAAGACGCACCTCGCCGTGAGCCGAGCGAAGATCACACTCGAACAACAGGCGGCTGCGCTCCGCCAGACCAATGCGCAACTGCAAGACGAGATCGTCGAGCGCCAGCGCGTGGAGGACGAACTGCACCGGAGCCTCGAGCGGGCCGAGCGTTCTCGCCGGGCGATGCTCAGCGTCTCGGAGGACCAGCGGCAGGCGGAGGAGAACCTGCGGACAGCTAACACGCAGCTCGCACAGGCTTTGGTCCGAGCGGAAGAGTTGGCTGGGCAGGCGGAAACGGCCAACCGTGCCAAGAGCGAGTTCCTGGCGAACATGAGCCATGAGCTCCGCACTCCCATGACGACGATTCTCGGCTACAGCGAACTGCTGGGGATTGGGGCGCTGTCGCCGAGCGAGCAGCGGGAAGGTCTGCAATCGATCCAACGCAGTGGGGCGGCTCTGCTGGGGATCATCAATGACATCCTGGATCTGGCCCGGATCGAAGCCGACCGGCTGCCTTTGGCGAAGACCGACTGCCCCCTGCAGCCGATTCTCGACGAGGTCCAGGCGGCGGCGACAGTGGCGGCGGCCAAGAAAGGCCTGAGTCTGCACGTGACCTGCAGCCTGCCGCTGCCGGCCACGATTCGCACCGATGCGGCCCGGTTACGTCAGATTCTGGTGAATCTTCTCGGCAATGCCGTCAAATTCACGAGACAGGGTGAAGTTCGTCTGACCGTGTGCTGCCGCGAGTCGGCTGAGGGGACCGCGCAAGTGCAGTTCATCGTCTCGGATACGGGCATCGGCATCCCGTCCGGCATGCTGGAGGAAATCTTCCGGCCCTTCGTTCAAGTGGATGGAAGTCACACCCGCCCTTACGGCGGCACAGGACTAGGCTTGTCGATTTGCCGGCGGCTGGCGCAGGCGTTCGATGGTCGCCTTGAAGTCACCAGTGAATTGGGGCGGGGCAGTACGTTTACGCTGACCGTGGACGGGGGACCGTGGCGCAACATGCCGGGCCAGGGTGCGTCTCCCGACCTAGCCACGGGACCGACCACCCACGCCGAGCCCGGTGGCGAGCCGAGTCCCGTGCTGCTGGGCCGAGTCCTGCTGGTGGAAGATGAACCGACTCTGCAAGTGGTCATTTGCCATCTGCTACGCAGTCTGAAGTTGGAGGTGGAACTGGCGGGTCACGGGCGATTGGCTTGCCAAATGGCGGAGCAGTCCCGGTCGGAAGGCCGGCCCTACGCCCTGATTCTGATGGACCTCCAGTTGCCAGGGATGGACGGCTTGACCGCCACGCGTTGGCTGCGCACGCAGCGTTGGCCAGGCCCGATTGTGGCCCTGACCGCCCACGCCATGGTGGGCGACCGGGAACGTTGTCTGGCCGCTGGCTGTGATGACTACCTGTCCAAACCGATCACCGCGTCCCACCTGAGCGAGGTCCTCCGGCCGTACTTGAGCCAGGGGGTCAACGCGTGACTACTCTTCCGCCCTGAAGGGGCCAAAACAAATCAGCCCAGGGCAGAGCGTCGCGGCGACAGCCGCAGAGCGACGCCCTGGGTACGGGTTCGATTCAGCACGGTAGCCCTGAAAGGGCGAAACAAATCGGTTCCTCCCACACGCATCGTTCGTCCGATGCGACAAGGCCTGTTTAAACCGAACACGCCACGCCGGTCCTTAAAGCATCTGTCTTCAATGCCTCGGCGCCTCGTACGAGGTGGCGTTGCGTAGAACCTTCTGGGTGCGGCTGCGGAGTTCCTTAGCGATTTCCGCGGCCGGTGGATGGACGGCCATCGCCAGCCCCGCCCGCTGCCGTAAGACCTTGACCGCATTCCGGCACTCGCCCACGAGTTCGTCCTGGTTGCCACCGACCTCCACGATAGCATGGGTGATCACGGTGCACTCCCGCAAGGCTTCGTCCCCTTCCTTGTCGAGTAACGTGGCCCGGAACTTCTCCGTCAGGTCCACCACGTACTGGGGAGTCTTGATGCTCGCACTCCGCCGCTGGAACGCCGCGTCGATGGCCCGCGTGGAACGGTCCATCTCGGCCAGGAACTCCGCCAGTTCCGGATGTGTCTGTTTCTGCTGGTCCAGATAGGCAAGCGTCTCGTGGCCGAAGTCCACGTACTGGTCGATCCGGCCGCGGATGTGTTTGACGAAGATCACCACTTCGTCGAGGACCTTTTCGATTTCCGCCCGCTTAGGCTTCTGCTGCTTGGCGGCGTAGATGGCCTTAAGCGTATCCCGCGTGGCGCACGTGGCGCGTCCTTTGCGCGTGGCGCCCTGTCCCTCGACGTCCAGGATGTACTCGCAGGGGCCGACACCCAGTGTGGCGCGGACCACATCGACCACGGTGAAATCGGCCAGTGGTGTCTCGCGGGCGCGATTGATCGGATAGACCAGCGTCGCACCCTGGCAGCGTTCCGGCTTGGCTAGCGGCTGCAGGAATCCTCGGCCAGCCTGATCCACCCAGCACGGGTAGGTGAAGGAACCCAGCACCGTGGTCCAGCGTTTGCGGTCGCGGGGCAGCGTCTCCGCGTTGCCGAACCAGCCGGGCTTGAGGAATTCCCCGCTCTTGAGTTCGGAGACCATCTCCCAACTGCTCGTCAGCTTGCCGGCCAGGCCCCAGTCCACGCGCCATTGGGCAGGAAAGGGGGCGGTCCAATCCAGCGGGATGACGTTGCCTGTGGCGGCCGGTTCGAGGTCCCGGTGATGCCAGATCCCGGCGCCCTCGATCACCGCCACCCAGATCTTGCCTTGCGGGCCATACTCCATCTGGCTGCCTTGGATCAGCCGCTGGTGCCCCTCGCCGGACAGCTCGATGCGCGCGTCCTGCCCCCGGTTGCTGGCCACGGTCATCACGATTGCCTCGCGGCTCGGCACGAGTTGGAGCAGAAAATTCTCGCTGGGCAGATCCGCCGCGGCGACGGGGATCTCGGCCGCATCGATGACGATGTCGTCGGCGAAGAAGTCGGGTAGCACCACGAAGCGGCAAGCAGCACCGACGTGCAATCCCGTCGTGCCCGTCCGCGGCTCCGTCCTGACGAACACCTGCCCCATCGCCACGCCTAGGCGGAGGCCGGCCGGTCTACCATCCGAAGCTTGGAACGCTGCCTCCAAGACGACTTCACCGGCGTTGTTCTCGACGATGTTCACCGCCGTGAGCTTGACGTCCGGCCCCGCGCCCGCGGGCGTCAGCACGGCCCGTGGGGTCAGTCCCCGGGGGCCTCGCGCGTACAATTCCGCTCCCAGCCCGCCCCGGCGGAGCACCAACGCAAGACGATCGTTCTGGACCACCGCATCGCCCTTGACGAGGTGTTCCGTGTCATCCTCCGGCACCCGAGTCCAGCCGGATCTCTGGGCCAATGCCTGGCTCGATAAGGGAGCCGCCGCGGGGACGCCCGTGTCGAAGAGTGCAACTTCCAGGGCTGCCCGTTCCTCTTTCGCCGCCTGTTCGTACGGCACGTACTCGCCTTCGTACAGCCGGAACATGTCCAGGCGAAACTCCGCGTTGGGCTGCTGGCAGCTGACGTAGGCAAACCAACCTTCCGGGAACGCTTTCTCGACCCGGAACGTGACGTGGAGTTCCTGCCACGCGTCCTGACTCAGCGCCACCGGACTGCTGGCAGCCGCCCGGTCCCACGGTTTACCGCGTCGTTCGATTTCCAGCCGGACCGTCGTCGGCGCCTTGGTGCTCTTGCCCAACACGGCGAAGGTAACCGTCTTCCCGGTCGCAAGGGCATCCATGCGTTGGCCGAACTGGACACCCCAGTCGTCGACCTGACCGAGGCTTAACAGCGCGCTGCGTTGGCCCGCGCCCCGTTCTTGGTCATCGACTGTGAACCGGCCGACGGTCTTCCCGCCGAGGTCCAGCTGCCACTGGTCGCGGCCCTCTTCGAAACTTGCGTTTCCAAACAGGTTTTGCGGGACCTGCCTTGGGCCCGGTGCGTCGACCGCCCCGACCGCCGAGCCGGCTAAGGTACAGAACATCGCAACGGCAGGCCACAGCCGATAACGGATACCAGAGAACATCGAAGACCTCCTGAGTTAGTGGAATCCCTCGTTCCCAGGCTCTGCCTGGGAACGCACTGCCTTGCCGGCTCTGCCGGCCTGCTTTCTCGTTCCCACGCTCTGCGTGGGAACGCACGTGTCTTGACGCTCCGCGTCGTCTGCCCACGGACGCAGAGCGTCCGAGGCTGGCGTTCCCACGCAGAGCGTGGGAACGAGAAGCATCCAGTCCCCCGCTCGCCGACAGACGCGTCTCACTGCGTTTGCAGCCCTTGCTCGGCGCGCACCAAGACCTGCTTTGCCAGTTCGGACCCGGCGGCGTTGTCTTCGAGGATCATCGCTGCCGACTGCTTGAGCCAGCGGACCGTCATCCGGCAGTTGGACAGCGCCCGGTCCTGTACCGCGCCGATCGCACGGACCTCTGCCCCCAAACGTTGGCAGTCGGCCAGCGCGTTAGTTTTGCCAATCAAGCCGCCGATGGCGTCCGCCAATCCGCTGGCACGCTGCGGTGCCGTCGGCTTTCCGCTAACCGCCGCCGCTTGCTGCAGGCGGTCCGCCATGGGCAACAGGGGCTTGGCCACGATCTGCTGACTCTGATCGGCGGCTCGGCAAATCGCACGAACCTCCAGGGCGAGAGCGGCGTAGCGGTCGATCCGCGTTTGGGCGTGCTGCACGTGCTCGGCCATCTGGTCCAGCATTTCCCGGATCTCTTCGCGGGCCTGTTTCTCCTTCTTCCGCTGGAACTGCTTCTCGACCCAAGTCATCACGTTGTCGGGCGTGGGATTCGATTCCGAAGCCAGTCCCTCGGTCTGCAGGATGTACTGGCAGGGGCCGACGCCGAGCGTGTTCCGCAGCACGTCGATTGGGCAATAGGTTTCCAGCGGCGTCGTTCGACTGCGATCGAGGGCATAGACCAGCAGTGAGCTCGGATAACGCCAGGCCGGTGCCGTGACGTCCTCGCCTGTCAAACGCACGACAGCCCGCTGGTCGATGAAGCAACACGGCCCGCTCGTTTTGTTGGCCGGATCAGGTGTTTCGGTCGGCTCGTCCCGGTTCCGAAAGTACCAACCTCGAGTCAGGCCGTCCGCGTTGAACAGATCGGCCCGCCACTTGGCAGGAAACGGCGGCTTCCACGCCAAGGCCAGTTCTCCTTGGGCGTCTTCGGCGGAAATCGTTTGCTCGTGCCAGAGCTGTTGGCCTGCCAGGACGGCGACCCAGACGGTCTTGCCCTGGGCGGCTTGGATCTCGTACCCGGTGATCGCCAGCGGCTGGCTGGGTGCCGAACGAATCGCCACGGCGCCTTGTTGGCTCGACTGCCACACGCACATCAGTTGGGTCTGGCCTTGGTCCAGCAGGCTCAGGAAGAAGTTTTCGGTCGGCAGACGCAACCGCGGACGCGTCAGCGCTGCGGCAGGGAAAACCATGTCGTCGCCGAAGAAATCGGGAATCACCGCGTAGCGGCTCTCGCCGCGCACCAACAGCCGGTCTGTCCCCACGCCTGGCTGCATCTCCAACATTGCTTGGCCGGCGGTCAGACGGTACTTCAGGGAGCAGGAGCCTCCATCGGCCGTCTTGAAACTCGCGGCCAGCAGGACTGCCGCAGGGCTGTTCTCCAAAATCTGGAGTCGACCCAGGGACCCGGCGGCGCCGCGGGAACTGGTCAGCGGCACCAGAGTCACGCGATGTTTCGGGCCCAGCGGCGTCTGCGCGTAGACATCGGCCCCACCGCCCCGTTTCCGGAACACCACGGTCAGCCGATCGTTTCGGACGACCGCGTCCCCTGTGAATAGCTGCGAGACACTATCCTCTGGCACCGGCTTCCAGCCCGACTTCGCCGTGAGTTTGGCACTGGACAGCGACTCGGTGGCCGACGCACCGGTATCGAACAAACAGACGCTTGGTGCGGTAGGTTCGTCGTCAGCGCCTAGCCCGGTGGATGCGCCGAGCAGAACGCTGGCAAACAGGTTGAACACGGCGTGAAGCGGGACGCGTTTCACAGCAGATCGATTCCTTGTCGGTTGGCGTTAGGGGGCGGGTGGGCAGAAGGTCAGTCGTTCCAAGTCAGCGGCGCTGTCCAACTTAACGAGTGTGGCTGCGGCCACGGGCCGCTGGTGGTAGCCATTCCTCTTATCAGCGGCCCCTATCGTATCGAGGTACGACTGGGTTTCATAGACCGGCCGCCGGCCACCCACGTAACGGTCAGCCGGAGAAATATCTTCCAGCCGGACCACTTCACGTGCCAGTACTGCGGGTGCCCAGTCGGAGACCGACGAACTGACGCTGGACCACGTGGTGCCGCGGGTCCAGAGTGGTACGTCGAGCTGGGAGAATGCCAGGATATCGCTGCTAGCATTTCGCAAGGTTCCGATCAAGGCCCGGTCGGGCGTTGATCGTAACACTGCGAAACGCCGTCACTGTTAGCTGGTCCCGTCCGAGAAGCTCCCGACGTAAGTCGGTGAGAGCAGTCCCGCCAACTCCTAACACCGCGACGATTCACCAAGTTCTCCCGACTCGTCGG
>JAPLNJ010000404.1 GCA_026692885.1 Planctomycetota bacterium | reverse complement strand
ATCGGTGGTAGGACGGATTGGCACTTCGGCCCCGAAACATCGGGCCGAAGTGCCAATCCGTCCTACGGTCAAACTACGGACTTGTTCTTTTCCAGCCACTTACCGTTTCTTCTTCGTTTTCGGTATGACTTTCGTCGTGGGAGTGTCCTTGACGTTGAAGCCCAAGTGCCACTTGCCGCTGTACGCAGCGTCATAGCCGGCGTTGCGGAAGTAGGTGCCCAGGCAGACAAACTCGTTCGGTCAACGCGGTCACTCAGTAGTTCCAAGTTTGGGCTGTAGCTGAACTCGCCAGAGTTCAGGAGTCCACGGCCGGGCCCTGAATTCTGGCGAATTCAGCTACGTCAATTCGCACGGGCTCCCCAGACGTGGAACTACTGTCACTTCTCGCGGCTTCGCGGAGTATTTATGCTCCTGTAGGCCGGAACAAGCAACCGGAAACACTGCCGGAACTTCGGTCGCTTCGGGCGTGTGGCGTCTGCACCAAGCGGGTTCTTCCTGCGCGCGTCGGTTGCGCCGTTCCGGCATAGCTTTGCGCGACCTCGTTCCGGCCTACATGAATGATCCGGGTTCACGTGTGCCAATCGGAGGCCGGGGCCTCGCCAACACCCGCCGGGCCGTCCGTTCGGGTCGCGGCATTATACAGCGTCTGACGCCTCCGCGTCTGGTACTGGCTGTCCTTGCCGGCGCTACTTCCGCACAGGCAGAAGGGGACACTCACACACTTCATCTTGTGCGATGGCGGGGTTTCTTGAGATTAACGCTTATCCCCAACCTTCTACCGAGCATGCACGGAATCCGGACGCAAGCAGCGCGGCACCCGGGCCCAGCCCATGAACGCGACATTGACGCGATGGACGCATGGGGGGCACTAAGTCTACAATCGCCTGTAGTGGCGTCTAGGCAGAAGATCAATTGTCCGGGGGGAAACATGGCATGACACTGGCTGAGTTGCTACCTGCGGTTCAGGAGTTGCCCGCCGCAGACAAGATTAGACTGATTCGTATCTTGGCAGAAGAGCTGGATGAGGTCGAGGACATCTCACCCCTCATCCCATACAATGCCTACGAGTTGCCAACGCCTTACGGCACAGTGGGAGCGGCGGAAACACTATTGCAGGCATTGCAGACATGCACCGCATCACAGAAAGGCCCGAAACCATGAGCGAGAACCCTGCACCGAACCGTCGTGAGTTCCTTCGCACCACCGGCCAGGCGGCTACGACGCTGGCGGCCGCCACCACGTTTGCTCCAGCGATTCTCTCGGCCGCATCACCGGGCAAGACGATTGGCGTCGGTTGCATCGGCGTGGGAACGCGCGGGGGAGACCTACTCAACGCGGTCCTTCACGCGCCCGACGTGAAGGTCACCGCGGTCTGCGATGTGTATGGCCCGCACCGAACGAAGGGCGTGGAACGCAGCCAGAACCCCGACGTGAAAGCGTACGTGGATTATCGCGAGCTCCTGGCCGACCGGAATGTCGATGCGGTGGTGATCGCCACGCCGGACCATTGGCATTGCCAAATGGTGCTGGACGCGGTGAAAGCGGGCAAAGACATCTACTGCGAGAAGGGGTTCGCCAAGACGCTCGCCGAAGCCAAGTTGATGCGCGACGCGCTGAAGAAGAGTAGCGTGGTATTCCAGCTTGGACACCATGCGCGTCAGGCGACGTGCGCGTGGCAGGCCAAGCAACTCCTGGCCCAGGACATTCTCGGCCCGATTACCCTGGTGCGCACGGGGCGGTTCAAGTCCATCGAGCCGGAGCACCCCAACTGGCGCTGGTATGGCTACTACGATCAATGGGAACGGCCGGACCCGGCGCAGGTCGTGAAGGAGGTGAATTGGGACCTCTGGCTGGGGCCAGCCCCGAAGATTCCCTGGAACGAGCGCCACTTCTGGCACTGGCGCTGTTACTACGCCTACGGCACCGGTTACGCCGGCGATCTGCTGTCGCACGAGATGGATTTCGTCCAATACCTCCTCGGTCACGGCATTCCGGACAACTGCACCTGCGCCGGTCTGAATGCGCTGCTGCGGGACGACCGGGAAGTGCCCGACACCTGGGTCGCCACCTACCAGTTCGAGAAGCTCGGCCGAACGGTCACCTTCGCCGGGAGCATGAACGCCACGGCCAACCAGCCGGTGGAGATTTGTGGTCGGGATGCCACGCTGCGGTTCGATGACATCGCGCACGAGGTCAGGACCTTCGAAATCAAGCCTGCCGAGCATAATCAGAAACCCGACCTGCCCAAGGGCTACGCGCGCGGCAAGACGCCCCAGCAGCCGAATCACATGGTGGACTGGGTGAATTGCATCCACAGCCGCGGCACACCGAAGTGCTCGACCGACGAGGCCTTCATTGAAACCGCGACATTCCTCATGTCGCTGGTGTCACAACAGGAGCGACGCATGGTACGCTGGGATGCCGCCCGTGAAGAAATCGTGTGAACTGGAAACCTTCGTGAACCAGGAAGACCCATGAAAACCACCTGCACCCCCATCGTGTTGCTCGCCCTCCTGTCCGGGACCTGTGCCGGACAAGAAACGAAGAATGACAAATCCGAAGCCGGCCTCGTCACCTCGCATTCCGAGGGTCTGCACGGGTATATCGGTTTCCAGCACGACCGGCCCGCAGCCGGATCTGGATACAGTGCGGGCATGGGCTTTTACGCGGCGGTCTGGCCGCTCATTGATCAACCGCTGGCCAATTTTCAAATTGGCCTGCCCAGTTCGTGGGTCACTCCGGACAACTCCGACAACCAAGACCGGCCGCTGGCTCCAGAGGGGACGCTGGCCCGGACGTGGAAGGAGCGGGGGCCCACTTGGAGCAGCGTCTTTCAAACCTTGGAAGGCGGCCTGGGCTACTGGGCGGGAAATCACTTTCGCTACGGCCCGCCGAAGTTCAGCCTGAACGCCACGCCGCAATGCTACGACTACGAGGTTGGATCGCCGGGGTGGTCCTTCTTTTACAGCAACGAAGCGCTGCCGGATAACCGTCTCGGAATCGCACAACTGAGCAACCGGCTGCTGATTCCTCCCGATGCGCTGCCTTTCCAGGGGAACCCCAACGGCGAGTTCTTGGGCTACACCTGGATGGCCTTGCCGTTCACAGATCCCACCACGGGTGACCCGCCCACGGGCGACCAGAGTTGGACCTGTTTTCTCAGCGCGGCCAACTTCAAGGGACCGATGGCCTACTACATTCCGGAGACCTGGAGCAAGATCGGCAAGCTGTTCAACTATCCCTTCCTTTACGGACGCGGGCTCGATGCGCGCCCGGGCAGCATGGGCGGCGGCGCCATGGAGATCAACACTGTGCCGCGTTTCGACAGCCAAGACGCGCACGGTGTGGCCTATTCCAAGATCCCCAAGCTGCAGTTCCCCGTGGATGCCGAAGGCCGGGCCTTTCTGGTGCAGGACGTCACCTACTACTCGAAGGTCGCTCTGCACGATGCGTTCAAGGCCTGGCGGGACGGCGGCTCTGCCTGCTCGGGACGCTTCGACGACAAGGGCACTTGGAAACCCAAGCTGACGACGCGGACCACGCGCTATGACCAGGGCGGCAAGAAAATGATCGGTGTGGAGCGCGCCTTTGACACGAGGATCTTCGAGGGCAATGTGTGGGGCCTGCAGTGGTCTACCAACGGCGTCAGCCCGAAAGGTCTGTTCCCCCAGTACTACAAGCATCTTGGAGATGAACGCGTCGCGGTGGCCACGGCGGATGTGCCGGCGGAAACCCAACTCCTGGCGAAGGAGTTCGAGCGGGCCACGCCGGGAGTCCCTTACACGTCACCCACCACCGGCGCCTGGACCCGGCCCGGCGCGAAGCTGGGGCCGTTCACGGCCAAGCTCGTGGATGGTTCCGTGGTCACCTACCACTGGTATCGTTTCGTCGATCAACCGTCCTTCCAGCAATACGCGTGGGGCGAGGAGAAGAAGGCGAAGCTGCAGGCGTTCGTGGAGAAGCTCCACGCGAACTGGCCGATTGACCGGGACTACATGGCCCCTCCCACCCGCGGGTCGCTGGCGACACTCGATTCGGCACTGCTGGTGACGCCGCCCCACGGTCTGGAGGTGGGCTACGTCCCCATCGTCACGTGTCAAGCAGCGCGATAATCCCCACGCCTGCTCTGCCTCCGACAGCTACGATGGCCACGGCGAGACCGTAAATCCGTTGGTTTATCCGCCGGGCAGACGATCCGGTCGAACGGCAAAGCAGCCGGCCGGATTTTGTAGTCGGCGTGGCCACCTGGCACTGGCACCAGAAGGAGTCCCCGTTCCGGTTTCACCAAGACACGCCGCCCGTGTTTCTGGTCCACGCTTCGAACGATGTAGGAGCACCGATTGATCTACCTCGCGCCATTCGGGCCCAACTCGAACCGTTGGGCGTGCCGGTGCACCTGGATCAGATCGCCATCCGCTTGCCGTTCGATGGAGACGACTTGATCCGAGCGGCCTTGTAGGGTGGGCGTGGACGACCAATTTGGGATGCATCCGGCTGGTCTTGGGCCTTGGGCAGGGGTAGAATAGCGGCGGCTTCGAGAGCAGGACGACGCATGCCGTACTTCGATTTCAAGTGGACCGACGAAATCATCGAGCACCTTGACGAACACGGCGTCAGCCCGGAGGATTTCGAGGTGGTGGTCAGCAGCCCGGAGGAAATTGGCGAAAGCCGAACGACCGGTCGGCCGTGCTGTTGGGGCGAGACGCGAAACGCCCGGTATCTGTTTTGTGTCTTCGAGAAGATCGACGAGTTCACGATTGTTCCCGTAACCGCCTACGAAACGCGGCGCCGAGGTGAATGAAGGACACGCCGAAATGCCGTCAGAACCAAACGTATCACCGGACCTTTTGGAAGAGTTGCGGCGGGAACGCGCGCTCATCGCCGAAGAATTGGGGGAACTCAGCGAAAGGCACGACAGGATGGTGGAAGCCAAGGGCGAAGAGACGTTCAGCGGTCATCTGCGTCGAGCCATTCATAGCAGCGGTCGCCTTGTCCGCGAGATTGCCGCGGAAGCGGGTGTTTCGTCCCAGTCGCTCTGTGAATTCCTCGAGGGCACTCGCACCCTGCGGTCGGATGTGCTGGACCGTCTTGCACAGGCCGTGCATGCCACCATCAGCGTCGAGTCGCGACGGCCGCAACGTGTCGCCACCGGCACTGCCTCCCAGCGATAGGCACCTTGCCGCAGCTGTCGCCTTGATCGTAAGGTTGCGCACTGCTGTCCGTGCTGGCCACGGTCCGGGTGGCTGGCGGCTGAGCCTAAGCGAAGCCCCAGTACCCGGTTTCTGGGGCATCGCTGTACTCTGCCCCAGCCACCCTGACCCCCTGCTGCTAGCGTTTTGCGCAATCAGATCGAAGTGCTCCTGCGCGGGTTGCCGCCGCTGGCTTGCCAAGTGCTGGAGCGGCGATTGCAGGGTCAGTCGGTCACGGAAATTGCCAGCGAATTGAGCCTCGCCCGCCAGGCCGTCTATCGGACGTTGGCGCTGTTGCAGCAGCGGCTGGCCAGGTCGTAGCATGGCTCTCCAGAGCCGTGCAGTTCGACTTCGATCCGCGAAGCCGCTCATGATTTCTGCCGGAACTCGGACGCGTTACGAGCTTAGCAGAGCGTATCGCACACGGCTCTGGAGAGCCATGCCACGAGGAGGCGGTTCGACTCTGACCAGCGAATGCGTTCACGATCGCCGCCGAGTTCGGAGGGGAAGATGGAGCGGGCCGGGAGGGGTGGAGCAGCAAGTGAACAGATGTTCCCGTCGGCAGTTAAGGTGTACAGCAGTACCTTTCCTGTTTGCCGATCTGCCCGAAGCAAAGGGGTCGGGAGTGGGGTGTTCAGTTTGTCTGATCTTGCCTTGAATTGGTGTTTTCCCGAATGCCTGATGCCGTTCCATTCTGGTTGGCTTCGCGGAGTGATTACGAAATCAAGGATGACCGAGTGGCCCCTGGGGCTACCCCCGATCGTGATCCACAGGTTTTCGCCCCAACGGAGCAGCCACAAATCAGCCCAGGGCAGAGCGGAGCGGCGTAGCCGCGTAGCGCCGCCCTGGGTTATGCGAGGATGGAGCACACCAGCCCTGAAGGGGCGAA
>JAPLNJ010000403.1 GCA_026692885.1 Planctomycetota bacterium | reverse complement strand
GGAGTCCTTCTGGGCGGACGCCTTTGACGGTGATTGGGCGGCGCGCAATAAGTCCAATGGCAACTCGGAGCGTCTGGAGGACAAGCACGGCGGCAAGGTCAGGTACGGGGGGCCCTTTTTCGTGCATACCTTCGCCACACTGGTCCCGCCGGCAACCTATTTCAAGGAGCATCCGGAGTACTTCAGCGAGGTCAACGGCCAGCGCCTGGATGGTTACGCCCAGCTGTGCGTAACCAACGAGGCCGTCAAGCAGCTGATCACCGCCAAGGTGCTGGCTTACCTGCGAGAAGACCCCCACGCGCAGATCATCTCGGTCTCGCAGAACGACTGCGACAACCACTGCCTGTGCGCCAACTGCAAGAAGTTGGAGGAGGAGGAAGGGTCGCCAGCGGGGCCGCTGCTGCACCTGGTCAACTACGTGGCCGCGGAGGTCGGCAAGCAGTACCCCCAGGTGGCGATTGACACGCTCGCCTACCAATACACCCGCCAGCCCCCGCGGCATGTCAAGCCGCTGCCCAACGTGATCATTCGGCTGTGCAGCATCGAGTGCGACTTTGCTCACCCGCTGACCGCCGAGAGCAACCGGAAGTTCGCGGACGACATCCGCGGCTGGTCGAAGCTTTGCCAGCGCGTTTATATCTGGGACTACACCACCAACTTCGCCCACTATATCCAGCCGCATCCCAACCTGCGCGTCTTGGGAAAAAACATCCGCTTCTTCGTGGACCACGGTGTGCGGGGGATCTTCGAGCAGGGCGCGTACACCTCGCTGGGGGCCGAGTTCGCCGAACTGAAAGCCTGGGTGTTGGCCAAGTTGCTCTGGAATCCGCGGCTGGATGACCAGGCGCTGGTTCGCGAGTTCGTCCACGGCTATTACGGCGCGGCCGCCACGCCGCTGTGGGATTACATCCAGCTGATCCATGACGAGGGGGAAGCCAAGCACACGTACCTCACCTGCTTCAGTTCGGCGACGGCTGAGTTCCTGAACCTGGCGCTGCTGGCGAAGGCCGACAAGCTGTTGGATCAGGCGGAGGCGGCGGTGAAGGATAAGCCGGCCCTGCTGCAGCGCGTCCAGGTGGCCCGCTTGCCCTTGCGCTACGTCTGGGCCACGCGCTGGTACGAGTTCCAGGACCAGGCAGCGCGGGAGAAACTCGCCTGGCCCGGGCCAGCCGATTACGTGCAGAATTGTCAGGCCTTCCTGGAGATCGCGAAGTCCGCCGGCGTCACGATGATCTCGGAAGGCGGCCCGTTAGCCGCCTTCGAGCGCCGCACCATCGGTATGGGCCGCACCAGCTCACCTCCGCCGCCCGGCTGTGAGGCCCTGCCCCGCGACCAGTGGATTGACCTGCAGGACGCTACCTTCAACCTCGCTGCGGAGGGCACTTGGGCCACGCTGGAGAAGGACGAGTTGGCCTCCGACAAGACGGCCGCCCGAATGCCTGGCAACCATCATGAATGGGCGGTGCAGCAGTGGCTGCTGGGCAAACCGCTGGCCGCGGCGGCCACCTATGACGTGTACGCCTCGATCCGCGTCGAGAAGACCGGGAACCAAGGCCCGGCCTTCAGCGCCGGCATCTACGACGCGAAAAACCGCGCGGGCCTCGGACAGGTCAACCGCACCTGTGCCGAGATTGTGGATGATCAGTACCAGGTCTACAAGCTTGGCAGCACAAAACTCCACGGGGACGTCTACCTGTGGGCGGCGCCGCCCAGGAACCCGGACAACGTGAAGTCCGTGTGGGTGGATCGGTTCTGGCTGGTGAAGGGGAAGTAGACACGCATCACGCGACCCGTTGGCGGAAGGCGCTCGCCTTGGGGCGGCGGCCGCTATCGCCTCGCTGGCATCGCCGATGACCTGCGGGGCGAACAAGGGGCTCAGGACCACTGCTGTGCACATGTTGGAAATCCTCGTTCCCAGGCTCTGCCTGGGAACGCACTGCATTGCCGGCTCCGCCGGCCTGCTTGCGAGGCGGAGCCTCGCGTCCAGTGGGTTACGAGGCAGAGCCTCGTAACCAGAGCGATTCACGGATTCTTGACGATGCAAAGTCGATTCTTGCAAGGGAGGGTTATCAACTATGAAACACGCTTACCGAGTACTCCTGGGTCTGGCTTTGGGCGGTATTGCCTTCACGCTGGCTCCGCTGGCAGCTGCGGGCGAAACCGGAGCCCCGGAACAGGTCAATTACGCGCGGCCCTTTGAGCCGCCGACGCGCCCGGCGTTCATCCCGCTGCCGCCTGGCGCAGTGGAACCAGCCGGCTGGCTGCGCGATTGGTGCCTGGCGGCGCGGGACGGCTTCACCGGTCACATGGATGAGGTTGACGCGGAGTTCAAACGGGCCTGGGCGCCCGACCACAAAATGACCGGCGAAGGGCTCCTCTGGTACAAGGGCGCCTGGCCCTACGAGGGGGGCGGCTATTGGTTCGATGGCCTGACCCGCCTGGGTTACGCCTTGCACGACGAAGCCCTGATTGCGCAGGCCAAGAGTCGGCTGTACGCGGTGACCGACTCCATGAACGCCAACGGCCTGCTCTTCCTCTGGTGGCTCGAGCGGAAGAATCCCGCCGACCGGAAGGCGGTCACCGCCGCCTTGGAGGGCTGGCCGCTTTGGGCTTGCGGTCTGCTGGGGCGTGCCATGACGGGAGCCTACGCGGGGTCGGGTGACAAACACATTCTGGAGGCGCTCGAGAAAGCCTATGCCGCAGACCCTGACTGCCTGCGTTCGATTACCGGCAACATGTCGAATCCGTGGCCGGCTTATGATACCTACTGTTGGACGGGCAACCCGGGCATCGCCGCCGCGTTGGACGCCATGTTCAAGAAAGAAGGGGCGGGGCTTTTGCCGAGTCTGAACCGGTATCGCCAGGCGCCGGACCTGAAGCCGGGTGCTACGGTGGACAACGCCCACGTGGTCGAATTCATCGAAAGCACAACGCCCTGGGCCGTGGGCTATCTGTGGACGGGCGACGCAAGCTACCTCCAGGCCGCCGTCGGCTGGCATGACCTGCTGGAACGTGTGGCCATGCAACCCCACGGCGTTCCCGTCTCCGATGAGTGGTATGGTCCCACGGGCGCGTTCCGGGGCAGCGAAACCTGCGATGTGGCGGGCTATGTCTGGAGCCAACTCAGCCTGCTCTATGTGACTGGCGAAGGCCGGCTGGTGGACCGGGCGGAGCGGGCGTTCTTCAACGCGGGGCCGGCCACGGTCGGGCGCGATTTCAAGACCCACGTGTATTTCCAAAGTCCCAACCGGTTCGCCAACTTGTCGCCGGACTTCCCGCACGGACCCCGGGCCGGAGGCGGTGCCTATCAGCAGAAGCACTCGCCGCTCTGCTGTACCGCTGCGCTCAACCGCATTGTGCCCTGGTATGTCACGCACATGTGGATGGCCACGTATGACAACGGCCTGGCGGCCACCTGCTACGGCCCTTGCAAGGTGACGGCGCTGGTGGCGGACCGCGTGCCGGTCGTCCTGGACTGCCAGACGGACTATCCCTTCAACGAAACCATCGACATCTCCGTGCAACCCGGCCGCGAAGCGGCCTTCCCGCTCGATTTTCACATTCCCGGTTGGTGCCAGGCTCCCACCCTCAGCGTGAACGGCTCCGCGGTCGTCGTCGAGCAGAACTCCAGGGGCTTTGCCCGTGTCCAGCGGACCTGGAAGCCGGGCGACACGGTCCGCCTGCAGTTGCCGATGACCGCACACCTGCAAACCGGACGCGATGCCGCGCAGAGCGCGCCGTACGACGGCGCGCACCGAGCCACACGCGTTGCGATCCCGGAGGAAAACAGCACCCGGGGCGTGCCCTACGCCGCGGTCTCCTACGGCCCCCTGTTATTCGCGCTGCCTATCCCTGACACCGCGGACGCCAACACGCCCGATCCGTCCGCCCGGTGGAAATTCGCGTTGGACGTGCAAGAACCCAACTTGACGATGGAACGTACTGCGATGCCTGCCAGATGGGATTGGCCGCTGGCGGCACCCCTGACGCTGCGGGCCAATGCGGTCGAGGTCGCTTGGAATCCCGATCCGAAAGTCCCCCGGCTGCCGCTGCTGCCAGCTGCCAAGCAAACACCCACGGAGCGCGTGACGCTGATTCCCTACGGCTGCACCAAGTTCCGGATCTCCATGTTTCCGGTCACCGCCGAGCCGGAGATCAAATCCTCGGCCATTCGCCGGATTCTGTTCCTGGGAAACAGTATCACCTTGCACGGTCCCAAAGCGGATATCGACTGGACCGGGAATTGGGGCATGGCGGCCAGTTCCGAAGACAAGGATTACGTCCATCTGGTCACCAGCGCCCTCGCTCAGCATACCGGGTCTACGCCCCAGATCATGGTCAGAAACATCGCGGAAGGACCTCTTCGCGTTTGACCCTGATTTGGTGGTTCTGGCCATTGGAGAGAATGTGCCCGCGCTGGGCTCCGAGGACGCCCAGTCGCAATTCAAGGCTGGGGTGATGAACATCCTGCGATGTGCCCGGGCGAAACGTCACCCGCTGGTGGTCGTGCGCAGTTGTTTCTGGGCCGAGGCCGTCAAGGACCAGGTGCTCAACCAGGCCTGTCAGGAGGCCGGCGGCATTTTCGTCAACGCCGGTCCACTCGGCCAGGATGCCGCCAACGCCGCGCGCGCGGAACGATCCTTCACGCACGCTGGGGTCGGCGGGCACCCGGGCGACAAGGGGATGAAAGCCCTGGCCGACGCCATCGTGAAGGCCGTCCTGAATTTCCAGACCAAGGAGCCGTGATTGCGCTGCGCGGAAGAGGGATACTGACCATTGATTTCCGGAGGACAACCGTTCTTCGAAAGCGGTTTCCCCGCAGGAACTGCTGGAACCCTCCTAACCACCAGGAGTTTCGAGAACCTGTCGATCGACCGCGAGGACTTCGACGACCTGCCCGTTTTCGCGATGTCCGCCGCCCCTGCCGGGGCTGCGCGTCTACTTGTAGCTCGTCTCCACGAGCACCGTGTCTTGCACGCCATGCAACTTCACGACTTCCTTGGCCGTGTCGAAATCCTTCCAGTCCTTGCCGTTGACCGTGACACTCTGGATCGGCGTGGAGTTGGGGTGCCGTAACCGCAACCAGACTTCCTTCGCCGTGTTGCGTGAGGGCCAATTCACCGTGGCCGTGATCCTGCCGTGGTCAACGTCGGAGACGATCTCGTAGTCCACAACGCCGAAATGCGTCGGGGCCTGCTTGACGGAGATCCGTTGGCCTTGTGCCAGCCAGGCTCGTGGTGTGGCCCGGGCCAGCCACAGGTTTCCGCCGTCTTCCATGACCAGCAGATTGCGGAAGCGCTCGAGGAAGCAGGCCTCCTCGTAGATCTTGTCAGGAGGGCCGTGGACCGCATGTTCATTGAAGATGTACCCGTCGTTCGGAAGGATGTCCACCGCATAGCAGTTCAGGAACGAGCGCAGGAAGACCGGGATGTCGTCGCCGGCCAGATGCATGTTCGAAGTACGTTCCAGTCCACCCTGGTACTGCCAGCCGGCCAGGAACCAGTCACCCTTGCTCCTGTCGGCCACATAGGCATTCTCCAGGAGCAACCGGTCCTCCAGGACGTCCAGATAACCCTGTACCCGTACGTCATCGGGCGGTAGCAGCCCGGCGGGACTGATCAGCGCCGCCGCCGACTGGACCGTTTCCCAGTACATGGGCCCGACGTGCTTCCCGGAGCCATCCCGCATCCATCCCCAGGCTCCGGTCGAGAGCCCGCGCACGTAGCAGGCAAACGGGATGACGGAATGGTAGGTGCCGTCGCGGAGCGGCACTACGGGCGAGAGTGCGATTGTCCGCTCGACCGCCGCGCGCAGGTCCCGGCGATAGGCCTCCGCCTCGGCCATCAGCCGGGCACCCTCGGCAGGGTCAATCGTCGCCAACGCTTCCGCGAAGTGCGCAACCGCCACCCAATAATAGGCCTCGCATTCGTAGAACTGCATCCACAACCCGCCGCTGTCCGGAGTCACCTGCAGCGCCGGTTGGAGGCCCTTGCACCACAGGCGCTCACCGCCCGGCACCATGTTCTGGACCGTCTGCCGCTGACGCAGCATCCACTCGACATTGGCCTTGATCCGCGGCGCCGCGGCCTTGAACCATAACTCGTCGCCCGTCAGCCGGTAATGCTCGATCAAAGCCCAACCGATGGAACCCGGCCCGAAAGCGTGAACGCCGTCCATCTGGCCTCCGGCGCCGGCGGGCCCCACGGCGTGCGTCAGGCATCCGTGCCCCTCAGAGAACAGTCCGTTGGGACGGTCAGGCAGCGCCCAACCGTGATGTCCCTTGGAATTGGGATCCAGCGGCAGGGACACCCACTGGTCAAAGCCGTCTTCCGCAGCCTTGTCCGATCCCATGAGGTCCAGCGCGGCAAGGATCATATAGGTCTCCGCCGCAAGAATCCCGTAGGGATAGTCGTTGAACCACAGACGTCCATTGGCGGGGTTCTTCCCGCAGTGCCGGACGAGATGCCAGGCCCCCAGGTTCCACTGGGCCGTCAGGCGTGGGCAAGGCACCTGCACCTGCATCAGCGGCGCGGAACCGGCGGGGGCCGTTGGATGCGGCGGCAGGGCGATTCCACACATCGCGGTCACGGCGCCCTCCCAGGTCTGTTCTTCGCGCGAGCGGATCCGCTGGCGGATGGTGCTCTGCGTTCTGTTTTGGAGTTCCTCGATGAACGCCCGGGCACTGGCGGCCTGCGAGGCCAAGTCGATCGGCGGCTCCGCTGGCGTCACCGGCGTGGAGGGCCGGTCGCAAAAGTGCCAGACTGCGGCGTGCCCCTGCCCGTCGGCCTGGGGATTGCTGGCGTGCAGTCTGCTGACAACATCCTGCGTCAGACTCCAGACCTTGCCGCGCTGGCCCACCTCCGTAACGACCAAGTCGATCGTCGTGGTATCGCAGGAATGGCCGCCTTGGGGGCCGACGACCAGGAAAATCATGTCCTGGGGAGCGACCGCCACGTGGGCCAGGTCCTCGGCCTGTGCGTCGGTCGGGATTTTCTGCGCGCCCTTTCCGTCCGTCGTGCCATGCACCAGCGTCTGGCGTTCCTTGTGCGTCTCCAACACGATCCACCATTCGATCCCGTTGCCTCCAACTTGTGCGTGCGCCACGCTCGCTTGGATCCGGACAGTTCCTTGAATCGGGCTGCGCCAACCAACGGCCACATCGCGTTCAGCCCCCGGATGCATGGCCAGACTGCGGGCCGGAATCGCGATGCCCTGCACGGTCACAGGCCGATCGGAAGGATTCCCGCCGAACCAAGGACATTGGTTACTTCCCCAGCCTTGCAGCTCCTTGCTGCCGGCGATGGAACCCATCTGCTCGGCCAGCAGTGTCATCGGCACCCTGGGTGCGGACGGCTCGATCGACGGGGGGCCCGCCGCCGACGAGACACGCCGCACGAAGAACCCGTACTCGGGAGCCAGGATCGGCCCGTTCTCCAAGTCCGCCGCCAGGAAGGAAAAATTGCCCGCACGAGTCCACACCGTGACGATGGTGCGTGCCACGTCGTCTGCCTGACTCGTGAACGGAACCACGCGGCGCCACTTCGACGTGCCCATATACAACAGACTGGCCTGCACGCCACGACGCAGGCCGCCCTTGCCCGCCGACCGCCACGCCGCGGGGGTGGTCGTTTCGGTCACCGTGTCGCCGACCAACGGGGTCAGACCGGCCGCCCTGCCGTCATAGACTTCGATCCGGCCGCTATAGTCTTTTTCCGCGCGGCTCGGCTCGAAGCCCCACTCGATCTCGACCTCCATTTTCTTCCAAGTCTCTGCCACCAGCACGCGCACCACCGGCACGGCGTACTCGGCGGCAGCCTTGGCGCCTCCGCTGCTGATCACCATGCCACAGGTGTCGGCGCGCAGATCGTACAGGTATCTGCTGCCCTCTGCGGACACGGTGGCCGCGACCTGTTTCTTGACCGGCTTCAGGTTGTTCCACCAGGAACTGGCACTGCCTTGATGATCCAGGGTCGTGATGCTCACTTCTTCCGGCGCCGGGCGGTTCTTCGCATCCGCGGCCCAGGTCAATTCCAACTGCCGGACGGGACGGATCTCCTCCCAGAGCAGCGCGCACAGCGATTGGCGAACCGCCGGCGATTTGACATCGATCGGCTGGAGGATGGTCTTCCAAGACCGTCCCGATCGGCCTGGAAAGGCCGACCTACGGGTAAGTTATTTCCTGCCGCTCGCCTGACGCATGAGAGTGAAGCTGACCGCGTCACACAACGAATAACCCTTGTCCAACTGCGACTGCAGCAAGGCCATAGCCTGTCCGTGGAACAACGCATCGACCCACACCAGCTCCACATCGGGATCTCAATACGACCCGACGGTCGTTACCGATTTCCAGGGACGTGCGAAATGTGATCATCGAAGCCTCCCGTTCGTGCTACGCGGCCTTCATTCCCGGATTCTAGCGGAACGCATGGGCATCGACAATGCGACAAACACTGGCTCACGTCGCCTTGGTGAAGGGAAGTCGCGCCCACCCCTCGGCTTCGCCAGCATTGCGGCGGTCACGTGGCCTAGGAGCTCCGCGATGAGTCCGATTCTCCCGTTGTTTGCACGACGTTGTCACTTCAGATTCTTCTTACCTGGTCACAAGAATCGGCCGGAACCTGGCCACCCAACAGTCGCCATTTCCCCAACCGACGGGGAACAGGCCGCGGTTGTATCCGCCGGAACGGTTGAATCGCTTCTCCACCATCGCGCCATTCAAGGCTGGCGTCGATGGCATGAACTTTTTCTCGCCCCGAAGGGGCAGCCACAAATCAGCCCAGCGGCACAGCGTCGCGGCGACAGCCGCAGAGCGACGCCCTGGGTACGGTAGCGAAGCGACCTGGTAGCCCTGAAAGGGCGAAACAAGGCGGTTCCTCTCACGCGCATCGTTCGTCAGACGTGACCAAGGCTTGTTTCGCCCCTTCAGGGCTGGTGTTCTCAATCTTCTCATAACCCAGGGCGGCGCTACGCGGCTGCTCCGCTCCGCTCTGCCCTGGGCTGATTTGTGGCTGCCCCGTTGGGGCGAAGTCCCATATTCCTGCCGGCTCGAGCTACGCCTGCCGCCGCAACGCGGCCAATTCCTGCCGCAGCCACTCCAGTTCGGCATCCTTCTGTTCGATCACGACATCCTTCTGTTCGATCACGGCATCCTTCTGTTCGAGGACTTCCGTTGGCGTCGGCAACCAGCGTTGGCCAACGGGATCGTAGAATCGCAACTGGTCGCCATCGGTCTCCAGGTGCAGTCCCAGTTCCAGGCTGGGGAGCC
>JAPLNJ010000402.1 GCA_026692885.1 Planctomycetota bacterium | reverse complement strand
TCTAAACACTCCTCCACGGAGGCAAGCTCCGCGGTGGGAGGACGGACGATCCATGACTGAAACCCGTACCTCAACGCTTAACCTCGTAGCATTCGGGGCAGACCTAGTGGGGGCCGAACTCGTGAGAGTTCAGGGGGCTGGAAAAACCCCCTGAATTCTAGCGAATTCAGCTACGCCAATTCGCGACGCCGCTGCAAACTTGGAACCACTGTCACGGTTGGGGGCTTCCAGGTTTTGTTTTTCGCACGGAGGGCAGAGTCAGAGCACGGATGAAGACCGAAGCAGACAGAAATCCGTGCTCTGGCTCTGCCATCCGTGCGAAAATCCCCTAACCCCAACACCGAGGATTCAACCTATGACTTCGCAAGAGCTTGAAATAGTTCATAGCGGTGCGCGTTTTGGACAGGAAGATGAGGGACAGGAAACGAAATGCCTGCCTTCATTTTCCTGTCCCCGATTCTCCTGTCTTCCGTCTTCGTTTGCCTGCTTGAGCTAAGTGCGCGTTGGCAATGGTCTTCCAAGTACTGCTTGGGAACCGGGAAATGTGATAGACTACCGGGCGTGTGCCTGAGCCGGGGAGACGATTCACGCGTCGGTATCATCCTTATTTCCATCCTGAATCCTGGAGAAGATCATGAACATCTCGCGTCGTAGCTTGTTGAAACTCGGAGTGGGTGCGGCAGCGGCCTGCGTGGCCGGTGTGCAGCGGTCACGCGCCTGGGCGGCCGCAGACGGCAAGCAGATCCCCCTCGGGCTGCAGCTCTACTCGGTGCGGAACGAGTGCGAGAAAAATCTGCCCCCGGTGATCGAGGCCGTCGCCAAGATGGGCTACAAGGGCGTCGAGTTCGCCGGCTACTACGGACGCAAGGCGGATGAACTGCGCAAGCTGCTGGACGCCAACGGCCTGAAGTGCTGCGGCACACATACGGGACTGAACACCATCATCGGAGAGCAACTCAAGACGACGGTCGAGTTCAACCGGACGCTGGGCAACAAGTACTTAATCGTCCCCGGCCTGCCGCAGGAGAACACCAAGTCCGTCCAGGCCTTGATCGACACCGCCAAGCTGCTGACCGAAGTGGCCGCGAAGGTCAAGCCGCAAGGCCTGCGCGTCGGCTATCATGCGCACGGCGGCGACTTCAAGAAAGTCGACGGCCAGACGGCCTGGGACGTGCTGTTCACCAACGCCGGTCCCGACGTGGTCATGCAGCTGGATCTGGGCAACTGCCTGGGCGGCGGCGGCGATCCGTATGCGACGCTCAAGAGATATCCCGGCCGCTCGGCGACAATCCATCTGAAGGAACACGGCGGCAAGCCCGGCGCTTGCGTCGGCGAAGGCGACGTCAAGTGGACCGACGTGTTCCAGCTCTGCGAGACCAGCGGTAATACCGAGTGGTACATCGTCGAGCAGGAGAGCTACGACGGTGGGCCGCTGGACAGCATCCGACGCTGCTTCGAGAACCTGAAGAAGATGGGCAAGTGCTGAGTCGGGCCGCCACCAAGTAGGTCAGGCTTTCCAGCCGGACGTCAGCCTGGAAAGGCTGACCTACACGATACGCGCATTGCAGAACCTGAGACTTCAACCCGGGAGTTCTCCCATGCCGAATCCATTTCCCGGCATCGACCCGTACATCGAATGGGAAGGCTATTGGCCGGATTTCCACGCGAGGTTCGTCAATTACTGGTGCGAAACGTTGGTGGGGGAACTGCCGGACAACTACGATGCGCGGTTGAACGAGCGGGTCAACCTGATCGAATATCATCCGGCCCGAGGCAAGTTGATCGGCCCGGACGTCGCGATCCTCCAGCGTGAGCCGACCTGGAAAGCGTCGCCCGTGGCAGCCGGCGGCGTGGCGACACTCGAACCGACAACGCTACCGCTGGTCATCGAAAGCGAAGAGACTCGCGAGACGTACATTGAGGTCTACCACCGCCCCGACGAGACCTTGGTCGCCGTGCTGGAGTTGTTGTCTCCTTCCAACAAGAGCGGCGCCGATCGCAGACGCTTCCTGGACAAGCGGGCGGCAGTGCTCCGTCACAACGTGCATCTGGTGGAACTGGACTTGTTAATCGGCGGCGAGCGATTGCCGGTGGCAGGCCGACTTCCGCCCGGGCACTTCTACGCGTTCGTTTCTCGCTTCACCCAGCGTCCGTACTGCGACGCATTTGCCTGGAGACTGCCTGACCTGCTGCCGGCGATCCCGATTCCGTTAATGCCCCCCGACCACGACGTGTGCTGCGACCTGACCGCCGTGTTCTCGCAAACCTACGAACGCGGCCGATATGCCCGGACCCTGCAACACGACCTATTGCCCGACCCGGCACTCGACGATGACACGCGTCGTTGGATCACCTCGCGGCAGGCACACTGCAGCTAGTTCCGCGCCCCGGACCGTTTTGTCTTCCGGCGAGGTTTCGGAGTGGGTGGGGCCGACTCCGCCTCGGCTGGCGGTGTGAAGGTGCTGGCCGATTGGCATTGGAATTCGCGTTTGGCGGATTTCGAGATGAAACGCGTCAACGTGGTCTGTTCGTACACGTTCCCCAACCAGCTGTTGCCGTAGGAACTCGACTCGCGGCGCGGCTGGCAGACGTACAGCCAATCAGCGGCGCGGGTCATGGCCACGTAGAACATCCGCCGCTCTTCTTCCAGTTGTTCGGCATCGTCGAAGCTCCGTTCGTGCGGGATCTTGCCGTCGGTGGCGTGCAACACGTAGACCACCCGCCACTCTAAGCCCTTGGCCGAGTGCAGCGTACTCAAGACCAACCGGTCGCCCGCGGCCTCGGGTTCGGCGGCCTCGTCCGGCGGGTCGAGAGCCAGTTCAGCCAGCAGGGTGGCGCGGTCCTCGAAGCGCACGGCCAACTGCTGCAACTGCTCCAGGTCGGTCAAGCGTTGCGGCAGATTATCATAGCGGCCTTCCATCAGCGGCTCGTAGAACGCCAGGACGCTGCGCATCTGCATGGCCAAGTCGCCGGCCGACGCGGCATCCGCCAGATACTGCAGCAAGCTGACCAGTTGCGGCCAGTCCGCGACGGCCTTCGCCGGTGGCTTGACGTCCGCCCAGGCCGCGAAGCCGCTGCCGGAGTCGAGCAAGACCTGATGCAATTGCTCGGCCTTCTTCGGACCGATGCCAGGCAGCAGTGTCAACAAACGTTGGCCCGCGACTCGGTCACGCGGATTCTCGGCCAGTCGCAGGAAGGACATCAAGTCCTTGACATGCGCCGCCTCGACAAATTTTAGCCCGCCGTATTTCACGAACGACAGATTCTGACGGGCCAACTCGGCTTCCAGCAGAATGCTGTGATGGGCGGACCGGAACAACACCGCTTGCTGAGCCAGCGGTACGCCGCGGCGACGATGGTCGAGGATCCGCTGCACAACGAAATCCACCTGCTGGTGCTCGTCTTCGCAGCTGATCAGTTGCGGCGGCGGACCGGCCGCCCGTTGCGACCAGAGCTCTTTCGTAAAGCGTTCGGCCGCCTCGGCCATCACGCAGTTCGAGGCGGCCAGAATCGGTGGCGTGCTGCGATAATTCTGCTCCAGCGTCACCACCCGCGTGCCGGAGAATTCCTGGGGGAAGTCCAGGATGTTCCGCACCGTCGCGGCGCGGAACGAGTAGATCGACTGGGCGTCGTCCCCGACCACGGTTAACCCGCGGCCGTCGGGGCACAGCCCGTGTAATAACCGCGACTGCAAACGGTTGGTGTCTTGGTACTCGTCGACCAGGACGCAGTCGAATCGCGCCCGGATCTGCCGGCCGACGGCTGGGTGCTCCAGCAACTCGCACCACTTCCGCAGCAGGTCGTCATAGTCGAACACGTTCAACAGCGTCTTCTGGTCCGTGTAAGCGGCGAACAGCCGGCCCAACGGTTCCGCATATTGCGTGTACGTCTGGAACTGCGTCTCCAGGGTCTCCGGCAGACTCAGTTCCGCATTGACCAGGTAGCTGTGGATCGCCAGGCAGGTTCTCTTCTTGGGGAACTTCTTGTCGCCCGGAGCCAAGTCCAAACTCCGGCAGATGCTCTGCAACAACGTCTCCGAGTCGCCCCGGTCGTGAATCGAGAACCGTGGATCGACGCCGATCGGCGCGCCCTGCCACCGCAGCAGGCGGGCACCGACGCCGTGGAAGGTGCCGCCCCACACGTGGCGGCTGACGTCCTGCTGTTGCAGCACGGCGGCGACGCGGTAGAGCATTTCGGCGGCGGCTCGCCGGGTGAAGGTCAGCAGCAGGATGCGCTGCGGCGGCACGCCTTGTGAGATCAAATAGGCCACGCGATGCACCAGCGTCGTCGTCTTGCCCGTGCCGGCCCCGGCGATGATCAGCAGCGGGGCGTCGCCGTGCAGCGCCGCTGCCCGCTGCTGGTCGTTTAATCTGGCAAGCACCGCAGGAATGTCGGCTGCCGATCTGGGAGTGGTAGCGTGGGGGAGCGATGCGGTGCCGGGGTCAGCGGCTGGCGGAACGCCGAGAGACTTGCGGTCGGTGATCTCGACGGTGGCCGTAGGACAAGCGTCCTCGCGGGTTGGGGACGGCGCGGACGCGGGTCCTGCGAATGGAGGAGAGGCAAATTCGGCATTTGCTGTTTCGCCCCTCACCCCGACCCTCTCCCCGGAGTACCGGGGCGAGGGAGTTGGGTCTTGACTCTGCTCCGGGGGGGCCGGCGGTTGAGACAGCGGGGCCTTGCGGCGCGATTTCCCTCGCTTGCGCTTCGGACTGGCGTCCGGCAGGGTGTCATCGATCAACTCGCGCAGGTGGGCGTCGGCCGCGAAGTGCGCGTCTGAGACCGGCGCCGGCATTTGGAAACAGTCGGCCGCGCGGTACACGTCGGCCCGGGCGCCGTCGTCCAAGTCGAACGACTGGTGCTCGCCGCACCGCGCGACGGCGGCCACCAAATCGCGCATGAAGGCCATGCCGCGGATGGCCTCGGGCTGCTCCAACACCTGCAGCGAGGCCTCCAGCAGCGGTCGCGACAGGAACACGACGCATTTGGCCCGCGCCCGAGTCACGGCCACATTCAAGCGGTTCAGGCCGTAAATGAACTCGGCCTCCTGGACTGCGAACTCGGGATCGGACACCCCGTAGCTGACGATCACCGCGTCGGCTTCCTGGCCCTGCATCTTGTCGACCGTGTCGACGAAGGGGGCCGACTGCCACATCCGCTGCTGCCGCAACTCGCGGTCGATCAAGCGGATCTGGGCGCGGTGCGGACTGACCAGAAAGACACCCGCTCGGAAGAACCGGTGATCGTCGGTGTACAATTTTCCGGCCGCGCTGCGCAACGTGCCGCGCAACCCGGTCACCAGCTTGGCGACGAGTCGTGCTTCCAGCGGATTCTCGCGCGCGGCCCAGATGCCGTCCAGCACGACCACCACCAGCGGAAACGCCGGATCGAGACAGGCTTCCACGAACGGGTCCAGGCAGCGTTCCGACACTAGATCCAAGCGGCGCGAGGCCACCGTGTCGTTCACCGGCCGGTAATTGGGGCCGTAGAGCAACCCGGCGGCGAAGCTGGTCAACACGTCGTTCATACGGAAATTTTCGGTCAACTGCTGCACCGTACCGTGGGCGGAGGCGGCGACTTGCGCCGCGCGAGCGTAGTCCGCCCGGTGCTCGGCTGCCAGCCAAGTCGCTTCCGGCAGCGGCTCGGCGGGAGCCTCGCCCTCCCGAGGAACGGCCGAAGAACAATCGCAGCAGGTGCTGTTTCCCCCCTCACCCCGACCCTCTCCCCGGAGTACCGGGGCGAGGGAGTTATGTTTCGTGTCGCCCTCCTGTAGGGCCGCCTCCTGCTGACCGGCGACGACTTCGAAGATCGACCGATGCAATAGCGGCTGGCCAGGCAGCGGCTCCGGGTACACGCCGTTGATGATCGGCGGTAACTGCAGGTGATCACCGGCCAGCACCAGCCGGCCGGCGCGCCCAGCCAGACTGATGGGTACCGCCGCTTCGGGGACACGGACCTGCGAGGCCTCGTCGATCACCACCAGATCGAACTCCGGCAGCTCGTCGTAGGTCTTCAGGAGCGAATGTACCGTGGCGCCGACCACGGCCAGGTCCTGTCCGGCGAGCCAGTGCGGCAGGCGGGTCGGCTCGATCACTTCGATGGGACCCTGATCGCTGCCTTGCCAGGACTTGACTTTGGCGACCTGCAGGACCGCCGTGTCCACCCCACGTGGACCGGTCTCTCCGAGACCGGCATCCGCGTCTCGGAGAGACGCGGCCACGTGAGGGCCTGTTCCAAGGGCCTGTCGCAAGGCGATTACCTTGCGCAGCAGGTTCTCGATGGCCGCGTGGGTGAAGGCGGTAACCAACACCCGGAAGGGCCGCCCGGCGCGGGCCTGAGCCACCGCCAGACCCAGAATCACCGACGCCAGGAAATGGGTCTTGCCCGTGCCCGGCGGTCCCCACACGGGTACCACCCGCCGCTGGCAGATCGCACGGAAGGCCTCGGCTTGGCTGGCGGTCAATTGCAACTGGTTGATCAAGGCCTCCGTCGGAGCAGCGTCCGTGCCGATCCCGGCGAGCGGTGACGCTCCCGACTGCGGCCGACAGACACTGGCTGGGTCGCGGAGCAAGCGCAGGAACAATTCGTCCTCGCCCGCTCGGTCCAGCACCGCGCCGTAGTTCTGGAGGAAGGCGACCACACCGTCGGTCGTATAGTCGGTGAATCGCGGGTACAGCAGGAACCGCTGGCCCGGCTGCGGAGCCTGCTCCGCAAAGGGTTTGGCGTACTCGACGGTCAGGCGGAATGGCGTGCCGTGCTTGTCGCGCTGGATGCTCGCCACGCCCACCACGGCCAACTGGGTCTGCGGCTTGCCCTGCCAAAGCCGGCTGCGGCAGGCGTAGTCGCGGTACTCCAACTGGGCCTTGCGGCCGGCCTCGTCGTCCGACACCAGCAGCCATTCGGGAAAGCCACCCGGCTGGACCGGCAGCGCTGCGCCCGACACGACTTCGAACTCCGTCGCATCGCTGGCCCGCAGTTCCATGACCTTGCCCAGCAGCAATTGGACCGCCTGCGGTTCACACCGCGAGTGGCGTCCGCTCAGGCAGGCCAGCAGGCTTTCGTAACGCGCGAAAAACGCCAGCCGCGACAGCAGCGGGTCGGGATAATTGCCGCGCGTCGGCAGCGCGAACTTGGCTGCCCAGGCGAAAATCGCGTCCACTGCCTGCTGACGCATGCCCTGCAGCAATTCTCGCTGGGCTCGTAACAACGCACGGGCTTGGTCTTCGATCTCCGGCAGCAACTCCGTCCGGCCGTGATACCAAGCCGCGTGGATGGCCTCCGCCCGCAAGCCGTGGCCGAGCGGGAAATGGAAATAGTCATTGCGGCGATAGCGGAACCGGCTGCCGAGGGCCTCCAACGCTTCCGGCAGCGTGTAGCTGACCTCGATCGGCAGGGCCAGCACGTGCCCCAGCGCGTCCAGCAGCACCACGACCGGAAACGGGACCTCACGGTCCGGGTGGCTGTCGGCGACCATCAATTCCGGTGCCTGGAAATGGAACAGCAACGCCATCGCCTGCTCGGCCAGAGTCGGCAGGTCTTCGCCCGAGGCATCCTGTAGCGACTCCAGCAGCCACGCGATCAGCAACTCGCGTTCGTGTTCGGTGAGCACGTAGGCTTGCAGGCTGAGCTGATCGGACCACGACCGTCCCTGATTGTAGCGATCCACCTGCGTAATGACCTCGTACAGCACCTGCACCCACTCGCGGCGGATACGGGTCACGTCGGCCGGGTCGCGGGCCAGCAAGACCAGCGGTGGCGAGCCCTGGTCCTGGAAGAACCGCGCGGCCACGCCCGCCGAGAAGAGTTCCTGACGCAGATCCTTGCGGACGGTCAGATGGATCCCGGCCAAGTAGACCGACTGGCCCAGCGGTTCCTGCTGCAGCGTCAGAAACAAGCCGATATTCTCGCCTTTGGACAGCGACGGCGCGGCCGCTCCGTGGGTTTGCGGCCGGTTGGTTTCCAGCGCCGCCACTTGCTGCGTCAGCCGTGGACGGCGCCCGGCCAGAGACGCACAGCGCGCCAGCAGCTCATCCGCTCCCGGACGCAGCAGGAATTCGCCCAACTCCGGCACGGTCCGCACGTGGGCCTCGGAGCGGAGGAATTGCTTACCGTAGGACGTGAGCTGGGACAATCGCGAGAGATCGTTGTCGCGTTGCATTTCGCTGCGGCAATGGCCGAAGAACTCGCACCATTCGCAGCGGAAGTGCACATGCCAATGCGACTCGTCTGCCGCGCCGCGGAGGATGCGCATCAAATCGTGGCGCAAGAAGTTCTCCAAGTGCGGGCGCAAGTCGGCCAGTTCGAACGGCGTCGCCGAGGCCTGCGCGCCCAGCCAAACCTCACCGCACTGCACATCCGCGCGCAGACCGTCCAGCGTTTCGGCCCACAGGATGGCTTCCAGTTCCAAGGCGTACAACAGCACCTGCACCCGGTGCGTCAGGTGCAGGGTTTCGCCCCGTTTCAGGTCCAGCACGCGCAGCAGGCGGTGCCCGTGCCCGTCGTCGGTAATCGCAATCAGGTCGGGATGGTTGTCGCTGATGACGACCAACTCGGGGTCCAGGCCGTAGCGCTCGTAGAACCCACGCGGCAAGCGCAGCGTCGGCTGGTAGATGAACGTGCCGCTTTCCGCTTCGCGTAGCAGCTGCAGCGTCTGGGACCAATCGAAGCGCCGCGCATGCAGCTGGCCATCGCCCGGAGCGATCAGGGCCCGCTGGCCCAAGACCTTTTCCAGGACGGTCTGCTCCCACAGGTGTCCGCTCTCCAGGACGGCTTTCACCAGCGGACTATGACTGAACTCCGGCGCAGGCAATCCTTCCGCGGCGCGCGTCTCCGGGCTGGCGGAGCGAAACCGCAGAAAACGCTCGCAATCGTGAAAGAAGTAACACGCGATGGCCGAGGGGCTGGTGCGAAAGGGAGCCAGCGCCACGCGGGGCTGAGGTGAGACACTCATTGTCGTTGGGGGCTGCTGAAAAAGGGGACTGGCTCCGCCAGGCAATGGGACCTGCAAGCAACTCCGGCCACGTTAGCTTGCCGTGCCTGTCCCCTTTTCAGCAGCCCCATCGTGGGGTAAGTTCCATCCGAGACTCGTGAGTGCGCGGAATCCGGCCCGGCAGCAGTCCTTCCCAGGTCTCCTGATTGTGTTACGCTATCACACTTGCCGGTATAATCCAAGCCGGATCGTTCCAACCTGTCACAAGAGGAGCTGTACTATGAGAAGCATTGTGGCGTTCGGCCTATGGCACCTGCTGGTTTCGATCGTCTCGGCCGAAACGCCGGAGGCGATGGCCAATTTGCTCGTGAGTCAGGGTGCTGACGGCGAAATCGCCGGCTGGAAGTCCTATCACCCGGAGCCGGCGGCCAAGACCGGCGAGGTGTGGCAGCTCCAGTCCGCAGGCGTGCTCGTCTGCAAGGGCCAGCCGCTCGGATACCTGCTCACGGAAAAAGACTACACCAACTTCGTGTTGAAGCTCCAATGGCGTTGGCCGCCGGGGGGCAAAGCGGGGAATGGGGGTGTGCTGGTCCGCATGACGGGTCCGCACCGAGTTTGGCCCAAGAGTCTGGAAGCCCAATTGAACGCCGGCCAAGCAGGTGACTTCTGGGGCCTGGCGGGCTACCAGCTCTCCGGGCCGGCCGAGCGTATGCAGCTGCTCGAACACCCGAAATTCGGCAAACTCACGAACCTCAAGAAGACGGCGGAATTGGAAAAACCGATCGGCGAGTGGAACGACTACGAGATCGCGGTGGACGGTGGCCAGGTCACGTTGAAGGTCAACGGCCAAGTCGTGAACCAGACCACCGACTGCGAGGTGGTCCCTGGCAAGATCCTGCTGACCGCGGAAGGTGATGAGTACCACTTCCGCAAGGTGCAATTACAAGTTAAGTAGGGTGGGTCTCAGTTCGACGCACGGGCCTTGGCGTAGTCCTCGATTTCCTCGAGTTGCGAATCATCCAGGTCGTACTTCTTGGCCTCTGCCACGGACGGCACGCGCAACGGCCGCACCAGGCGGAAGCCGACGAAGCTGGCGTCCGTCAGGTACCAGATGCTTTGCGGGATCTGCGGGTCCTGCGCCTTCCATTCCTTGGTCGAGGCCTTGCGTGCGGCGCTGCGCAAATCCGACCCTTCGTCGTCCCACGAGCCGCCGCGGACGACGCGATTGTACTCACCCTTGGGCGGCACCAGCGGATTCTTGGCGACCTGGCCGGCGTAGTCCGGGTAGCCCTCGGCCGTGTACTGGTCCAACACCCACTCGGCCACGTTGCCGTGCATGTCGTACAGCCCCCACGCATTCGGCTTCTTGGTGCCGACCTTGTGGTACTTGCCGTCGCTGTTGTCCAGGTACCACGCGTAATCGTCCAGCTTTTTCGGATCGTTACCGAACGAGAAGGTGGTCTTGCTGCCGGCGCGGCAGGCGTACTCCCACTCGGCTTCGGTCGGCAGGCGGTAGTAGCGGCCGGTCTTGGCCGACAGCCACTTGCAATATCCCTTGGCCGCCAATTGTGTCATGCAGACCGCCGGATAGCCTTCCTTGCCCATGCCGAAGCTCATATCCGTGTATGGATTCGTCGGTTTGGCGATGGCGTCCCCCAGCTTGTCGTAAGCGGTGGGCGCCTTGTTCGCGAGCTTGCGCGCCTGCTCCTCAATCTTCAGACACCACAGCTCGTACTGTTGCCAAGTCACTTCGTGTGTGCCCATCCAGAACGGCTCGATCTCCACCTCGTGCTGCGGTCCTTCGCAGGCATCGTGGCCGTCCTCGCTTTCCGGGCTGCCCATCACGAACTTACCGGCCTTGATCGGCACCAACTGGAACTTCGCATCGGTGCCCGAAATGCTCTCTGTGTAAGGCTTCATCGTCGCCTCGTCGGTGGCGACCGAGTCCGCCACCTCGATCGGCGTGGGCAGCCAAGCCGGCGTCGGCATCTCCGTCGGACCGGATTTCTTAGCACTGGCGGCGTTTTCTTGGGCGATGGAGCTGGCGACCAGAACCAACAGGGAGACCGCGAACCCAAACATGGCTGCCCAGAGCGAGGATAGTTGATGGGGAAGCATCTTCGTCATTGCGTCAAACCTCTCTAGTTTTCGGAGTGCTATTCAAGGAACAAGCTTCTATTTCTACTTTCCGACTCGCAGGACTGCAACCGGACTTGTCGTGCAGCAGCGTTTCGGACACGATTGAGAGCCGTAGGTCAGCCTTTCCAGGCTGACGGGCGTTCGGCGTCAGGCTGGAAAGCCTGACCTACTTGGTTGCAACCACGTACCTTACCATGAATCCCCCGTATCCGGATCATTTGCGACGTGGTTTCATCGGGTTGATCTGCCGTCGGCTGCAGCGCGTCTACGGCCCGGTGAAGCCTTGGCCCCCGCTGCCGGTGCTTGATGAATTGATCGCCACGATTCTGTCCCAGAACACGTCGGACACCAACAGCGACGCGGCGTGGGACGAACTGCGACGGCAGTTTCCCGAGTGGGACATGGTGCGTCGCGCGCCGGTGGCCAGCCTCGCCGCGGCCATCCGGCAAGCCGGGCTGTCGAACCGCAAGGCTCCGCGGATCAAGGCGATCCTGCAGTCGATTTACGAACAGCGCGGTGATTTATCGTTGGAGTTCCTCCGCGCGATGCCGACGCAGGCGGCACTGGATTACCTGCGAAGCTTCTCCGGCGTCGGACCGAAAACCGCCGCCTGCGTGCTGCTGTTCGCCTGCGGTCAGCCGGTCCTGCCCGTGGACACGCACGTCCACCGCATCTGCCAGCGATTGGGACTGATCGGCCCGCAGACGAATGCCGAAAAAGCCCACACAGAACTGGCGCTCCTGGTGCCGGCCAAGCGGGTCCTGGAATTCCACATCCAGTTGATTCGTCACGGCCGGACGGTCTGCTCCGCCGACCACCCTGACTGTCTCGAATGCGTGCTGCTGGGCCGTTGCCCGGAAGGCCTGTCGCGGCTCCAGTCCGGCACACTCAGCAGCGACTCCTGTGGCTAGGGCTTTCCCACGCTGTGCCGAGGGCTGTTCAGGCCCTCTCGATCAGCAGGAAACTGTCCGTGCCGTCGAGGTGGAGCTTGCCGTCCGCCACGCGGGAGTGGCCGTGGAGCACACGCGGCGCAAAGTGCCCCAGGGAATCCTGGGTGCCGTCCCAGGGGTCGCACCGCGCCCACTTCGCCCAGCCGCAGCGCCGCCACGGCCGCGGCGTCCAGGGCCACGTCGTACAGGCGGCTCCAAGCCAGGGTGAAAGCGTCGGTCTCGATCGGCGTTGGTCCGCTGCTCGGAGGCTGGCCAATCCGGAATTTCGGAGACTTCGACATCCTTGGCTTGTCCCGATAATCAGGGTCTGTATACTCGCGGTCACGAGGAAAATCGCCGACAATCAGAATTGGATGACCGCGACTGCTCACTCGGCGGCCGGGTAGCCTGAAAAGCACAGCCCGATGGCGACAAGCCACCCATGCCCAACGAAAAATTCACCGTCGACACACACTTGTTCCGCGAGCTTGGGGAACTACTCGTTGGGCGGAACTCGACAGCCCTGGTGGAACTCATCAAGAACGCCTACGACGCTGACGCGACCAAGGTGGTCATCGACGGCAGATTTCTGGACGACCCGAAACGTGGAGTGATCACGATCATCGACGACGGCATCGGCATGAGCCCCGGCCAGTTCCGCGCAGGGTTCCTGCGGATCGCGTCGCGACTGAAGGATTCTGGACAGCGTAAGTCGGCTCGGTTCCAGCGGAGATATACGGGTGCCAAGGGCATTGGCCGGCTCGCGGCGCATAAGCTCGCGAGGCTCATCGAGATTGAATCGCGTCCCGATCCCGCGTATGTGCCGGAGAATGACGAGCTTCTGCGGGCCACCATCGACTGGGACAAGATCGAGAGTCTGCTCATCCTCGACATGGTCGAGGATTCGGGTGCCGTCGTGCTGGAAACCGAGGCTCGCCGACGGAAGACCGAGGCCGGAACGACCATCACCCTGCGGCGTCTACGCAAGAAGTGGACACAGGCGGACTTGGTTCAGCTTCAATCCGAAGTCGAGACCTTTCGACCACCGCCCGTCCTGGTCGACGTTCCGAAAGGACTCGTCAAAGGCGACTTGCTGTTTCGCAAGCCTTGCGTGGCGGAGATCAGCGGAAGTGATCCCGGGGTCGAGTTTGACCTGAGTGGCGACTTCGCTACAGGCGACGACTTCTGGCCTCAGATCGCGCAGACTGCCCACTGGCTGATTGAAGTCGATGCCAGCAGTAAGGATCGTCCGATCGGAATCAGCATTATTCCGACGAAGCACGGACACGCCGAGTTCCCGGATGCTCGTCCGGCCCGGTTTGACCTGGATCACCCTGCGCCGGAGCAGGGACCACTCTTCCAGTCGCGGGTCTTGGTTCGTGAGGGTGGCGCGGGTAACCGAGCGCTCAGACAATGGCTCGGTCGGTCGTTCGGAATCCGGGTCTACTCCGAGGGCTTCCGCGTGTTGCCTTACGGCGAGCCCAAGAACGATTGGCTTTCTATTGATGCCGACTACAAGACTCGCCCGAGGGTCTTGTCATACCTGACAGATCGTGGATTTCCTGCATCTGAAGACAAGGACGAGGGCCTGGTCTTCATCGGAAACAGCGCCTACTTCGGCGCCGTGTTCCTGACGACTTCCGGCGCCCCGTCGCTCCGTATGCTGGTCAACCGGGAAGGTTTCGTCTCGGATCCCGCCTACGAGCACTTGGTGGACGTCTTGCGCACGGCGATCTATTTGTCGGTGCGAGTCCGTGCAGCGGCGAAACAGCGGACCCGTGTCGAGCGTCGCGAGGAACGCCAGGGCAAGTCACCGCTGAGAGCAGACCTCAGACAGGCGATCGAGCACTCTGTCGGGCGGGCAGCCTCGCTTGCACAGGAAGCCCAGCAGTTTGCGGCGAAGGGCGACTACCGGGCTGCGTCGTCAAGCATCGAGCAGGCGGCGGCCGAATTCTCACGTGGCGCGGAAGCCTCTGATCGGTTGATGACCGAAGGAGCCGTGCTGCGAGTGCTGGCCTCGGTCGGCACGCAGATGGCCGCGTTTGTCCACGAAATCAACAACATCCTGGGAATGTCGAAGGCCCTGGAAGCCGCGGTTGCCGAGATCGAGCGGGAGCTGAGCCCGAACGCCGCGCAAAGAAAGAAGCTGGCTCAGTTGCGATCCGCGATCGAAGATCTGCGACGGGGAATCGAACGCCAGGCATCCTATCTGACGGAGGTCGTTTCACCGGACGCTCGTCGGCGTCGCTCCCGGCAGAAACTCACCGAACACCTTGATGCCGGACGTCGGCTGGTAGCGGCCGCGGCGGCACGTAACGGCGTCGAGATCAAGAACGAGATTCCTGCCGACTTGAAGTCGCCGCCCATGTTCTCGGCCGAGTTTACGGTGATCTTCTCGAACCTCTTGACCAACGCCGTGAAAGCGGCTGGCGAAGACGGTGGGATCCGAGCCTCAGGCCGTCAGGATGTCGAAGGACAGGTGATCCTCCGGGTTGAGAACACCGGAACTGGGGTCGAACTCGATGACGCGGAACGGTGGTTCCGTCCGTTCGAGTCGACCACGTTGGAAACCGATCCTGTGCTGGGGCAAGGCATGGGCATGGGACTGCCGATCACGCGGAACATGCTCGAAGAATATGGAGCCTCCATTCAGTTCGTGCCTCCCTCCCGCGGATTCGCTACCGCCATCGAGATTATTTTTCCCAGGTGATGCGAAATGTCAGCGACCAAGTGTCCGACAGCCCTGATCATCGACGACCACGCCGACGACGAGCGAGCGAAGCTTCGCTCATCGGGAGCGGACGTTGAATTGATCGTCCGGCATCCTCAGGATGTGGAGGAGGCCAATTTGCGAGAGGCCGACGTTGTCGTGATCGACTACGTGCTCGATGACTGGCCCGAGCGAGACGCGACGGCCACGATCTCGCTGCAACCGCCTGACGGACTCGCGCTGGCTGCCGTCCTGCGTGGGCACGCCGAGAAGCTCGATGGAAGCCCGACCGCATTCATCCTGAGGTCAGCCCACCTCCAAGAACTATCATCGGGTTTTCCGCCGGAGACGCGGTTGCACGTGATCGCCCAGCAGCATAACTTGGAGTGGGTGCTGGACAAGAAGGATGTTCTCGGCCGGCAGACGGCTCAGATTCGAGGCCTTTCGGCAGCTGTAGAATCGCTTCCAGAAGTCTGGCCGGCCGATGATGCGGACGCGACACGGCGGCTCGTCGAACAATGGCTAGCCCTGCCCGACCAACGCTGGAAGGACCTCGCCTGGCAGGACATTGAGGATTGCCATCCCCCGTGGCACCAACTCGTGGAGCGCAAGCACGGACTTCGGTTCGTTCGCTGGTTCGCGCAACGCATACTTCCTTATCCCTGCTTCCTTTGGAGCCAAGGGCGTTTGGCCGCAAGGTTGCGAGTCACGCCTGAATCGTTGCAGGAGGGCCTTTCGAAAGGCTTGGCCGAGGTGTTCGGACAGGCCCGCTACGCCGGTGGTCTGTACGATTTTCTGTCCACGCGTTGGTGGCGAAGCGGATGCGAGGCGATCCTGTGGGATATTACCGACGGGAACTCCTTTGACTTGGATGAAACGTTGTTCCTGCTAAGTCGCCACTGCGCCGGCGTGCTGGTCCGGTCTTCTGTTTCGGAGCCGGTGTTGTGTATCGACGAGAACTTCAACATCAGCGACAGCGTCTGTGAGGTGTCAAGCGCAGTCAGAGTTCAGCCGGACGACTGGCCACCTTACGCTGAGCAGGCATGGACGCCGCTTCAACTCGCCCGGGAGCACGCGAGACTACGGGCGGGCGTTATCGCGATGGATCGCGAGCGGCTTGTGGGCCAGGGCGATGCGGGGCCGGAGGCCAAGTAATGCACGACCACCCCGCGAAGTTTGTTCCCCTCCGGTTTGAGTTCGAAAAGTTCAGACGCGAGATTAGCTGCATGAGTCGCCTTGCAGAGGCGTTTCTCGATCCGGCCCACGACCACGCCTATGTATTTGGCGCCTTGAAGACTCAACTCAATGAGATTCAGTGTGGCAGGGTCGCGAAACGTTGGGGGACGAGCGAGCAGTGCCCCCTCAGGACACGCCCGACGCGCGGATACGAACCGGGAGGATGCGGATCGCTGACGGTGTGCGGAGAAGTGTCCTGGGAGTGGGAGATTGCCCCGGAGAAACCGAACGGGAAGGTACTCGAGGTGCGAGGGATCGCGTCTGTTCGATCGAAAGTATGGAGTGTCGGTGACGGTCCTCCGGCGGAGTTGGCGATGTGGCGAACGGAGGTGGGAGACGTTGGCTCGCCGGGATGTTACTTCCATCAGCAAGTCCTGGGGCAGTCGGATTCTCCACCATTTCCTCACGGGTTGAGTGTACCTCGATTGCCTTCCGTCATCGTGACTCCAATGGCAGTCTTGGAGTTTTTGCTTGGGGAGTTGTTCCAGGACGAATGGGCCAAGCATGTGAGCCGCGAGACCGACGATACGAGGTTTTGGCAGTCGACGCAGCGGGACATTCTGTTGCGACTGCTGGATTGGAAGAAACGCCACATACAGAAATGCGTCGGCTCACCTTGGATGGCCCTGAAGCGAGCCAAGCCCGAAGCTGCCGATGGCTTGTTTGTGCAATGAAATAGCCCTGCCATGAGCAACCTTGTCAAGCCACCACCGTCATGCAACGTCTACACTCCAGCAGTGTTAGCCCAGGCGATGGTGTGCGCTCTGGGCGATGTGCCGGACGCTCGCTGGCTGGAGCCGTGCGTGGGCCAGGGTGCCTTTCTGAAATCGCTCACGCGACACCGGGTTGATGCGAGTCGGATTGTCGGCTTGGATCTCTGCCGTTCCCCGGAGCCAGCGGACGTTCACGCAGTGGTCCACCGCGGGATCGAGTTCTTGCGGTGGGCGACATCGACGCTGGAGCGATTCGATCGGGTGGTGGCCAATCCTCCTTATGTTGCGCTGAGCAAAGTGCCTCGGCCGATCCAGAACGCTGCTCTCTGCGTTCGCACGCCCGACGAATCGCCGATAACCCGAGGCGGCAACTGTTGGAATGCCTTTCTCTGCGCCAGCCTTGGCTTGCTGAACGAAGGTGGTTCAATCGCGTTCGTGTTGCCAGCCGCTTTCGACTACGCGAACTACGCACGGTCGCTCAGAACAACCTTGCCGACCCTGTTCGCTCGGCTGGAAGTCCATCGCTGTCGAAAACCAATCTTCGATTCCGTGGAAGAAGGTTCGATCGTGTTAATTGGCCACGGCTTTCGGGAGCCGAGGAAAGCCGCCTTCCGACGCGAGTACGAATCACTGGATGACCTTGTTCGAGGGTTAAGCCGCCCCTCCCAACCCAGACGTCAGTCGCCCACGTCGGGTGCCCTAATCGCCAATGGCAAGGGCGTCCGGCTGGGCGATGTGATGACTATCGGGCTCGGAGCCGTGACCGGCGACGCTTCCTACTTCCTGATGACCGATGAAGAACGCCGTCGGCACGATTTGCCGACGTCGGCGGTCATGCCTGTGCTGTCCAAGTCGAAGCACATCCGCAGTGCAAGCATCTCCCCAGAGCGTTGGATGGAGTTGCTTTCCGCAGAAGAACGAGTCTGGTTGTTCCGGCCGCGCGCAGCGGTGGTTCCTCAACCCGCAGTTCAGCGCTACCTGGAACTACCCGAAGCCGATGGCGGCTGCCGTCGAGACGCCTACAAGGTCCGTAACCGCCACCCTTGGTATGTCACGCCGTTACCTCCGCGACCGGATGGATTCATGAGCGGAATGAGTCAGTCGGGGCCCTGGGTTTGTCTCAATGGAATGGTGCGGTTGTCGGCCACCAACACGCTTTACACAGTCCGATTTCCCAGGCGACTCTTGCAAGACGAGCAGTGCGCCTGGGCCTTGATGCTGCTGACGGACATCGTGCGCGAGCAGCTGCCGTCAGCGGTTCGCGAATATGCGCTGGGGCTAGCGAAGCTGGAGCCTGGGGATG
This sequence comes from Planctomycetota bacterium, assembly GCA_026692885.1. Next base: position 17,500 of record JAPLNJ010000402.1, on the reverse strand, counting down.
TGTCGCAACTGCGATTACCGAATCCGCGGGTCGTCGACGCGATGCTAAGTGTCTATCGGACAGCCGTCGAGTCACTGTTGGGCGGCGATGCTCGTCGGGCTTGTTCGATCGCAAACAAGTACGTAGCGAGCCCGCGCGGCGGAGCCGCAGCCAAGTAGCACCGCTTTCCAGATTTGTTATTTAACCGCTTCCCGGTGCTAGAATCTTGCTCATCTCCGCGGAGATCTCCGCCAGACGCTGGCGGTCGCCCCCTTTGACCTCGGCCGTGGCCCAGCTGCGAAATGACCTGCCTGCAAGCACTCCTGTTGCCATGACGAAGCCATTCTTGGCCAGCCTGGGGGAGCGGGCAGTACTTGTGCGGGCAGTACTTGTGTCAGGCAAGGGGCCGTCCTAGACTGCGCTGTGCATCCCTCCGGTTGTCTGTGCTTGGAACCCCGCACCGCTCTGAAACCCTTTTTCGAGGAGCCCAGCTCATGCCAAGCGAGAATCAATCCCCGACTCCGAACACGCGGCGAACCTTCCTCCAATCGACCGGGGCGCTGGCCGCCGGGTTGTATCTGACCGGCAGCGCCGGCGCCCAAGACGCAGCTCTGGCGGTCAAGGGCGGCCCTCAGGCCGTCACTGCATCGCACGAGGATGCCACCTCCTGGCCGCGGTACGGAGCCGAGGAGGAACAGGCGGTGCTCGAAGTGGTGCGGAATCCCAACTATGGCCCGATCGACGCCCTGGAGAAGGAGTGGAAGCAGCAGTTCAAACTGCCGTACTGCAAAGCGCACTACAACGGCACCAGCGCGATCACCGCGATGTTCTTCGCGCTGGACCTGCCGCCCGGCAGCGAGATCATGGTCCCCTGCTCCACGTTCTGGGCCACCATCATGCCGATGCGGTTCTTCGGCCTGGTGCCGGTCTTCGTCGACATCCATCCCCGCACGCTCAACTTCGACGTGGAAGATGCCAAACGCAAGCTGACCAAGAACACCAAGGCGATGTTTCCCGTCCACTACTTGGGCCTGCCCGCCGACATGGACCACATCTGCGACTTCGCCCAGCAGAAGGGACTGATCGCCTTGGAAGACGCCTGCCATGCGCACGGCGCGTCGCTGCACGGCAAGCCGATGGGTGCCTGGGGCCGAATGGCCTGTTTCAGCTTCCAGGCCAGCAAGCCGCTGCCGGCCATCGAGGGCGGCATGGGCAACTACCAGAACCGGGAGGATTACGAGCGCGCAGCGACGCTGGGACACTACGAGTGCCCGCCCACCTTCGCCGTCGGCAGCAAGTACGCCAAGTACGGGGGCACGGGGCTGGGTATGAAGCTGCGGATGCACCCCATGGCCGCGGCCCTGGCCCGCTGCCAACTGAAGAAGCTCGCGAAGCGGAACGCCGACGGCACGGCGCAGATTCGGCGGCTCAACGATCGGCTGATCCAGCTGCCGGGCCTGTACGAGCAGCAGAATCGGCCCGACGTCCAACGCGTCTTCTATAACCAAAACCGGTTCCTCTTCAACGAGACCGAGGCTGGCATGTCGCGCGCGGCGTGCCTCAGGGCCCTGCAGGCGGAAGGCGTTTCGGTCAGCGCGGCGGGCGCCCAGTTCCAAGGCAAGCACCCGGCCTATCACGAGGCCCAGTGGTGGCACCATCTACCGGTCATTGCCGATCGGTTTCCTGGCGTGGAAGAAGTTAACCGGCGCGGGATCTCGCTGCCCTATTTCACGAAGGATGTGCCGGAACTAATCGACCAGTACATCCGGGCCTTCGAGAAGGTCTGGGCACATCGCAAGGAGCTGGCATGAGCCACCGTATCACGCGACGTAAGTTGCGCTATCACGTTTTCGCGGCGTTTCTTGTAGGTTGGGTCTCCGACCCGACCTCCGAAACATCGGAAGAAAACGGGTCAGGAGACCCACTGCTGTGAACATCTTGCGGTTGTCCAAGTCCTCGATTTTTCTCGTTCCGACGCTCTGCGTCGGAACACAAGCCACGGACGCTCTGCGTCCTTGGGCAGACGACGCGGAGCGTCAAAACACTTGCGTTTCCACGCGGAGCGTGGGAACGAGAAAAATGCGCAACTTCCAAGGCACGGGTCGGAGACCCCTGCTACTTGATTGGCTTTCCCGCCGGGGCAAGACCTGCTTCGGCACCAATACCTCAACACGAAAGGGATGACCTGATGACGCTACAACGACGAGTGACTCGCCGTCGGTTCTTGGATACCACGACGGCCGCTGCTGGCGCGATGTTGATACCTGGCACGGTTGGGCGGGGCGCCGACCCAAGCGTTCCCCTGTCCAACTTTCCTGCGACGGATCACTTCTGGTATCGCCCGCAGCCGGCCGGTGTGTACATCGACTCGCAGCGCGCGAATAAGGCGTTCGGTTATGCGGACGGGGCGATTCTTCTGTCGGACGACAACGGCCACACCTGGCCGTACCGCCTCGCGTTTCCCGACGCTCAGCGCATCACGTTCAGTCACATCCTGAAGAATGGAAACGTGCTCTTCGGCACAGGCTCGAAGCTGTACCTCAGCACCGACAACCTGAAGACATACCAGCCCATTACGGTAAAGCAGGCGGACGGTACGGACTACCTCCCACATACACCCCAGAACGCGGATAACCCCGGCTGGTACTTCCACACACTCTCGGGCGTTATCTCGTGGGACGTGAACGGCGTGGAGCTGCTGGTGTGGGGGAATTACTGTAACGTTCTGGGCGGTGCGACGCCGGTCAACATCTACTACTCCACCGACCACGGGCAGACCGTGAAAATCGCCTATGCCTTCGGTCAGAATCCCCATTTTCGGGATAACGGCTCTGCGGGTGGCAGCCCGACCGGCGCGCTGCTGGGCAATGCCGACAACCCGGTTCTTTGCCGCCACGTTCACTCGGTGACGTACAACCCAGCGGAAAACGCGTTCTATGCCTGCACCGGCGACATCGATCGCGGAGTCGGGCACGAGTGCCACTGGCTGCGAGGTACTTATGACGCAAAAAAGGACGAGTGGCGTTGGCAGGTCCTCGTGTCGGACAACTCCAACTCGCGGTACAAATCCGGCGGCATTAACTTCGTGGACGGGCAGCTCTACTGGATCAGCGACGCGAACGGCCCCACGCCGCACGACCGAGGCATCTTCCGGTGCAACCCCGCGGACCTCGCCCATCCCGAAAAGCACACGCTGCTGTTCAATCCGCAGGTCGAATCCGGAAACATGATCATTCAAGATGGCGTGATCCTGGCGTCGCATTGTGCACCCGCCTCGCCACTGGCCACGGGCTTGATCGTTTCACTGGATCTGGGAAAGACCTGGGCGCAATACGATCTCAAAGAGTTCGGTAAGCGCTCGCCCACCCGCTTCCATGAGAAGAATGGTGAAGGCTGGTTCCGGGTGGACTTGAGAACGGGATGGATCAAGCAGGCGGAGGTGTTGTTTATCAAGCCCAAGGGGCCTTGATCGTAACGTTGCACAAAACGTCAGCAGCGGATTACCCGTCGGCTCCGGGTCAAACGACCCTCGCCGATCCGCGGGACGGCACCCCACCATCCGTAACTGCGTCAATAGGTGTTCGCGTGTTGGCAGGAGATATCGTCGGATGATGACACTCGCTTCCACCGGTTGGTTTCTGGCGTGGACCCTCCTCGTCGCGGGCGCGCAGGACGCCGCGATCCCCTATGACGCCGCGGCGGCGAAGTGGCTGATCGATCCGGCCGGGGTCGTGTCGCGGAATGATGTCGTGTACACGACGCCGTCGGCGGAGCCGTGGGAAGCGATGCCCACAGGCGGCGGCGACTTGTCGGCAATGGTCCGCTGGGACGGGAGTCTGCACCTGCACTTGACCAAGTCGGATGCCTGGGGCTTTCAATCGCCGCCGGACGCCTTGCTGGGTACGCGCCTGTTCAACAACGTGAGTCCGGGCCATGTCCGCATCGATTTGGGGGATGCCGGACGACAGGCTGCGGCCCGCGGATTCCGCCAGCGGCTGGACTTGTACCACGGACGCGTCGTCATCGAATTGGACGGCAAACATGGCCCACGTTTGGAAGTCTGGGGCCATCCCCAGCGGAAGGTGCTGATCGTCGAAATCAGCGATCCGGCGGGCACTTTGGGCGAGCTGACCGCGGAGTTGTCGCATGGGCGGGCGACCATGCAGATGCGGGCGGCGGGCGGCGCGCTACAGGCCGGCGAAGTGCTCGCGCGGCCGGCCCGTCCCCAGCTGGCCAATGCCGGTATGCAGGACTTCTTTCCCGCCGACCAGGACCCACTGTTGGGCCGGGGCCTGGCCGTCGCCGTGGCCTGTCCGACGGTCGCTGCTAAGAGCTGCTCGGCCGCAGGTCTCACGGCGACCTTAGTGCTGACGGATAAGCGGCCGGCCGTGGTGCACTTGATCATCGCCGCCGCGGTCACACCGTCTGGCGATCCGCAAGCTGCGGCCCAACGTGAACTCGACGAGGCTACCCGTGCGGGTCTCGATCAACTCAAGACCGAGCAGCAGGCCTGGTGGCGAGACTACTGGGGGCGGTCGTTCCTGCAACTCAGCAGTCCAGACGGCAAGGCCGATCGGTTGTGTGCCGCTTACCACGTACAGCTGTACACGCTCGGTTGCGTGAACCGCGGACCCTATCCGGCGAAATGGGACGGCGGCCCGGGACTGATGCGCGGGGACGAGCGGCATTGGGGACTATCGGAATGGGTCCAAGAGATTCGCTTCACTTATCTGCCGCTGTACCAAGCCAATCGCCTGGACCTGGCCCGCGGCCTCACGCGGCACTACTCGGCGATGCTGCCATACCTCCGAGCGCAGACCGAGAAGCTGTGGGGACTGCCCGGCCTGTGGGTGCCCGAGACCGTGCTGCCTTGGGGCCACGCCGAGGATTTCGTATTGCTGGCGGACGGCCGCGGCGTGGCGGGCAGCCATTACCAGCGCCGCGATCCCGCCAAGCTGCCCTTCGGCCGCTTCGAGGTTTTTAACCCGTACGTGGGTTACCTATTCACGGCCGGGTTGGAGTTGTGTCAGCACTACCTGCTCTATTACCGCTATAGCGGCGACGAAGAATTCCTGCGGCAAGAGGCCTACCCGCTGCTCCGCGGCGTGTGCGAATTCGTGGCGTCGCTGCTACGTCAGGAAGCGGATGGCCGCTACCACTTGGACCCTGCCAACGCGTTGGAGACCTGGTGGCTGGTCCGCGACCCCGCCGACACGCTGGCAGGGATTCAGGCGATCTTCCCGGAGTTCATCCGCTGGTCCCGGACCTATGACCGAGACGGAGAATTGCGGGCCCGCTGCGAGGCAATCGTGCGTGCGCTGCCGGAACCGGCGCGCGGCCAGTGGGCGGCCGACGGCCAGATCGACGCGACGGCGGACGTGTACGCGCCGGCGACGGCCCGCGGTGCCGCACACCGGCGAATGAATTGCGAGAACCCGGCACTGTACCGCGTGTTTCCGTTCGGGCTCAGCGGCCTGGGCACGCCGGACTACGAGTTGGCCCGGCGCACCTTCGAGCGTCGCATCTGCGTTCTGGAGCAGGGTTGGGCGCTGGACGCGATCTGGGCGGCTCGACTGGGGCTGCGCGACGAGGCCTGCCGGCTGGCGGCGGCTCATGCCGAACGTTACCAGCGTTTTCGCTACGGCGGTTGGACCAGCAACGATTCGCGGGTTTTCTCCGGCGGGCTGTCGGCCGCCCCGTTCCTTGATGCCGGCGGATTGAGTGCCGCGGCCGTGCAACAGATTTTGCTGCAAGACCACGGCGGCGTGATCCGCATCGTGCCCGCCGCTGCGGCGGATTGGTCGGGCCTGTTCCAACTGCGGGCGGAGGGCGGCTTCCTGGTGGCCGCCGACTTCCAGCGCGGGCAGCCGCGGTTGATCGAGATCCGCAGCCTCTGGGGCCGGCCGTGCCTGGTGATCAATCCGTGGCTTGGCCCGTGGGTCGTGCGGGAGGCCGACCAGGTTGTCGCTCACAGCAGCGAGCCGAAGATCGAGTTCGCCACGCGAATCGGCGGCGTCTATCGGATCGAACGACAGTAGTCGTCACACTGCACTAGGATGACAACCAGGCGAGTGGTCAACGATTCATCGGTCGAGCAGGCGGATGACGAGCGGCCAATCGCGCACGAGCAACCCCTTGAGAAGCATTGCGTCGCCGCTGCGGGTTAGCGTTAGTTCCTGGCTGACACCGTTCATAGGGTCAAAGGCCGTCGCTGTGCGGCAGGGGACCTTCAAGTGCACGTCGACCGGCACGCCCGCGCATTGATCTTTCGCGTGGCCACCCAGCCAGATCGCCAGGGCGCGTCCGTCGGGCGCCTGCAAAGCGAACGCTTCGAGATTGGGTGGTGCGCGATCGATCGAGTACTCCAGTTCGCCTGGCTCCAACTCGTCGAGCATCGTGGCGAGGTTCCGTGTCACGTAGTACGCTGCCTGCGGCTGGAGCGGCGAGATCGGATCGGCATCGAACGATCGCCGCAGCAGGCTCAGGTCGAGCACGCCGAACTGAGGGAAATACATCTCGCAGAAGAACGATTCCAACCCCAAGGCGGTATGTCGCGTGAACACCTGCGCCACGTATTTCGCCTTTTCCAACTCCGTGGCCTGGAAGCCCCCGCTCCAGGCCTTGGCGGCTTCGACCTTGGAAAGCGGCGGGTACAACGCGCTGTAGTTCCATTCCGTGACCATGCAGTGCCCGCGGAAGCCGGTGGCCTCGAGCCACTTCTGCAACGCCCGCACATCGGCCGAGTAGCCCTGCAGCCGCGCGGGATCGGTCTGGTAGAACGGATGCCAGCCGATCTCGTCCACCTCGCGGGCCAGCTGGCGCGTCGCTTGCAGGATCAGCAGCTCTTTCTCTTGGGCGGCCAGTTGCTCGGGTCTCCACGTGGCGATGCCATGCGGAAAACCGGCCCAGGAACCCAGCATGATCTTGGCCTCGGGTGCATGTTTGCGGATGGCGGGGATGGCCGCACGGGCCACGGCCAGATAATGCTCGAGGCTGGGCACCGCGCCCCAGTAACACGAGATGTTCCATTCGTTCCAGACCTCGAAGTGCTTGACCCGGTCGCGAAAGTGCTGCGTCATGAACTCGACGTACCGCGTCCAGGCGGCCAGCGCCTCCGGCGTGGTCGGCGGGGCGGGCATGTCGTAGTTCCATTCCCAGAGCTGCGGGAGCGAACGCTTGGCAGGCCCCGAGTACAGCCGGTTGCCGAAGTTCAGCGACATCACGATCTCGACGCCGTGGGACGCCAGTTCCGTGACGGCGGCGTCGGTCTCCGGGTCGATCTTGAGGACTCCCCGCTCTTTCTCCACCCAGTGCCAGTTGATCGGATCGTCGTGATAGCCCACGCGGGCCCACTTGAAGCCCGCGTCGTAGTGCAGCGGCCAATACCAGCGGTGCGCGGCCAGTTCCTGGCCCGGGCTATGGTGCGTCGAATTGACCGTGATGCCCGTGCCGCGCGTGGCCAACGCCACGTTGTTGCCGGCCGTGTCGTAGACTTCCACCTCGGCGAGGGAGAACGCGTAGAGCACGTTCTCGACCAAGGGCAGGTTGCCCGCCGTGATCCAGATCTGTTTGGCCGGCCGGGCGGCGAAGCGGAATTCAGCCTCAAACTTCGCCGGGGCGTCGCCCGTGGGCCCGTCTTGGACCGTCTCCCACTCGCGGCCATCCCGGCTGAGCTTGATCGTGATCGTCGCCGGCATGCCACGTCCGACCTCGGCCGCGCCCTGGATCGGTACCCAGCCCAGCGTGCTCCGTGGCTGATCGGACAGCGGACGCTTGCGGAGCGCGACGCGATCGATCACGCGTTCCAGCGGCAGATCGAGGCGGATCCACACGGGCTGCACGTCGGGCCGCGTCTGGGCGCGGCTCATCCAGCAAGTCTGGAGATTGCCATCGATCAGGTGAATCGCCTCCAGCGGCAGGTAGTCGTTCTCCGTGGAACGCGGCATGCGCGTCGTGGTCACGCCGAGATAGTTCCGCTTGATCTGGCCGCTGTCTTTAGGGTGGACTTTCACTCGTGGTGCGGCGTTTCCCGCCTGCAACGACACGTCGTCCAGGAGGTTGGGCCCCTCGCCCAGCACCCAGCAGAAGCCGAATCGCTTGATCGGCACATCGCCACAGTGGGCCTGCACCTGCGGTTGCTCGCTGGCGTCGGTCACCGCGGTACTGGCCAGCGCCGCCACGCACCACACAACCCCGTTGATCACTCGCGGACGCATTCTCATGGCAAGTCCCTTTCTATGTCACTCACTTTTCCGGCACAGGTGAACGCGGAGGCACATAAGCCCGCACGCCGCTGACGAAGGTGAAGTGGGGCTTCTGCGCCTTGTGGCTCTGCCCGGAGAGAATCAAGTAGAAATGCTGCCGGGCCGCAACGGCCGGGACGTAGGGGGCCCTGGCGCTCATCTGCTGCTGGCCATCGAGCCACCACGTCACATCTTGCTGTCCCGGATCATAGCTGGCGCCAAACGTGTGGGTCTGGCTGCGATCGAGCGGCGTGCGCGAGACGTTGTTCGGATTCTGCACGTGCTTCCAGTTCGGCCACACGCCCTCCGTACTGTGGACGGTCCCGGTCAGTCCCGGGCCAAAGCCCCCTTCGTCGACGTCGAGTTCCATGAAGCGTTCGAAGCCGGGAGGGTCGCCCTCGTAGTGATCCCGCTTGCCGTCATGCTCGGTCGGCATCAGCCAGACGGCCGGCCAGTGGTCCGGATCGTGGTCCGAGAGCCGGACATCGAATTCCACGTAGAAGCCGTCAGCGCCGGCCAGCAGCGGCAGTTTCCCTTGTGAAAAATCGAGCGGCGCGCTGACCAGATTGCCGCCTAGTTTAATGGCTAGCACCCCGTTCTGGGTCTCGTAGTAATCGAGCGACGGATTGGTTTTCGAATACCATTGGCCGCTGAACCACTTGTAGCTGCCGTTGCGGCCCGGCGCGACGTCGGCCGCCGTGGGCCGTTCGTTGATCACACACTTCGTATAACCCAGCGCCGCAGCCCCAGGCGGCACGCTGGCCGTGGCCTGGCCCGAGGTCGCCTTGTCGCCAGCGGGGGCGGCCGCCCGCGAAAGCGACGCCAGCAGTCCCAACAACACGAACACAACAAACGTCGATCGAGGCATGGTTCTTCTCCGTGATGGTCATCGGGCTCGTTCGCCGCACTGTGTCGCTTTCCAGCCTTGAGCGAACCGAGGCTGAGTTAGGGGCCATTTCAACTATCACGCCGCTAGTTCTTCAATGTGCTCGCCGCGGTGGCCAGGTCGTAGCTCAGCATCGGCGCGGCGTAGTAGCCCATGAAGGCCACGGCCACGTCCAGGCGGTAGAGCGGATCCTGCATCAGGCAGATGTGCCGCTCACGCGCCGGGATCGAGGTGGTGTAGATCCGCAACTCGCCGGGCAAGCTGGTGAAGATCTCTTCACGCCAATCGCCGAACACGTCGGCGATCGCGACCACATGCCCTTCCAATCGCGGCGGTTGGTTGTCGCCGCGGTACTTGGTGATCGTCCGGCCGCGGATCAATTCGCGCTGCGGATCGGCGTCCCAGTAGACCGGCAGCGACATCGGGCCGTCGCGCTGGTCGCTGATCAGCTGCCCCTGGGCACTGAACAGCCAGCCTTTCCTGAACTTCCGCTCGCGGTCGATGTCGGCGGCGTAGCACTCCGAGCCGGGAAAACGCGGATCGATGTCGGCACACATCCCGTCGGTGCCGACGTGGGTCGTCGGCTCGGTAAGCTTCCAGAGGATCTGGCCGGTCTTCGCATCCACCAGGCACAGCGCCGCCTCGGGCCGCGGCGGCTCGATGCCGTAGAAGATCTCCAGGCCGGGGTGCCGCGGGTCGATGTCGCCGACGAAGCAGAAGTCCGGATGTCCCAACTCGGTCGTCCACAGTCCGTTGCCGTTGTCATCCACGACGGCCGAGCCGATGACGATCTCGTCGCGACCATCACCATCGACGTCGGCGGCGTGCAGGATGTGGGCTCCTTGGGCTTGGTAGCGGCCACGGCCTGCCTCCTCGCGGCTGTCCCAAGCCCAGAGTTTCTCCAGCCGGCCCCGCTGGAATTGATAGGCCACCAGCCGGATCGTGGTGTAGGTGCCGCGATTGACGACCAGGCACGGCGTCTGGCCGTCCAGATACGCGACGCACATCTGGTTGCGGCTGGAGAGGTTGTAGTTGTAGGGTTCGCCGGGGATCTTGCGCGAGGGCCAGTCGTCGCGTGCCAATTCCTTGCCGCTGGCGCCGTCGAGGATCGAGAGATACTCCGGACCCGTCTCCACGCGCCCGTCTGTTCCGCGCGGGTCGCCGTCGCCCGTCTTCAGGGCCACTTCGGCGCGACCGTCGCCGTCGAGATCGAAGACGATCATCGGCGAGTACCAGATCCCGCGTTCGATGGCCCAACCCACGTCATGGTCCCAAAGCTTCTTACCGTCGGCCGAGTAGGCCTGCAGGTGGTAGGTGTCGGGGCTTGGTTTCCAATAATCCCCAGCTGGGTCGATATTGTCCTGGGGTGTCTTGAGCACATAGTCGTAGCGGCCATCGCCGTCGAGATCGCCGATGCCCACCTTCTGCACGGTGGTTCCCGGATCGAGCTGGAGCACAATGGCCGGCTCAGGCCGGGCGCTGGTCGTCGCTGCAGCCTCGCGGCAGGCCGCACTCTCTGCACCCGCCACCACGGCGCGCACGGTATACCGGCACGAGGATTCGCGGGGGGCCGCCGCATCCACGAAGTCCGTGGTTTTCTGCAGTGGGGCGGAGTTCAGCTGCACGGCTGCCCCGTCGGCGGTCTGTCGATAGACGTTGAAGGCCACGGTCTCAGGGTCGGTTCTTAACCGTCGCCAACCGAGATAGACGCAGCCTTCAGCCAGCGGCCGAGCGACCAACCCGCGATCGAGCGGCTCGTCGACGCGCAATCTCGCGTGGCCTTGCACCAACGGCCGTTGCGGCCGTTCAGGCACAGGCAGAAACCGCAGGCAGTCGTAATAGGCGGCTCCCGGCGGGTCGTGGGCGTAGCGATCATCGACCCACAGCTCAAACGTCCCGTCGGTGATTTCCACGAGCCCCAGCGAGGCCTTGCGATCCGCCACCCGCTGCCACGTCTGGCCGTCGCGGGAGACGGCCAGGGTCCGGCCGATCTTCAGCTCGACCTCATAACGGCCTCGGGGAATCCCAGTGATCCGCGTGTGGAGCACCGGGGCGCCGTCCTCCGGATTATGCCGATCCGCCTTGACGACCGGTGACTGCAGGACCACGCCGCCGGACCACTTCTTCTGTGCATCCTGGTCGGTGCTCCACAGGTTCCAGTGGTCCTCCGAGGTGCGGTTTTCCTGCCAGGCGGTCGTGGGTGTGGTATAGTCCTCGGCCTCGTATACCAGCGGTTCGAAGCTGTCGGGCATTTGCCCGATGGCCATCCAGAGAGGGAGCAAGCTGCAGACCACGTTCATGGCATCCGTCCTCACAGTGTCACGATCCACCAGACCTAAGCATGACGGACATCACCCACTTGATCTTCCTGACTTGTGGACCTCCTGGCCCTTAAGCGGCGCGAGCTGAAGATTCCCGAGTTCGACGCCTTCCACGCGGAAGACCAGCTTCTTGACGGTCAACTCCGGACGATAAGAAATCATCGTGCGCCGTCCCGCGATTTCAGCATCGACCAGGGAACCGCCGAGCTTGTCGTCACCCTTAACCATCAGGCGGACCGTGAAAGGTTGATCGACGCCGATCAGGTTCTCGATCGCGTAGTTGCCGGCGCCCTGAGGCGCGCCGCCTTCGCGCAGGGACTTCTGGTTGGCCGCGACCTTGTTCAACGAACCAGGACCGAATTGCGCCCGCAGATCGTCCAGGCGAATCTGCACCTCGCAGGCCGCCTGCTCACCACTCTCAGGCAGCAGCGAAATGCCGAGCCGGCCTTGCTTGGCCGCTGTTGGCCGAACGTCGAAGGCCAGCAGGAACGACTTGCTGTCCGTGGGGACGGTCGTTGTTTCGGCAACCTGCGCGGCGAGCGTTGTGGGCTGCTCGGTGGCGGGCGTGATCTCCTGCATCCACTTCGAGCCGATTCGGCCGTCAGGGAGTTGAACCAACTCGCGGATGACCAGATTGCCGCCCCAGCCGCGGATGGGAATCCAGCCCGCCATCAGGAAGCGGTCGTCCGAGATGCCTGTGATCGCGGGAACGCCCAAACCGTCATAGAAGTCGCGTCCTTGGCGGACCACGTCTTCATACGCCGAGTTGGGGGCCTCGGCAGGCTTCGACCAGAGTCCGGTGAAACCGCCGATGATGGTGTCGAACTGGCCCCAGCGGAAGAAGAACGTGCAATCGCCGCCAGGCGGGAAGCCCGGACTGATGCAGCGCCAGCCGCCGTCAACCGCTGCGGACTCCCACATGCCGTTGGAGCCCGCGTTCGCCAGCATCCGCAGTTTGCCGTTGGGGTCCGTATAGACGCTCGGGTTCTCGCACGGATGGAACATGATGTGCGACTTCTTGAAGTTCGAGATGCCGTCCGCGCTGACGGCATACGTCGAGCCAGCGGGGAATCCGGGTGTGGTGGCCCGCCGGAATTCACCTGTGCGCCCGTTCTTGTTCAGGTATTCCCACTGCGCGGGGAGCGTCGTCTTTTCTCGCGGATAAACTCGCGTGGTGTGCAGGCCATAGCTGAGGCAGAGCTTGTTGTTGAAGACGAAGGGCGTGCCCGTGCCGATGCATTCCCATTGCTCGTCCAGCGGCGTCGCGGCTTCATGTTCGGTCCACGTTTGGAAATCTTGGGTGGAGAGGTGTTCGAAGTAGTGCGCACCGCGCCCGAACTTGCTTTGGTGATGGCGGCGATCGTACAAATAGAACACGTGATAACGTCCGTTGTGGAACAACGTGACGACATCTCCGACCCAGTTGTTGTGTCCGGCAGGGGTCCAGTATTGGATGCCGGGCGAGTTGTCGGGCGTCTTCGCCTGTTGCTTTTCAGGCTCGATTGCGGGGAGATAGATGGCCGCTGTCCTCAGATACTCCGCATCGAGTTTCCACGTGTTCTTGTCCGCCCATTGCGGATAGCCAAACGGAAAATCGTTGTCGAGCAATTCGCCGTCAACATACATCGTCCAGCGCACGCCGGTGAAATTGAGGACGATTTCATGTTCGCCGTCGGGTTGCTTGAGCAGAGCGAGCGGAATGCCGATGGTCATGTTCTTCCAGTCGGGGTGTTCGACGGAATGGAGCACGACCTCCGCTTCCAAGACGGGCACCGAGCCATCGGGCATTTTGAACGCCGGATAATTCTGGCGGTTGCGGTCCACTGGACCGTGCTGACGAAGACGGACACGGAGCACAGCGGGGATTTCGAGGATGTTCTTCTCGCCCTCGAACTTCTTCAAGTCCACGGTGAACTTGACGGTGAAGCTGTTTCCCGCGTTCGCGGGCGCCGTGAACTCGGCCTGCGGAGCCTGCGCGGTCAGCGTGCTGAGCGCAGGCTGGGAGGGGTTGAAAAGCCATAACCAGGTCAACAATTGCAGCATGCGTCTGCTCCTTATTTACAGTAACTCATCTCGCCGAACTGGCGGCAGGGCCGGTCAGGGATTCGACGGTGGATCGGGGCCTCGCGGGCGGCCAGGAGAGTTCCAGGCGGCGACCGTCGGCGGCGAAGGAGACGGGTGGGAGGATGCGGCCCTGGGCGTCCCGCGGCAGGCGGCTTTCGAGGTTGGGGAACTCGTCCTGCCGATAGGCCCGGTTCACCAACGGCGCGGTCCGCATCCGGGGACGATACGGCGACTGGGCGTAGACGTCCTCGACGCCCTCGTCCGACGGTGGATAATTCGAGCGGCGGAACAACGGATGGCTCGGGTCGGGATCGTCCATCGCGCGGATTTCGCGTTCGCCGCGATAGGCACATAACGTGTCGACCCACAGGATCAGCTTCAGCAGACTCTCGGCATCGACCTTGGTTTCGTAGTGCTGACCGCTGCTGGCCAAGTCGATCAGCGGGCTGGCGTACGAGAGCTTGGTCAGTGGCGGCAGCGTCCCGTAGTCCGCCGGTCGCCACGGATGAGCCTCGGCCAGGATCGTATTGGCGATGCCCCCTTCGCACGGACCGGGGAAGTCGCCGGCGACGCTCCGCCGCTTGCCCAGCGTCAGCGTGACGTAGGGCTCGGGGAACGTGCCGAAGTCGGCGCTCGGGCGCAACGTCAGATCGAGCTTCTCCCGTCCGGCCGGGCACGTCGGATCGGTCCCGGCCGCGGAATGACAGCGGCCGCAGTGCTTGTCCAAGATCGGCTGGATGTCGCGCTCGTAGCCCAAGCTGTAGTGGGTTCCCAGCGGATACGGCTCGATCTTGGCCGGGCCGCGCGCCAAGGCCACGCTCGTCTGATTCGCGGGCGTCGTGCTGTGCGTTTCATGACAGCCGACGCAGCCGCGCCGCTCGCCCGGCATCAGGTTCGTGAACGACCGCATCGTGTGCAGCGCCCGCTGCCGCTCGTCAAGCAACTGGAAGTGAATCGCCTGGCAGGGCGGGGCTTCGAAGTACACCGAGCCGTCCGACTCGATCGGCACCGTACCCAGGATGCGTTTGATCCCGTCGTTGCAAGTGACGGACACGACCGGCCCGACGTGCATGTGCGGATGTCCGTTGGGGGTCTCCAGATCCTGCAGCTTCTTGCCCAGTGTGAACGTGGTGGGTTCGAGCGTCAGGACGCGTAGGTACTTGGCTTTGCCGCGCAACATGTTTGGAGCGCCGCGGAAGATGTCCGCGCTGTAGAAGGCGCCCGGCGCGATCGGGGCCGCGTCCTGCTGGGCCCCCGCCCACGCGACTTGATCGGGAATCACCGGCGGCACCGGCCGCGAGCGAATCGGCATCCCGTACAGGATGTGGAACGCGCCCTCATAGATCAACTCGCGGTTACCGTGGATGTCCATCAGGAACAACTTGAAGCGGCTGTCGCCGGCGCGGTTGCCGCGCTGCCCGCGACTGGCCCGAGCGGACACGAGGAACGTTTCGGAACTCAGCGGATACGGCGACTTGTACCCGCCGTAGCAGTTTGCGGGGTGGTAGTCGGGGGTCTCCGGGCGATCGTCCGGCCCGGCACCGACTTCGATCCACGGCAACTCTTGCGTCACCTTGGTCAGCCCGTGCGGATAGTTGAAGCCTTGGGTCCGGTCCAGGATGCCCACGCCGCCCCAATACACCTGATGATGGCCGTGCGCCCCGAACATCACGCGTTGGCTGCCGGGAATCTGCCGAGCCTCGATCAGCATGTCCGGCCAGTAGCTCTGATTGCCCCAGAACACGCTGGTGTTCGTGCCGTCCGGGTTGACGGTCCACAGGCTTTGGATGCGCATCAGTTCCTTGTCCGTGTATTCCCATCGCGTATACAGGATGCGGCCGTCGGCGAGCAGGGCCGGCGTGTACTCCGGCTCCCCGCCGGCGCTGAGCAGATAGATGTTCCGCCCGTCGGTGTCGCACCGCGTCAGGACCGAACTGGGGTGGCCCACGGTGCAACGGGCATAGCTGTTGCCACGGTTGCTCATGAAGGCGAACCGCCCGTCCGGCAGATAGACCGGATCCAAGTCGTCGTAGTCGCCCGTGGTGATCTGCCGCAGGCCGGTCCCATCCAGGTTCGCTTCGTACAGGTGAAACGTCCGCTCTTTGGCCGGCCGGAAGCAGAACAACACGCGCCGGCCGTCGAACGACACGTCGGGGCGCCAGTACCAGCCGGGAGTGAGTTCCTCGGTCAGCTTGCGGACTTGCCCGCCGGGATGCAGGCCGTCCAGCACCAGCAGCCGGACGCAGTTGAGCTGGGCCTGCGGATAAACGCGGTGCATGGATTCGTGCGCGTACCGTTCCGGCACGTCGATGAACAGGACTTGCGAGAAGTCCACGGCCGGATCCTGGAAGAGCATTTGCCGTTTGACCTGGCGGACTTCCAGGTACACCTTCTTCGCCGCGTCCGCGTCGAGACTGGCGGGCTGGTTGGCCAAGGTTCGTTCCAGTTCGTCGAGCCGCGCGAGTTCTGCTGTCAGATCGGGCGGTCGACCGGACTTGGCCCAGCGCGCGGCCACGGCGCGGGCATAGCCGATCTCCTTGGCGGCGTACGGGCCCAGCGGCTGGCCGGCTGCCTGGAAGAGCCACTCGGCTTCGAGCCGCGCGGTGGCCCCGTCGGGGCTCAGCGTTCGCGTCGGCGGTTCCGCGGGGCCGGACGCACGCAACGGCGGACGGCCGGTGTCGGCCAGCCACCCCCACGGCTCGATGCCCATCGGGCCGACGACGTCCACGGCCCTCCAGCCGCGGTCGTCCAGCGTGGGCGCGGCGAAGTCGGCGACCGCCTGCGCGGCCAGTCGCCAACTGGCATCCGTGACAATCTCGAGGGCCGCCGCTTTCTCGCCGCCGCCCGGCTGAATGTGGCACGCGGCAATCACACCGCCTTGTCCGCCGACGTTGATGCCGCGGACGACGATCGCATTCGGACCTTGCCGCAGCAGCCGCGTCACGTCATGCTGTTTGAGCTTGTTCCAGTGGGCGTCAGGTTGGCCGTCGTCGGTGCCGACCGAGACCCCGTTGACGAACAATTCGTAGTTATTGTCTGCGGTCACGGCGACCGTAGCCGCCGCGGGTTCGCCATCCAGCACAAACGTCTTGCGGAGATAGCAGACGTAGTGTTTCGACACGCCCGAGTCCTCGGCGTCCCAGATCCAGTGGGCCTTGTTCAAAGCGGCCACGATCTCCGGCGGCGCGTCGCATTTCGGCGCCGCGCCCCAGGCGGCCGTCGCGGCCCAACTCAACGCCAAGGCCACGCTGCCTATTCGAATCATCCGCGCCTGCGTTGCCCGCGTCTGGTTCATCGGTTTGCTCCTCCCGCTGCGTGAAAGCCACACCCTCAACCGCGAACTCAACCGCCCGGCCGCCGGGGGCCAAGACGCGCGGGTTCCGTGATGCGGCAGCCATCGGCAGTCTTCGGTTGTTCTGCCAACAGATTAAAGACTTCTAGTGGAAAGGCAAGCCCGACTCCCTGCCGAGACTTGACCGCGGCAACGACAAGCTGCCGCAATCATGCCTGTTCTTTTGGTTCAGTGAGCGGAATGGCGCTAGCCCAATGCCACTTGCTTTGTACTCGGACATGGTGAGCCGCAAGGCGCTAGCCGCGGGTCTTGAGCGAGAAAACGCGACCAGTCTTCACCGGCGGCCAGCACCAAACGGTTTTTCGGGCCTGGTGTGTCAAGCATGAGATTTCATGGTTCTGTGAATTGGATGCCACGGGCTTGCCCCCTGGAGGCTCACGTTCGCAGCTACACGAGACGAACGTAAGCATCCCCCGGGCAAGCCCTCGTCGCTATACACAACTCTTCCGCCCCAAAGGGGCATTAACAAACCAGCCCAGGGCAGAGCGTCGCGGCCTGCCTGTCGGCAGACAGGCGACAGCCGCAGAGCGCCGCCCTGGGTACAGTATCGATTTATCCCGGTAGCCCTGAAGGGGCGAAACAAATCGGTTCCTCTCACGCGCATCGTTCGTCAGATGGGCCAAGGCTTGTTTCGCCCCTTCAGGGCTGGCGTTCC
>JAPLNJ010000401.1 GCA_026692885.1 Planctomycetota bacterium | reverse complement strand
CAAACTGCTTCAGCACACCACGCTCAAGGCCATACATTGGGCCAACGTCACTCACCGGCAGGTCACGTTCACGACCATCCAGTAGGCGGAGTACCGGCAGAAATATGTGCGGCAAAATATGCATTCAGGCCTTCTGTCTGCCATCTTTAGCCGCCCATCTTTTTGCCGACCACGTTTTCATAACCCACACCAAAGGCCCATCTATTTCTCGAAGATGCGCACCTACCGCGTCCCGACGACGGTAGTGGCATCGCCGTGATCCCAACTCCTGCAACCCCAGAGATCGTTGCCCAACTATGAAACAGCAGATTGCCATCATCGATGCGCACATTCACATCGGGGCAAGTACCACATGCTCCGCCGCATGGGTCAAGCCATTGAGGTCGCCCGCCCCACGCTGTTCCTGCTCAGTGATGACGCCTCGTTCATCACCGGTACGACGCTTATGGTGGATGGTGGCTATCTCGCGATGGGACCGGAAGGGCTTGGCGAAACGGCCGTGATCGCGGGATCGGACTGAACGAATATTAGGAGACCCACTTATGAAATCACACATCGTGCGTCCTGCTCTCGTGTTCGCTGTCGGATGTCTTGGCTTGGCAGCCATGCCAATGAGAACGCCGCTCACGTCCACTCAGGAAGACGGCAGAAACATGTCCGGCAAAAAGATGAAGATCCGTCCCCCACTTTTCTGCCGCCCATCTTTTTGTCAGCTCCTCCTGAACGTTCTCCTGCTCGCGCCGCTGAGCAGTTCCGCGGCCGGCGCTGAGCCGTCGACTTCGCTCGTGCAATCCCTTGATGGCGACGGCTGGCGGATCGCGATCGATCCGAAGAACGAGGGGCGCGAGGCGAAGTGGTTCGCCGCGCCGCGGGAGGAGGCCCAGCCGACGAAGGTGCCGGCGACCATCCAGCAGTCTTTTTCGGGATATCACGGGGCGGCTTGGTATTGGACGGAATTCGCCAGCCCCGCAGCCAGTTTCGGGCACCGCTGGCGGCTCTGCTTTGGCGCCGTGGACTACTTCGCCGAGGCCTGGCTCAACGGCACTCGCTTGGGCGACCACGAGGGTTCGGATGCGCCGTTCGAGTTCGATGTCAGCGACGCCTTGCTCGCCTCCGGCAAGAACCTGCTGGCGGTGCGGGTTATCAATCCCGGCCACCAGCCGGTAGATGGATTCGTCATCCGGGAGATTCCGCACTCGTTCAAGAATGCCGATCACTATGCGTTCGGCGGCAACGCGAATTCGGGCGGCATTCTGCTGCCGGTGGAACTGCGCCGGCAACCGGTGGTGCGCGTGACCGACGTGTTTGCCCAAGCCGACCCGGCCACCGGCCGGGTGCGGCTGCAGGTGGCGATCGACAACTCCACCATCGTCACGGGGGCGAACGACTTGCTGACGGCCGAAGAGATCGAGGCCGCCCGACCGGAGATCGCCGCCTCGGACGTGCTGGTCTGTCAACTGGAAGTGCCCGTGGCCGTCAGCCTGGCCGCCTTGCGTTTGGCGCGGCAGGAAGGCGTGCGCACGATCTTCAACCCGGCCCCTGCCCGGACCGAGCTGCCGCCGGAAATCTACGCCCTCTCCGATATCCTCTGCCCGAACGAAAGCGAAACCGAGCTGCTCACCGGCTTGCCGGTGTCGTCGCTGGCCGAGTGCGAGGCGGCCGCTCGCGAGTTGTTGCGCCGCGGGGCGGGCACGGTGATTCTCACGCTCGGCCAGCGTGGCAACCTGGTGGTGACCCCGCACCGCGCGGAGCACGTTCCTGTGCAGCCGGTGCGCGCGGTGGACACGACAGGAGCCGGCGACGCCTACGTGGGCAGCCTGGCCTATTTCCTGGCCGCCGGCGTGCCGCTGAACGAAGCCGCGCGCTGGGCGGGCGCCGTCGCCACGCGATCGGTGCTGAAGCCGGGCACGCAAACGTCCTTTCCCGACCGCGAGGAACTGGCGGACATCCTCGGAACCGCTCCCTGACCCATTACCTCCAAGCATGCGAATTGCACGGCGAGACGCCCAACATGGAACCAGACCTCTCCCACCAGCAAAACGATGCCTGCGAGAAAGCTCGGCAGATCGTCGTCGTCGGCAGCTCCAACGTCGACTTTATCATGAAGATGCCCCACCTTCCCCAACGCGGCGAGACGGTTACGGATGCGACCTTCTTGCAGACTTTCGGCGGCAAGGGAGCCAACCAGGCGGTCGCTGCTGCCCGGGCTGGTGGCGACGTCCATTTCGTGAACTGCGTCGGTGACGATCGTTACGGGGCGGCCATCATCGACAATTTGCAGGCCGCCGGAGTCAACACTGACTTCGTGTTCACGGCCGCCGGTGTCGCCAGCGGCACGGCTCTGGTGATGGTCGGCGACCGGGGCGACAACTACCTTTCCGTGGCCCCCGGCGCGAACTACCGGCTGATCCGCGACCACATCCATCAGGTCCGGACGCTGATCAGCGATGCCGCGATGATCGTGCTCCAGTGCGAGGTCCTCTCCGAAACGCTGGAATATGTCCTGGAACTGGCCGCACAGCGGCAACGCCCGATCCTGCTGAATCTGGCGCCGGCCCGCGAGGTGTCCGAGGCCGGTCTGCGAAGCGTCGCCTACTTGGTTGTCAACGAGTCGGAAGCGGAGTTCCTCTGCGGATTCCCCGTCGATTCGCTCCCGCGCGCCGCGCAGGCCGCCGAATCACTACGAACGAGCGGCCCCCGAGCGGTCCTGATCACGCTCGGCTCGCAAGGAGTGTGCGTCGCCTGCGGTGGTCCGCCGACGCACGTGCCGGCCTTCATCGTAACGGCCGTCGACGCCACCGCGGCCGGCGATGTGTTTTGTGGTGCCCTAGCTGCCGCTCTCGTCGAAAACCGACCGCTGGAACAAGCCGTCCGATTCGCCAACGCAGCGGCTGCGATTTGCGTCACGCGCCTGGGCGCACAACCGTCGATCCCGTCGCGTCAGGAGATCGAGCGGTTCTTACGAGAGACAGGAGGCACGTGACATGCGATTTGAGCAAAATGACAGGTCACACCAACAGGAGAAACGACGATGAACGCAAAGTGCGCACGCTTTGAGCGAGAACAGTCCAGAGCCATCCTACCGTTCTGGATGACAATCTGTGTGAGCACGGTCCTGTTGTGCGGTGCCCTTTCAACGGGCGATGCCGATGCGACGTTGGCCGCGGACCTGCCGGGGGCGGGACCGATGGCCGTCGACAAGTCCGCTTTGGACAAGCTTCAGGGCCAGCCGGTGGACATCGCGCCGTGGGCTTATGCCTGGCAGGCCGATCGGGCGGTGCAGGAGAAGCCCGAAGCCTACTTTATCCCGCGGCGACTCGAGCGGATCGACACGGTGTATCGACCCGCCCTCGGTCAAGTGGGCGCCGGAGCGCTGAAGAGCGAGCACTATGACATGCCCGACCTGATCACGGCGTTGCCCCCGAAACCACGAGGCCGGTTGCTCGCGGGGCTGTTGTGGTCGGTGCGATTGGCGGACTATCGCGTGGAACTCTGTTGGCCGGCCGGTCAGGAAGTCCCCTCGCCCGACGCCGTAGAGGTTCGGGTGTATCCCACGGCGTTCGGCTGGTTTGGTTGGTGCAACGATGAGATCCTGGGCCAGCCCGAGATCTCGGCGGACCGCCGGACTTGGACCTACAACCATGTGGGCATCGAACAGATTCCGACCGTGGCCGGCCGGAGACACCGGAAAGGCTCCGCCACGGAAATGGTCGCCGTCTTCTGCGAGGACGAAAGAACGCCCAAGGGAGCCAAGTCTCCCGTGCCCAGCATCCGGCTGATCAGCTCGACGGTCGGAACATGGAAACGGCTGGATGTGGAAATTGAATGGGGATTCCAATCCGGCTCCGAAAAAACCGATGTTGACGGGCGGCTGGAAACGGATCTGAGCCTGATCGGCCCCGTTTCGCCGTTGGCGGGCGACACGGGAACGACCGTCACCGGCCCGCACGCCTGGCAATCCCGCGCCGCGGGCGCGGGCCGGCACGGGATCGTGCTGCCGCTCGTGTATGTCCCCGGCGACCGGCGCGTTTTGGATACGCCTGCAGTTACCAGGTCGGTCCTGTTCGACACCACCGGGCCGGGCCCTGAGGTCCCCGATCCCTGTCTGGACAGTCGAGTGACTCTCTGGACGAAAACGGGTGGAGTCACGTTCCGTCCCGTGGATGTCGAGAAAGGCCCCGTGCTGATCCCGGAGCGCGGCCTGTTCATCGTCAAAGCCGGCAGCGGGACGACCGCCCGGCAGTTCGCGGCGGAACTGACGGCCAAGAACGTCAAGAGCATCCGCCAATTGACCCGCGAACATCGCGAGGCCGCCTCCTGGGACGAACTGATGCGGGAGGCTCGCTTGTGGCGTTGCCCGGAGGGGACGGCCGTGCCGCCGTTTCCCAAAGTGGAAGACCCGCCCATGCAAGTGCAGCTTTCCGACGCCCGCTGGACGGATGCCTGGCGCGCCGCCTCGAATCAATTGCGCGGCCGGCACATGTGGGGCGGCCTGGCGTTCGAAGTAGGCCGGGTGGCTCGCCAGATGGACATGGTCGGGCTGCACGACGAGGCCGACAAAGTGTACCAGCATTTCCTGAAGTCTCCGGGAGCCAAGGCCGACGGCGATTACTCCGATGGCGACGGAGCTCTGGAATGGGCGACCAGCGTACGGCACGGCATGGGATACAGCCATGACGGCACCCACGCCTCGACGGGCCGGCTGCTCTTCGGCATGGCGGAACGCTACTTCCTGACCGGCGATAAGGAATGGTTCCAGCGCCACCGCGCTCGCTTGCAGGCGGCGGCGGACTGGATCATCCGCCAGCGGACCTCCTACATGCAGGACGTGCCCAACCGCCAGGAGTTGCTGGTGGCGGGCCTGATGCCGCCGTACATGCTGGGCGATTACGCTTTACCGTCCAGTGACTGGCGCTGGTACTACTGCGACAACGGCTTTTCGCTCCAGGGGCTGCAACGCTTCGCCGACGCGCTGGCGGAGTTCGATGCGGAGGCCGGCCGGAAGTACCGCGCCGAGGCGGACGCGTTCCGCCGGGACATTCGGCGGGCCGTGGAGCGGGAAGCCGCCCTTTCTCCGGTGCGAATCGGACGCGACGGCGTCTACCGCAGTTTCGTCCCCCTTGCCGCCTACACCCGAGGTCTGATGCTGGCTTTGGAGTTCCCGTCCGTCGGCCGTCCGCAGGGCGACGTGATCCTGGGAGCGTTGCCATTGGCCGAGCCGTTTGCGGCGTTGGACGCCAACAACGCCCGCATGGTAGGGACGCTGGATGTCATGGAGGAAGTCGGCACCTCTGCCAGCGCAGTGCGTGAGTTGGAGGAGGCGCGAAAGAAGAAGGGGCTGTCCACTGCCGACGCCTGGTTCTGGAACAGCTATGGAGCCAGTCTCCCCAAGGCCTCGCACAACGCCAACATCTACCTGCTGCAGGACGATGTGCCGAATTTCCTGCGGTTCTGGATGAACTCCTACGCCGTCATGGTCGGCGCCGACGGCAAGCTGTGGGAGTGGGGACAATGGGGTCAATATGCGGCGTGTGCAGGGCCCGACAACGGCACGGCCGGTTGGTTCCTGGAGAACTTCCGCAACCTGCTGGTGATGGAGGAAGGCCCATCACTATGGATCGCTCGCGGCACACCGCGGCCATGGCTCGAGGCCGGCAAGCGAATCTCCATCAAGAACGCGCCGACTTATTTCGGAACCGCGGCCTACGAGATCGTCTCGGACGTGGACCACGGCGCCATCACCGCGACGATCGAGATTCCCTCCCGCCAGCCTCTGCAAACCGTGCTCGTGCGGCTGCGTCATCCGCGGCAGATGCCGATCCGAAGCGTCACGGTGAACGGCCAGGCATGGAAGCGGTTCAACCCGGACAAGGAGGTCATCGAGTTGGCGGGGTTGATGGGAAAAGCGGTGGTTGTCGCCAGCTACTGAGAATGAAGATTAAGGTGAAAGATTAAGGTGAAAGATTAGGGTGAAAGGTCACCATGAATTCCTATTATGCTTCCGCCTGGAACATCGATCTCAGGGGGACGGCCGACGGTCCAGTCGCAGCTTGACCAGCCGCTGGTTGCCGCTGTCGTACACCACGGCCAGTCTTCCCCGAGCCGCAAGCACGGTCGGCGAATTCAATGAGGAGATCTCGCTTCCTGGGGAGTCCGCGGCGCCGAATGCCGCCAACAGTTTCTCTGAGGCTTGGTCGAAGCAGAGCACCCGGCTCCTCAACTTGTCGCAGACCCAGAGTCGGCCGGAGTCGGCCGCCAGCCAGATTGCGGAGCTGAACGTGTTCCCCTTGTCCTGGCCGAATGAGTTCCAGCGGCGTTCCTCCTTCCAGTTCTGGCCGTCTCGGGCGAACTGGATCACAAATCCATCGCCGGCCGCCAACAACGCGTCCTTACCGGCCGCGGCAAGGGAGGTCCACGCCTTGACGGGCGTGACGGTGAAGAGCTGGACAGGGCCGGCGTCGCTGTGGTAGGCACCGTCGTCATTGATGTTGACCGCAGTGGCCTGGCCGTTGGCCTCAAGAACCAGCATCACGCGCCGCTTGTTCACGTCAGTGACGGTGACCGCGACGGCCTCCTTGGGCAGGGCGGTCTGCGACTCAATTCGTCCGAGCCGGACCTCCTTGTCCAGCTTGCCGGACAGCACCATGGGCCTGCCCCACATGCAGCCGTAGCCGCACAGGGTGTCGTTGTCCAGCGCCGTCAGGCCGAACAGCTTCTCCGGGGTTGGAACGCCCAAGTGCTGCGGGGTCGAGGGGCTGTCGTTCCACTTCCAATTGCCCGAGCCGCACCAGACGCGGCCTTCGCGGTCGAGGCCAATCGCCTCGCAAGCCGGAAGAGAGCCGATTCTGCGGATCGGCTCAAACCGTTTTTCCGCCTGTTTCCATTCGAGCAGATGGACGATCCCGCCGAAGCCGGAAATCGCGAACAGATCCGGCCTCAGTTGCGCCAGTCCTCTGCCGTTCACAACTTCCGACTGTTCCGCCACATGTCCGATGAAAGCGCCGGAATTCCCGCCCAGGACGACTCCTGGCGAAGGGTTCAGGTTCTTGTCAAAGCGCCTCAGGGTGCTGTGCCAGGCGCTTCCATACCAGGATCCGTTCAGAAACTGCGGGCGCTCCCCGGGCTGGGGGCCGGCCAGCTCAATTCCCTCCGCAGCCTCGGGTGCCACTCGATACAGTTTCCCATTCAGGCTGACGTAGACGGCACCGTCGGGGCCGAACTCCAATCCCTCGGGATTCTTCTTCAACGTCACGACCGCTTTTTTCTCGCCGACCGCGTTGAGCAGAAACACGTCCGTCCCCTTGGATGCGGCGACCCATCCATCCTTGGCGGAGAACGACAGCTTGTCTGCCTCGATCTTCATCGGCTGGACTTCGGAGCCCGTCGGCGCGTCGATGGAAAGCGAATAAAGTTGGCCGCCCAGTCGAAGGACAAGCGTGTCACCGAGCAGGGCGATCATGTCGGAGTTCCGGTCCGCCGGAACGTTGGGGAGTTTGTAGGAGGCCAGGAGCCGCCCGTCCACCGCATAGCGGTTCAAGGCGGAGCCGCCCCGGTCCCACAGCGAACCGTAGCGGTCGCACACGACCCCCAATCCGCTTGTCCCGCCGCCTGGAAAGCGGACCAGCGAGGCGCCTTGCTCTCCGGAATTCCCCAGGATGCCGTCGCAAGTGATCACGTCCGCCGACAGACTTGCTGAGGAAACGCCGATTGCGGCTGCAACGAAAAATGAAAACAGTGGTCTGTTCATGGCTTCGCCTCCAGCGTGATGTCGCTCCAGAGAATAGGTGTCAACATGATTTCCCCGGGAATGTCGTTCACGAGTCCGGTCGCCTGGTTCGACCAGTAGTTGCGGAAGATGTTCGTCGTCCCCTCCGCGTCGCCATAGATGACGCCGAAGTCGCCGCGCAGGGCTTTGCCCGTAGTCGGAGTCAGGCTTAGCTCGGCAAGCGGGACCGCGACTTCTACGGTGTAGGAGTCGCCGCCGCGGCTGACCGCGATCCGCGCGGATTCAAGTTTCTTGACCGAATCGACCTTCTCGCTTCTCCAGGGGCACTGGAAGACCACACTGTCCGAGGCGCCTGGCAGGCGGTGGCGGTAGAGCACGGCGATGTTGCCTCCTTGGAAGGGAGCCACCAGCAGCCGCAGGTCGCCGAGGACCGGGGCGGCGCGCTGCGGATCCGCCTGGGGGTCGGAGCCGATCTGGAAATCGACGCTGTCGCCCGTTTTGAACAGCGTCTGCCAGTCCTTGCCGTTGTTCACCCAGGGAGATGCGTCTCGGTTGACTGTATAGCCAAGGTAGAGGTGTTTATCGTCGTGGGCCGCCCGTACGGTCACGGGGAACTGATTGCCTTTGTTCCATTGCGCCGCGGGCTCGCCCGTCCAGCCTGCTCCTTGGCCATTGATTTTGGGAGGCGTGTCGACAAACGGGATCTTCGCGCTCAGCGGCTTGGCGGCGGCCGCGACGCTTCGGCTCAGGCCGCGCTCGGCGGCGGCCGCCTGCTCGGGCGTGACCGTGAACGAACCGCCGGCGCGGACGGTCTCTTTCAATCCGTCGATTCTGTAGATACGGTATTCGATCCCGCCGCCCTGGAAATAGTAGTTGCCATCCGCCTGGGAGCGCCCGAACGCCCCGCCGAAGCACTCGCCGCCGAGGATACCGACTCCGCCCGCCTGCGGATTCGTCATCATCCGGCAGTCTGGAAACACCTCGTCCAGGTACAGCCCGTCGGTGGTCATCACGAAGGCGCGGCCGTGGTTGCCGTTCATCAGCATCACGTCTGCCTGGTCGTCCAGCGGAGCCACGCCGGTGAAGAACAGGACTCCTTGAAGCTCGCCGGGGCTCGGCAACGGGGCCTGGTGGGAGCCGTGGACGCCCGACCAGCGGTTCGGATAACGCCACAGGAGGCGGCCGTCGGGGGCGAAGGCACGCAGCTCCGGATCGCTGTTGACGATCAGGTCGCCGAAGCGGTCCGTGGTGGTCTCGACGCCGCTCCAAGCGGGACCGTCAATGGGGATGGCGGCCTTGACGGCATCATTCAGGGCGGGGTACTTCGGCGCGCCGCCCGGCCACCAGCCGTCGGGCTTCAGTGTGACCATGACGCTCTGGCCAGCGACCTTCGCGGGGATCCGCATGGTCAGGTCGTGGAAGTCATGTCCCCAGCCGGAGCCGGCGAGGCTTTCGGCGGCCGTGGAGAACTCGATCTCGCCGGCCTGCATCTGGCCGTCGCCGTCGCGGTCCACCCAGAGCATCCCATAGCCATGGCTGGGCTGTCCTTCGCGCCCGTAGTCGTATTTCACGCTCGGATAATCCCGCCGGAACGCTTCCACGAACTCCTTGGCTGGTTTCCACGAGCGGGCGTAGGCGTACTGGTGCGCCGAGCTGAGCAAGGCGAGAGGCTTCAGCGTGTTGTTCGGCAGCAGCTCCTCAAGGTAGGTCGCCTTGCCGTAGGCGATGACGAACGTCCTGCCGCTCTGCCGCCAGAAGCGGTAGTGCATCCCTTCCTCGCCGCCGAGCGTTGACACGGGCGCCGCCGTCTTCTTCTGGAAGTCCAGCTTGAACAGCGTGCCTTGTCCAATCCAACGCGTCGGATCTTCCGGATCGAATCCGCAGCCCGAAGCCCCATATGCCGTGGGGCCGAAGAATTCCTTCCACATCGTCCCTGTGGCAGGGTCATACGCCGCGAGACGTTTAGGCTTCCAACGCTCAGTCTCCGTCACCCACAGGTGGCCGTCGGGCGAGACCACGAGCCCGGCCGGGTTGTGCAGCTTCAGCGGGTCGTACGGACCAGACGCGACAGGAGCCTCCTGCGCGTCCTCGCCGAATCCGCCCATCTTCGAGCGGGCCTCGGCGGAACCGCCGGTGATGCCTCCGAGCTTGCCGATCACCGCCACTTGTTTGCCGTGGTTGTCCAACCTGCGAACAACATGCGCCGCGGCGTCACTGACGTAGAACTTCCCGTCGGCGCCGACCGCCAGCCCGGTCGGGCGTCCCACTAGCGCCGCCGCGATCTCAACGCTTTGTCCGGTCGCCGGATCGACGCGCAGCAGACGTTTCCCCGCCACGGCGTAGAGCACGGCGGCGTCCGCCGCCAGCGTTACGGGGTTCTCCAGCGGGAGAACGCGGGCGACCTCGCCGGTGGCGGGATCGACGTCGAGGATCCCGTTCTGGACGGCGTCGCCGACGTAGAGCCGCCCTTGAAGGAGGGCGATCCCTGCGAGCGCTAGCCGGTCGGGTCGCTTCTCGGCAGATCCCGGCCCCACGGAGTAGGCGCGCAATTCGGCCAGCCGGACCGAGGGTTTGAAGTCGACCGGGTTGCCGCTGGCGAGGTCGAAGCGGACGAGCGTCAGTTTGTTGTCCGCCTTCCAGTCCGGCTTCGCGCGGTCGACATGCTGCCCCCATGACGTGCCGTCGTAGACGGCGTAGAGGAACTTCCCGTCGGCCGCCACCGCCACCCGCGACAGACCGTGGCCCATCGGGGAGTTGTAGCCCCGGACGAAGGTGCCGTCGGGGGTCATTTGGATGACTTCGTAGCCACCCTCGGAGACTGACGTGCCGAAGAACAGGTGCGTCCCGTTCGTCGCCGCGGCATGCAGTGTGCCGTGGTTGGAGCCCGAGCCGTTGCAGAAGGAGAAGAGATATTCGGGCTTCAAACCCGGATGGGAAATCGACCGCCAACGGTACTCTCCGGGAGGCAGCGGCGTGCCGTGCTCATCGCACCCGTCCCAGGCAATTCGTTGAGCGCCCTGGCCCATGTCGGCCCCGGAGACGAGGTTCCGCACCCGTCCGCCCTGGGCGTCCTCGATCACGATGGTGGCCTTCCCGTCGTGCGGTTGCGTGAAGTTGAAGCCGATGCGCAGACGCCGGTCGGCGGCGGCGCGCGCGAACTCCGCCAGGTTCAGCGGCTGCCAGTCCGCGGGCGAAGACGACAGTCCCGCGTGGGACGCCCGCGTCTGGGATTGCAGAAACGTCTCCCGCTGGCGGGGTTGGCCGAACGGGCCGCCGTCCCACTCGACGGCAAACGCCAGCCGCAGTTTCGCCCAGCCGCTCGCGCTGTCCACAAGACGCTCCGCCGGGATTTTGAACGCGAACCGCACGGTACCGTCCGCCGTGTCCGTCTCGGGCTTCTCACCGGTGAGGGTGACGGTCTTGTCCGCGGCCACCCCGAGCCGCACTTTGACCCCGCCCTGTTTTTGCTGGGGTGAGAACGTCTCCACGGCGAGCAGAATCGCCAGCGTGCCGCCTTGCTTTTCAACGGCGTACGAGACGCGCGGGGAGGCGGCGTCCGACACCAGCGCCAGGCCCTCCTGGGAAGCGGTGGCGGAGTTGAGGCAGCCGCCCGCAGCCATCGCGGCCGCGGCGGCGAGCGTCAGGAAGATTTTTTTCTTTGACATGCGCAATCCTTTCTCACGTCGACTAGCTCACTCAGTAGTTCCAAGTTTGCGGCGTTGCCAATTGACGTAGCTGAATTCGTGAGAATTCAGGTGTTTTCTCCCAACCGCTGAACTCTCACGAGTTCAGCTACATTCCGAACTTGGAGCTACTGTCACTTCCCGCGATTCCCGTTGGGTCGCGGTTGAACCCATTCTCCGCTACTTGGTCGATGTTGCAACAGCGGGCATGCCGAGGGGTCTCCGCTTTCGCTCGGAGCGCGGAGTGGGAATTCACCACGAGCAACAACCCACACACCCAACGCCGTTAAGCATTTTGGTAGCCGAATTCGCCAGAATTCGGGCGTTTTGCGTGAATCCCCGAAGTCTGGGGACTTCGGCTACGACATAGCAACGCCCACGAAATAACTTCCCCGTATGTTCTGGGGGTGTCGCGAATATCGGCCGCAACTGGTGAATGCCCCCGGCTTGCCCCTCGTCGTTATACACAAGTTCTTCGCCCCGATAGGGGCAGCCACATGACAGCCCAGGGCAGAGCGTAGCGGCGTTAGCCGCGCAGCGCCGCCCTGGGTTAGGAGAGTATCGGGAACGCCAGCCCTGAAGGGGCGAAACGAGCCAGCGTAGCACAACCGCGCCACAATCCTTTGTCAAGAACTGCGTCCATCTTATTTGAAGACGAACGATGCGTGTGAGATGAACCGATTTGTTTCGCCCTTACAGGGCTACCGTATTGAATCGATCCAGTACCCAGGGCGGCGCTCCGCGGCTGTCGCCGCTACGCTCTGCCCTGGGCTGGTTTGTTAATGCCCCTTTGGGGCGGCAGCGTTGTGTAGAAGGACGAGGGCTTGCCCGGGGGATGCTTACGCTCGTTGCTACACGCACAAGCCGTACTACTTCCTCCCCCGTTTCGCCAGCGGCGGCGAAGCCGCCGCTGG
>JAPLNJ010000400.1 GCA_026692885.1 Planctomycetota bacterium | reverse complement strand
ACGTGTGGGACTACCGATTTGTTTCGCCCCTTCAGGGCTACCGGGATAAATCGATACCGTACCCAGGGCGGCGCTCTGCGGCTGTCGCCGCGACGCTCTGCCCTGGGCTGATTTGTTAATGCCCCTTTGGGGCGGAAGAGTCGTGTATAACGACGATGGCTTGCACGGGGGCATCACAGATGCTGGAGACGCCAGATGGGTTGTCGAATCCGCTGACGTTCTGCGTCGGCGCGCTGCCCGAATTTCTCGAACCGGCCGTCTGTCCGCGGGCGGAATCACACAGGCTTGGCCGGACACGGCGGGGCGTTCCGTACTCTCGGGATGTAGCAACGAGCCGTCCGCAACGTTACGATCAAAGCCTCGAAGTTCGTATCGCAGGAGCAATCATGAGAACCAAGTTCACGCTGATCACGGTCCCGCTGCTGGCGCTGGCCTTTTCGGCTTCACGGGGTCGCGCGGAGCCCGCGGCCGCGCCCCGCGTGTTCGAAGGCGCACCCGCCAAGATGAAGCAAACCGACCGCCAACCATCAAGACCAATAACATGAAACGCCACTTCACACTCCTCACCACCGTCCTGCTCACCATCCTCGTCGGTTGCGCCGCCGTCGCCCGCGGCGAAAACGCGCAGGAGATTCTGCAAGACACCGGCAGCCAAGGTGGCCTGATCGTCCACGTCGGCTGCGGCGACGGCACGTTGACGGCGGCCCTGCTGGCTAACGACCGCTTCCTGGTTCACGGACTCGACGCTGACGCCAAAAACGTCGCGGCGGCGCGGAAACACATTCAGTCGCTAGGGTTGTACGGGCCGGTTTCGGTCCAGCAGTGGGCGGGTGATCGGCTGCCGTACGCGGACAACCTCGCGAACCTGATCGTGGTCAGTCGTCCGTTGTCCGTTGCCAAAGCGGAGCTCCTGCGCGTCCTCTGCCCGAATGGCGTCGCGGTCTTCACCACGGACCACGGACCAGGGACCACGGACAAGCTGATCAAACCGTGGCCCCACGACATCGATGAATGGACGCATTTTCTGCACGATGCCGGCAACAATGCCGTGGCTAAGGATGCACGCGTCGGCGCGCCACGCGCGCTGCAGTGGTGCGCCGCGCCCCTCTGGCTGCGCAGTCACGAGACGCCTTCGGGTGTGCAGGCGATGGTTGCGGGCGGCGGTCGCTTATTCTACATCTTGGACGAAGGGTTGATCGGCATCACGGACCAAAGATTGCCGGAGCGGTGGGCTTTATTGTGTCGGGACGCCTTCAACGGCAAACTGCTGTGGCGGCGCCCCCTGGAATCCTGGGGCTGGCCGCAATGGGCGAACGATAAGTTCGCCGGCCAGGATTGGACGACCATCGTTGGCGGGCGGACAGCTGTGCCCAACGAGAACCAACGGCGGTTAGTGGTGGATGGCGACCGGCTGTACGTCACCCTGAGTTACAGCGCGCCTCTGTCCGTGCTCGACGCAGCCACAGGCCAAACGCTCGCCACGGTCGCTGAGACCGCGCCGGCCCGGCAGATTCTCGTGGCGGACGGTGTGGCGGTGGTGCACTGGCAGGCAGCGGTCAACGGGCCCGCCAGACGCAGGGGAAAAGCAGCTGCGACGACGCCCGGCGCGCTCGTCGCGGTCAATGGAGTCACGGGAGCTGTCTTGTGGCGTCAGGACATTTCGGGCCTGAGTGACCTGGCGCTGGCGATTGACCGCGGGCGGGTGATTTACCAGGCGGGACGGACACTCGCCACGCTGGATCTGAAAACGGGCAAAGAACTCTGGAGCGTCGAACCGCAGGGGAAGAACCTGCGGACGCTGGTCGCGCACGACGGTGTGATCGTGATGCGCAGCGCGGACGTCCTGGCCGCCTACGACGGCAGCAACGGCCGGCAGCTTTGGCAGACGCCCATCCTCGGCAGCATCGGGATCGCCGACCCGGATCTGTTCGTGATCGAGGGCGTCGTCTGGCCGGGCGTGACGGCGGTGAACAAGCAACAGGAGCCGGAACGCAAAGGCGACAGTGTCTTGGCGATCGGCTACGACCTGCGGACCGGCGTGGAACGCAAACGGCTCTTCGCGCCCGATGTTCTCAGTCCGGAACATCATCATCGGTGTTACCGCAACAAGGCGACGGACCGGTACGTGATCACCTCGATGGAAGGCGCCGAGTTCATCGATCTCCAGGGGACCAGCCATTCCCAGAACAACTTCGCGCGCGGCGCGTGCAGGTTGGGCATGATGCCCTGCCACGGGATGCTGTACGTCCCGCCCGACCAGTGTTTCTGTCAACCTGGGTCCAAGCTGCTCGGCTTCACCGCCCTCTCGCCCGACGCGCCCGCAGTGCCGGTGCCCGATGCGCAACGGCTCGTATGTGGACCGGCCTTTAACGGAATCTCAAATCTAAAATCTGAGATTTCAGCGGCGGACTGGCCGACGTATCGGCACGATCCTGCGCGGCACGGCACGACGCCCGCTGCGGTGGGCGCGGCAGTCAGAGAAAGCTGGCGTGTCAAGCTCGGAGGCCGCCTCACGGCGCCGGTGGCGGTGGGCGACCGAGTGTTGCTGGCGGCGAGCGACGCGCACACGGTTCATGCGCTCGACTTGCCAACGGGCAAATCGGCCTGGACTTTCACGGCCGACGGGCGGATTGATTCGCCGCCGACTGTTGTCAGCGGGCTAGTGTTGTTCGGGAGCGCCGACGGTTGGGTGTACTGCCTGCGGCTCGAAGACGGCGCGCTCGCTTGGAAGTTCTTGGCGGCGCCGTGCGAACGCCGGGTGGTCTGCTTCGACCAGTTGGAATCCGCCTGGCCGGTTCATGGCACCGTGTTGGTACGTGAGGGTATAGCCTATGTGGCTGCGGGCCGGTCCACCTATCTCGATGGCGGGATTCGGTTGTACGCCTTGGAAACGCTGACCGGCCGCATCCTGCACCAGACGACGCTGACGGGGCCGTTCCCTGACGGCCAGACCGTGAAACGTGACGTCGCCTTCTTTGCTCGGGGCGCCAACTCCGACGTGTTGGTCGCCGAGGGAGACGGGATCTACATGCGGCAGAAACGGCTGACCACGGCGCTGCAGGAGGTGGCGGCGGAGGTTCTGTCGAGCAAGGGTGAGGCAGACGTGGGGCGGCACGTGTTCTCGACGGCGGGACTGCTCGATGATTCCTGGTACAACCGCACGTTCTGGATGTATGCGAAACGCTGGCCCGGTTTCCAGCTCGCCAACCAGGCGCCGAAGAGCGGCCAGTTGCTCGTCGTGGACGAGACTCGCACCTACGCCGTGAGCGTGTTCTACCGGCGCAACGTGCACACCACGATGTTCTTTCCGGGCAAGGAAGGTTACCTGTTATTCGCCGACGCGAACAGCAACGAACCGCAGATTGTCGGCGAGCCGGGTGCGCGCCAGCCGGTCCCCTGGCTGCCGCAATCGGATTATCAGGCGAGCAACGGGCTGCGACGGCTGGACAGCCAAGCGTTCGGGCTGGACAAGGGCACCGGCTACACCCGCGCGGAACCGCCGCTTTGGACGCTGTGGCTGCCGGTGCGGATTCGCGCGCTGGTTAAGGCGGGTGACACGCTGTTTGCCGCCGGGCCGCCGGACGAGTTGGACGTCCAGGATCCGTACGCGTCGTTCGAGGGCCGCCAAGGCGCCCGCCTCG
Organism: Planctomycetota bacterium; assembly: GCA_026692885.1. Next base: position 2,947 of record JAPLNJ010000400.1, on the reverse strand, counting down.
TGGCTGTGTCGGCTCAGGACGGGAAGCAGCTCACCGAGCGCGCGCTCGATGTGCCGCCCGTGTTCGACGGCCTGATCGCGGTCCGCGGCCGGTTGCTGATCTCGCTCGAAGACGGCAGTCTGGCGTGTTGGGAGGAAAAACCAACGGACTGAGCAACTGGAGGCCGAATACCAGGAGCAGTCGGCTGCGATCTCGTTCCACATCCCACCGTTGACCCCACGCGATACGTGGTGGGACGGCAGTGAAACGGATTGCGATGCCGCTAATTCCTGGCTTTGCGTGGGTCGGGCCAGGAGACCCGACCTACGGAAGACGTGGGAAAATCGCTATGGCGCAACTTCAAAAAGCGCCCGGCGGTGCGGATCGGATCAGGTGCTTGCATCGCACACGGCGGCGGCGGACAATTCGTTTCACTCGTTTTCCCCCAATCCGCGTGGCCGGAATGAATTCCACCCTGCGAACTTGCTCTTGGACAAGTGCGAAGCGATCCTGTGATGCCCATGAAGATCTTCCTCTCGCATGCCACGGCCGATAAGCCGCTGGTCGACGCCATGCGGCGGGCGCTGGACGATTCCGGCCACGTCGCCTGGCTGGACGCGCGCGAGCTGCGCGGCGGCCAGGTCCTGGACCAGCAGATCGGCGAGGCGATCCAGCAGGCCGACGCGTTTCTGGTCTTCGTCAGCCCGGTGGCGCTGCAATCACGCTGGGTGGGCCGCGAGCTGACGATCGCCCTGAAGATTCAGAAGCAGCGCGGCCGGGACAAATTTCCCGTGGTCCCGCTGGCCGTCGACGACACGCGGTTGGGTGTGCTGGAACAGTTCTTCGACGGCCCACCGCTGTACGTGCCGGTCAGCTCGCGGGCCGGCGGCGTGGTCGAAGCCCTGCCGGCGATCTTCGCGGCCCTGGGCACGGAACTGCCCGCGTACCGCGCGCCTGCACCGACGGCCGCCCAGCGGCCGCTGGACGAATTGATCCTGGAGTTGTCGCATCCCGACTTTGATACCGCGGGCGGCAAACGGCGGGCCCGCGCCGAGGCCAAGCTGATCTACCGGCCGGCCGATCCGCAGCGGCGCCGCGTGGAATCCGATCCGTTCGTCGTCACCGCGCCGCTGGGCGCCATCGAGCTGAACGAGCTACGCTGGTACCTGGAAGAATACGCCGTCTGGCCCGGCGGCTACGTGGAGCAGCGGGCCCGGAAGGTCGAGCAGGACCTGGTCGCCTGGGGCGAGGCGCTGTACCAGCACGCCGTGCCAAACGGTTCGGCGCGGGACGTGCTGGCTGCCTGGATCACCGGGCCAGCGCCGAGCCACTGGTGCGGGCCATGGAGAATCTGCCGGGGCTGGTCGAGTTGGACCTGCTCCAGCCGCCCACCTTCCCGGCCCTGGTCGAGCGGCTGCGGCGCGCCGACGAGGCGGGCCGGCCGTACCACGTGGTCCACTTCGACGGCCACGGCGTCTTCTCGCACAAAGAGGGACTGGGCGGGCTGTGCTTCGAGCATCCCCAGGACACCGACCGGCTGGCCGGCCGCCGGCACGAGACGGTGTACACCGACCGGCTGGGCGCCGAGCTGCGCGACTTCCGCATCCCGCTGGTGTTCCTGGAAGCCTGCCAGACGGCCCAGGCCGAGGCTGCCGCCGGGTCGGTCGCCTCGGAGCTCCTCCAGGCGGGCGTGGCCTCGGTGGTGGCGATGAGCCACAGCGTGCTGGTGGCCACGGCCTGGCGGTTCGTCGAGACGTTTTACCAGTCGCTGGCCGAGGGCCGGCGGGTGGGCGACGCGATGCTGGACGGCCAGCGGCGGCTGCACCAGGACCCGTTCCGGCTGCAGACCTTCACCGGCCCGCTGCACCTGCAGGACTGGTTCGTCCCGGTGCTGTTCCAGGAAGAACGCGATCCGCAGTTATTCGAGCGGCTGCCGTCCGCGCCGGCGCGCGAAGCGGCCGGCCGACTGGCCGCCGCCCGCTTCGGCGCCCTGCCCGCCCCGCCCCCAACCGGCTTCGTCGGTCGCAGCCGACAACTGCTGCAACTTGAACGGCTGCTCTGCGGTGGAATAGGCTTCCAGCCTATTACCCCTAATCTTTCCCCTAATCTTTCCCCTAATCTCGCCCCTAATCTCGCCCCTAATCTCGCCAAGCCGCAAGCCTATCCCACACGCCGCTACGCCGTCATCCGCGGCCAGGGCGGCGAAGGCAAAACGGCGCTGGCTGTCGAATTGGCCCGCTGGCTGGTGCGGACCCAGCGGATGGACCGGGCCGCCTTCGTCTCGGTCGAACGGCTCGAGGCCAGTCCGGCGCTGGCCGTGCTGGACGCGATCGGCCGGCAGTTGCTGCCTGCTTACTCGGCCGCCGCGCACAACGATCTGGAATCCGCCCTGCAGCCGGTCGAGCGGGCGTTGCGGGAATCGGCCGTGATCCTGGTGATCGACAACCTGGAATCGCTGCTGCTGCCGCCGTATCTGGACCCGGACGACGCCCTGGCCGCCGATGCGCGGGCCGATCTGGCCCAGTTGTTGGACCTCTGCCGCCGCTTGAATGCCGTTGGCCGGACGCGGCTGGTGTTCACCACGCGCGAGCCGCTGCCCGCGCCGTTCGACGGGGATCGGCAGCGGATCGAGCTGGAACGCTTGGACCGGGAGGACGCGGTCGAATTTGTCGAGCGGGTGTTGCGGGCCGACGACGCGGCGTCCGCCGGCGGATTGGCGCAGGAGGAGCGGGCGGCGATCGAGGACCTGGTCGAGGCGGTGCAGGGCCACGCCCGCACGCTGTCGCTGTTAGCCTCGCATCTGCGCGAGCTAGGCGTCGAGCGGACGCGCGCGCAACTGGTCGCCTTGATGGACCGCATGCACCGCGAGCACCCGGGCAGCCGCGAACAGTCGCTGTTCGCCAGCGTGGAACTGTCGCTGGCGCGGCTGTCGTCGGCACACCGCGCCACGGTGGTCCTCCGCTACTAC
>JAPLNJ010000399.1 GCA_026692885.1 Planctomycetota bacterium | reverse complement strand
GAGACAAGGGGTCAGACGTACAGATTTCAGTTTTCGCGGTCGTGTGCCCAAGCCTAGGGAAAGCCTGCTGCCCGCGAAAACTGAAATCTGTACGTCTGACCCCAGCTGGCGGTCCGTCTCTGCGAAACCGTAAAACCCCATTCGTGACACCGACAACCCCGAAAACCGTTTGGTGCTAGTGCCTGGATGGCCGTTGTCTGGCTAGAATGAGAACGGCCGGAGAGCACGCTGATTTTGAACGGGAGTTGTGCCATGTCATCGCCGTTTCCTGGAATGAATCCATACCTCGAACAGGAGGATGTCTGGGAGGATTTTCATGGTCGGTTCATCCCCCTCGCTGCGGAATGGATCGGCGCACAGATCGAGCCGGCGTACATCGTGAAAATGGGGGTGAATGTTTACATCCGGGAGCCGCCCTACGAGCAGCGCGTCTTGCTAGGCCGGCCGGATGTGATGGTTGCCGACCGGCAGCCTGCCCGACCGGCTGCCGGCGGTTCGGCGACCATTGAGGCGCCTGCTTACGCCCGCATCATTCCCGCCGTGGACATTTGCCGAGAGCCGTACCTGGAGATTTGCGATCGGCAAAGCCGGCAAGTCGTGACCGCCCTGGAACTGCTCCGCCCCACGAATAAGCGGCCCGGGCCTGACCGCGAGCAATACCTACACAAGCGGCGCCAGTTTTTTCAAGCCCGCGTGAATCTGGTGGAGCTCGATCTGTTGCGTGGCGGGCCGCGGCTACCGCTGGAAGACCTGCCCGCCTGCGACTACTACGCCCTGGTGGCGCGGCCGGAAGAGCACCCGCGCGCAGCCGTGTGGCCGATTCGGCTGCGCGATGCGCTGCCCACCATCCCCATTCCCCTGCGCCCGCCGGATGACGACGCCAGGTTGGATTTGCAGGCTGTGTTGCAGCGAGTCTATGACGCCGCGGGATATCGGCACTATGTCTACGAGGGGAGTCCTAAACCGCCTTTGCCGAAAGCAGACCAAGCCTGGGCCGCGGAACTGGCCCGCCACACGTAGCAACGTGGCTTGCGAGCTACCCTTCCAGCGCCCGGCGCAGGGCGTGGATGGCTTCGACTTCTTCGCTGACGACGCTGTCGGCGCCAGCTTCGCGCAGGGTCTCGACGTTGACTCGGTAGCGGCAACGCACGACAATCCGCGTCCGTGCGTTGAGCGACCGGATGGTCCTCACGGTGCGGATCGAGGTCTCGTCGTCCGGCACACAGACGACCGCCAAGCCGGCCTCCGCCGCGTACGCCCGCTGCAGGACTGCGGGGTCCGAACCGTCGCCCGCCACCGTGCGAAACCCCTGCTGTGCGAATGGATTCAGGTTCACCGGACTGAAATCGATCAGACATACATCCCAACCTGCCAGTTCCAGTTGCGAGGCGGCCTGCCGTCCGACCGGCCCTACGCCGATGACCAATCCCAGATGGGGTCCCGGTGGCGCGGACGGCTGACCGTCCTCGCCCGCCACAGCACGGTCGGCCCAGCGAATGCCCACTTTCAATAGCAGCGGTGTGAGCGTCAGGGAACCGACGCCGATGAACAGCCATTTTTGGTAGTCTGCTTCGTGAATGAGTCCCTGGTTGAGGCCGAAAATAGCCAGCAGAAACGAGAACTCGCCCAGATGGGCCAAGCCGATGCCGGCCCCCAACGAAGCCCGCCAGCGCAATCCGGTCGCGCGCAGCGCCACGAGCGCCGCGACCGTCTTCAGCAGCAGCACCCACACAAACCCCGCCAAAATCAACCACGGCTGATCCCACAGCACGCGCGGCGCCAGCAGCAGACCAAGACTGACGAAGAACACAGCCGCGAATGTCTCGCGAAAGGGCAGGATCAAGGCATCCACCTGATGCGTCAGGCGATTGCCACTGAATAACAACCCAGCCCCGAACGCCCCCAAGGCGGGCGGCAGACCATACAAGTTGCAGCCCCAGGTGACGCCGCCCAAGACGACCAGCACGAACAGGACCAGGAGTTCCGGACCGCGCAAGACTGCCAGTCGCGGCAGTAGCCAATTGACGGCTCCACGCCGCAACGACAACAAGGCGACTACCAGCAAGGCGGCTTTGAGCAGCAGCACGCCCCAGTCCGCCAGCGTGACGGAGACTTCGTCCTGGCCCAGCATCGGCAGGACCAGCAACAACGGCACCAGGGCGGCATCCTGAAAGAGCAGAATGCTGATCATCCGCCGGCCCATCGGCGTCGCGGTTTGGCCCCATTCCGCTAGTGATTTGAAGACCAGGACCGTGGAACTGAACGAAGCCGCGGCGCCCAGCATGATCGCGGCCCGCCAGGGCAAACCCAGCTTTGCCAGGAGGCAGGTGGTCGGCACGGCGACCAGCAGCACCTGGATGCTGCCGCCCAGCAGAAAGGCCCGCCTCAGACGCAGCAACTCTTCCAGCGTGAACTCCAGGCCAATCGAAAACAGCAGCAGGAAGGCCCCGATCTCGGCCAAGTGCCGCATCGCCTGCTGCTCGTCGCGGACCCAGCCCAACACGCCCGCCCCCAACAAGCCGCCCACGACCAGATAGCCGACGAGCACGGAGAGCCGTAGACGGCGACACACCCAGGCCGCGAGCAGCCCTCCGCCCAGGATTAACAGCAAGTCTTGAACGAGTGAACCTACCATGGAAATCTCACGGTGCGGGTGTCCGGCGGAAATAGGCCGTGAGTGAACCTTCGTGGTCGCCGATCTTGTTCCAGTCGTCCTGACACCGCAGGTACAGGTCCCCGTCCTGGGAAGCCACGAAGGTTGTTTTCGCGCCCAGTTCGAACGGCGCGCCGAGTTGGTAGTCTCGAAACAGGCAGCCAACTAGCTTTCCCACGCCGTCGGGGCGGCCGTTGGCATCGACGGCCTCCGCGCCGGCCGAGACGTTCCAGGTGCCTTTGGCCACCGCGTCGTAGGATTGTGCCCCTTTGAGCTTGATCCCGCTGGCCTGCCAGCCGTATTTCGCCAGGACCTTGACGCTTTGGGGGCCCTCGCCACGGAGGTGCTGGAACTTCCGCTTCCATTGCCAGGCGCACAGGTCATTCCGGTAGCCATTGTCGATGTGTTGACAGAACTGGTCGTACTCGAAGGAGATCTCCTTGGCCACGGGGCCGTACACGCTCTCGAACGATGCGCCGGGCTGTTTGCTCATCATCGCGATCCCCAGTGCCCGGAACTGGCCGGCGTAATTGGGATTGCTGGCGAGCAAGTAACACAAGGCCCAACGCCAGGCATAGTTCTGCCAGGAATCACCGGTGATTTGCCCGGCCGCCACGATGTCGAGCATCTGCTTCGGGGGACCTCGCTTCAGATAATCGATGGCCACCGGTTCGAGATCGACGGCCGCTAGATCCGGCTTCCAGTAATGCCCCATTTCGGCGAGGCCCTCGGAGTACCACGTCGGCCCAGTGCTGCCGAACGTCTGCGAGCAATAGGCATGGACGGACTCATGCTGAACCACGCCGTGTGCGTCGCACGAATAGACCACCGCACGGGTCACGTTTCCCACGCTCAGCGACAAGGTGACACCCGCCGGCTCCCGGATCTTGGCCACGGCTTCCGGCGGAAGCGAGGTGTTCTGCCATTGCGAGAGATCACGCACCACATAACACTCGATCAGGCCCACCGGATTCCGGCCGAAGTACTGGGAGACCAACGTGAGCATAGTCTCCAACTTGTCCAGAAGCAGCTTGGCACTGCGATCGGAGATATCGGTATGCAGCAGGAAATGCGCAGATGGCAGATCGCGCGGCGGACGGGGCGCATCGGATAGCTGCCGGTACTTGCCGGCTTCCGCTGCGGCGGGTTTGCCGCGTTCCTTGTCCTTCGTGCGCGGAGCGAGTGTGATCGAAATCTCCCGGATGACCACGTCGCCCGTGTCAAATCGCGCGGCCTTCAGGCGGACTTGGTCGCCCGGCTTGGCGCGGCGGTAGTCATCGCTTTCCGTGGAGATGCTGGCACCTTTGGCGAGGGGAAACGCCAACCGCGGGTTGCGGACGAAGTCGGACTTCGGCACGTTGACTTGCAAGCGGCCATCGCGTAAGGACACGACTTCGCCGCTGACGGTGCACGTCGCGAACCCCTGGCCTTCCGCGGGTGCATCGACCGTCACCCCCAGCGGATACTTGTGTTCGTCGAACACCAGCAGCTGCTCCAGGCTGCCCTCGGTCCGCCCCAGGCGATTCAACTTGGCGGTGAAGCGGACCAGCGTACCGGGCACCAGAGCCGTCGGCGCGAGCGTCCCCGTGATTTCGACCTTGGCGGGGAAGTTGATCTGGGCGCCGGCGAGCGACACGCTGGGCCGCTGCTTGTCCTGGATCTTGAATTTCACGTCCTGGCCCTGGGCATCGGTGATCTCGATCAGGCCGGCAGCCACGGACTTGATCACGCCTTCCGCCTGCGTGGTCTCCAGCAGCGTGATGGTTTGCTGCCCGGAGACAGTGCCCGCCAGCAGCCAGCCTGCCAGCGCCCAACTCAGCCATCGGAGCGGATCTTGGTGGGCGCAGGAACGGGTTTGCAGAAGACCTGGAAACGAACGAAAGAATGCGTAGCCGAATTCGTGAGCATTCGGGCCGCTAGCTCGCCAAACGCCGGAAGTCTCACGACTTCCGTTACGAACTCGTTCCCGCGCCCGATCGTGGTGGCGAAACACGTGTAACCCCGGTTTACTTGAGATCCTGCTCCAAGTCGTACTTATCATCCAGCACCGAGGCGAGATCGCGGCCGTCAGCGCCTTGGCTGGCGGCCTCCTGGAACCATTGCCGTGCCTGAGCCGTCTGTTCGGCACTGGCCCCCTTCAAGGTCGCCAGATAAGCGGCCTTCTGCGCCAGCGAACTGGGCTTCTTCTTCGGTAGCCATGCATCCGCAATGCCGAGCATCAGACCCGTCGGCAACTGGTCCACGGAGAGCGTCTGATTCTTGCCTCGGACATTGATCGTAATGCTCTCCGCCGAGGATTTCACGACGCTGACCTCCGTACTCGACCCGACGTTAATGATTTCTGCCGGGCGGAAACTGCCGAGCGCTTCCCGGACGGCCGAACGGAAACTCTTGGCGAGCTGCGTCAGCGACTGCAAACGCTCGAACTTGGCCCGGTGTTCGGGGAGCATGGGCAGCTGCTCGGCCTTGCCTAGCTCTTTGGCCGCGGCGTCAAGGTTACCGGTCGTCAGCGAATTTCGGGCGGCCGTCAGAGCCGTCGCCAAGCTGGCCACCTCCGCCGCCGTAGGCGGTGGTCCTGCGGGCTGCGGTTTCGCTGGCGGGGGCTTCCGCGTCGGGTCAGGGGCGGTGCCAGGTTCTGGGGCGGTTTCCGGAGGGCTGTCCGGCTGCGCGCCCGCGGCGGGGTGCGGCTTCTCGTCGGGCATCACGGCGGGTGGCTGATCCGATTCCCGGGCGTCGGGTGGGCCGGACTTGGGTCCAGTTTCGATCCGCCCAGGGGGGCCGCCGGGCAGGCTTGGCTTCCCGCCCGGGCGCGTGGTCACAATCTCGGTCACGCCACCGCGCCGTACCCCGGCTGGCAAGTCCGTCGGCCGCGTCGTGGACGCCGCGCCGACGGAAGGTTGGGTGACCCCCGGTATACCGCTGGAGGAGTCCGCTGCAGCGTTTGCCGCCGGGAATCCCGGCCGGATTGATCCCGACTCCCGGGCCGTCCGTCCCCCACCACTTCCCGCAGCGCCGCCGATCACGCCACGCTTGGCTGCTTCTTGCTGCTCCGCAGTCGGCTTGAAACTACGTTCCTTTTTCTCCGAGCCCCTTCTCGGCGTAGTCGGCGTGCCTGCAGTCTTCTGGCGTTTGGCCGATTCGGCCGCCTGGGAAGGGCGGTTGTCGTTCGCGTTTCGGTTACTCAGTAGTACCGCGATCAGGATCCCCAGGCCGACCACCACAAATACCGCTGCCGCCCCGATCGCCATCGTCAACCACCTGGAGACACCGCTGTGCTCGACGATGACCGGCGGCGATTGCTGGCGTTTCTCGTGCAACTGGTTCGGCGAAGACAAAGCCGCCGAGTAGGGGTCGTTCATGTCGGCGACCACCGGTATCCCCCTCGGAATGCTTGCCGGCGATGCACCGGCGTACCCCGGCGCAGGCGGCGTCCGATACGCCGCCGCCGGACCCAGGGGTACGGGCATCACGGGAGGAGCGGCAGGTTCGTATCCAGGCCGTGGCGGCGTGTACGGCGCCCCAGGCTGCGGATAGGCCCCCACACCGGGAACGCCCAGCGGCGGCCCGCCGGGCACGGAGCCGCCGGAGTACACGCCACCGGCCACGGGCAGAGTCGGCCCGGCCATGGGGACCGGCGTCGGTGTGGACGGTGCGGACAGCGGCGCGCCAGTGCGAGCGGGCCGCGGCGCGGCGCCGGGGGCGGACATCGGCACTTGGGGGGCCGACACGGGGACCTTGCCAGGCACCGCCAAAGGGGCCTCCGCGCTGGAGGTCTCGGGGGGCGGGTACTTCGCGCGCGGGGCGGGACGACGGGGCATGGCGCCACCGGAATCCTGCAGCCTCCGAGCATACTCGGTCCGCTGGCTGGGGTCGTGCAGGCATTTCTTTGCCGCCGCGATCTCGTCGAGCAAGCGGGCCCACCACGCCGCGCGTTCTCCCGGCCGAAAACTGCGCACCCGGGACATCGCGATATCGGCTGCAGCCGAGATCTTCTCCGCATCGGTTTCCCGCTCGTCGATTCCCAGCAGTTCGTAGTAATTCGGCCGCGTCAGCGCCGGATCGATCCCCAGCCATTGGTGATACGGATTGAAATCGCCTGTCGACATGACTCTACCCCGCAGGATGCCATCAGCCTTGGAAGTTGCGAGTAGCAGAATTCACCAGAATTCTGGCCGTTTCGCAGTGCGGCCGTCGCCCCGCTTCCGCCAGAAATCTGGCGATTTCGGCTACTTCTCGTTGAAATGCGCAACTTCCAAGCCATCCGCCTCAACGGATTATTGTAGAACAATTTGCGATTATCGCTACGGCCCTTGAAGACTGGCCACTCCTAGTGTTAGTCTTGGGAAATTTTACACCGTGCCCCAGCGAGCGGTCTGGGGTTGATCCGTGGTGCAGAGCGGCGATCAAAGGACAAGTTCGTCGCTAGACCGTAGGACGGATTGGCACTTCGGTCCCGCGTTTCGGGGCCGAAGTGCCAATCCGTCCCACCAGCGATTCCCGAGGTTATTCCCTGACAGCCGCTGAGACGATTGCCCATGTTCCTCCACGGTCACCCCGACTTCAGCACACAGGAAGACATCCAGCGTGCCACGCCGTAACGACATCCACAAGATCCTGTTGATCGGTTCAGGCCCCATCATCATCGGTCAGGCCTGTGAGTTTGACTATTCCGGCACGCAAGCCTGCAAAGCCCTGCGTGAAGAAGGCTACGAGGTGGTGCTGGTCAACTCGAATCCGGCCACCATCATGACCGATCCGGCGACTGCGGATCGCACGTACATTGAGCCGCTGACTTGGGACATCGTGGCCAAAATCATCGAACGCGAGCGGCCGGATGCGTTGTTGCCTACGCTGGGCGGCCAAACGGGCTTGAACGTGGCCATGGATCTGCACCGCCACGGCGTGCTGGAACGCTACGGCGTGAAGATGATCGGTGCCAACGCGGCCGTGATCGAAAAAGCGGAAGCCCGCGACCAGTTCAAGCAAGCCATGGAACGTATCGGCTTGGAGGTCTGCCGCGGCCAAGTCGTGCACACGATCGACGAGGCCCGTGAAGCCGTCCCGTGGATCGGTCTGCCGTGTGTGGTGCGCCCCAGCTTCACGTTGGGCGGCACCGGTTCCTCGATTGCCTACAACCGCGGCGAATTCGACACGTTGGTCCGCCGCGGTCTGGATCTGTCGCCGACCAACGAGGTTCTGATCGAGGAAGCGGTGATCGGTTGGAAAGAGTTCGAGATGGAGGTGATGCGCGATCTGGACGACAACGTCGTGATCATCTGCGCAATCGAGAACTTTGACCCGATGGGCGTCCACACGGGCGATTCGATCACCGTGGCGCCGGCGCAGACGCTGACCGACAAGGAATACCAGCGGATGCGCGACGCCAGCATCGCCGTGATGCGCGAAATCGGCGTCGAGACCGGCGGCTCGAACATTCAGTTCGCGATCCATCCGAAGACCGGGCGGATGGTGGTGATCGAGATGAACCCGCGCGTCAGCCGCTCCAGTGCGCTGGCTTCCAAGGCCACCGGTTTCCCCATCGCCAAGATTGCTGCCAAGCTGGCGGTCGGCTATCGGCTGCACGAACTGCCCAACGACATCACGCGGCGGACGACCGCCTGCTTCGAGCCGACGATTGACTATGTGGTGACCAAGATCCCGCGGTTCGCCTTCGAGAAATTCCCGGAAGCCGACGCGACCCTGATGACGCAGATGAAGAGCGTCGGCGAGACCATGGCCATCGGTCGCACTTTCAAAGAATCGCTGCAGAAGGCCCTCCGGGGTCTGGAGGTCGGCAGCTTCGGCCTGGGCTGCGACGGCAAGGATCTGTGGGGCACGTCCGCTCAGCCCACGCGAGACGAGATCCGCGCGAAACTGGCCACGCCCAACGCCGACCGGATCTGGTACCTGCGGTACGCGATCAAGAGCGGCATGCCGTTGGAACAAATCCATGACCTGACCGGCATCGACCCGTGGTTCCTGGACCAGATCCACCAAATCATCGAACTGGAGGAGGAACTGCGCAAGTTCCAGGACATCGCTCAAGTCGACGATGCGACGCTGCGTAAAGCCAAGCAGTTCGGCTTCTCGGATCGGCAACTGGCCACCCTATGGCATTCGGACGACCTGGATATCCGCGAGTACCGCAAGTCGCGCGGGGTCGTGGCCACGTTCAAGTCGGTGGATACGTGCGCTGCGGAATTCGAAGCCTACACGCCCTACTACTATTCGACCTACGAAGACGAGGATGAAACGCCGCCCAAGACGCCCGGCAAGAAACGAATCGTGATTTTGGGCGGTGGTCCGAACCGGATCGGTCAGGGGATCGAGTTCGACTACTGCTGCTGCCACGCCAGCTTCGCGCTCCGCGAGATGGGCATCGAGTCGATCATGATCAACTCGAACCCGGAGACGGTCAGTACCGACTACGACACCAGCGACCTGCTGTTCTTCGAACCGCTGACCACCGAGGATGTGTTGAACGTCTGCGATCGCGTGCAAGCCGACGGTCTGATTGTGCAGTTCGGCGGCCAAACACCGCTGAACCTGGCCCGGGCCTTGGATACGGCCGGCGCTCGCATCATCGGTACCTCGGTCGATACGATCGAATCGGCGGAGGACCGGGAGAAGTTCCAGCAGTTCCTGCAAGAACTGAATCTGAAGCAGCCGCCCAACGGCATCGCCCGGACCATGAACCAGGCGCGGGACGCCGTCGCCAAGGTCGGCTATCCCGTGTTGGTCCGGCCCAGCTACGTGCTGGGCGGCCGGGCGATGGAGATCTGCTACGACAAGGCGCAGTTCGAGCGGTTTGTGGCCGAGGCTTTCGTGGCCGCCCAAGGCCAGCCGGTGCTCTGAATGATGCTGGGGAGAATCCCCCATTCGGCATAACCATAAGCCAGGTCGGATATTTCGGGATCTATTCTTTCGGGTAAAAAAAACAAACTTTTTATGCTGCCTACTTTTTCACATTTGTAATGCAGGAAAATTCCTCCGATCATTTAGAATCAATGAACTTCTAAGAGTATATAATATTACTGATTTTTGTCAATATCGATTAACGG
>JAPLNJ010000398.1 GCA_026692885.1 Planctomycetota bacterium | reverse complement strand
ACCGCCGCGTACGCGGCGGTCGGGCGGGGCCGGAGGCGGGATGCGGCGGTGTTTCTTCGTCGGCCCGATTAGCCTTCAGTCATCGCTCCACCGACGCGGGGTCGGTGGGGGCGGGCAAACCATAAAATGTCAAACTTAATGCGAATCACCCGAAAAACCGTTTGGTGCTAGGAACCCGCGGCTAGCGCCTTGCGGCTCACCCGCAACGGACCGGCTGGGCAGGTAGCGGACCGCCACGCCACCAGGTGGGACGAGTTCTTCCACTAGGACGTTGTCCGAGTTCGGCAAAGCCGGTTCGATGACCGGGCAGGGCGCTCTTGATCATACGGTTGCGCAAAACTCTAGCAGCGGATCATCGTAACCCGACGCGTCAGCGAGGAAACGCCGCTCTTCCTCGCTGAGGCGTCGGGTTACGATGCGCAACCTTATGATCAAGGCCGGGGAGGGCGCTTGACAGGACCCCGTCTGACGACAAAACTCCGTCTGCTCAGGCGAGCGGCAGATAATAACTTACCCGTAGGTCGGCCTTTCCAGGCCGATCGGGACGGTCTTGGAAGACCATCCTACATTGAGTTGGGTAAGTTATTTCCTGCCGCTCGCCTCAGGCGACCGTCGCACAGTCCCGGTGGTTCTGACAAAGGCGCGAACCCGGTGAAGCGGAACCTTAAGAACAAAGGCAATCAGGTGAACCGTTATTCCCTTGCAACAGGTGTGTTCATCGTCCTCCTGGCCGGCTCGGTGAGTCAACTCCTTGGCGAAGAGCGGCCCGCGGTAGCGGTCTGGAACTTCGATGGCGATCTGCTGGACCGGTCTGGGCGAAGCAACGACGCCTTTGCAAATGCCCCCTCCTTCGCGCCCGGCCACAGCGCCCAAGGACTGCAATTTGGCCGAGACGCGGTGGTCGTGCCCGACAGTCCGGAACTCCGGCCGGCACCGGGACTGCGGATCGAATGCTGGGCTAAACTCGAGGCCCTCGGCACAAGCTGGCAGCAACTGCTGATCAAGGAAGGCGCCTATCAGCTCCGCGTGGATCCGCCGCGCGAAGGAGGACAGTTCTCGTTCTTCCTGCACCTGGGCCAATGGGAACCGAGGGTCCGCTCCAAAACAGTGGCCCAGGTGGGCGTCTGGTATCACCTGCTGGCGGGCTGGGACGGCAAGGAGATCTGGATTGACGTCGATGGCCAGCGCGTCAGCGAGCGGCGGTCGGGGGTTCCGGCGGGGTCGGGTGAGCCGCTCGAGCTGGGACCGTTCGCGGGCATCCTGGACGAGCTGCGCATCGAGAACCCCGGCGCCCAGTTCTCCGGTGTCGCACAGTGGCTGTTCGACGGCAACCTCCACGACTCTTCCGGCCACGGGTACGATCTGCTGGGAAAGGATGTTGAGTTCGCGCCGGTCCCGGGCGGACAGGCACTCAAGTCCGGCTCCAGAAGCGTCCACGTTGCGAGCCATCCCCAGCTGCAACTGGCGCCAGGGTTCCGCATCGACGGCTCCTTGTACTTCGAACAGACACCGGCCGGCAGCCGCATCATCGCCATCAAGAATGGGGAGTACCAGCTCCGCGTGAATTCGCCGGAGGAAGGGGGATGTTTTGCTTTCTTCGTAAATCTCGACGGCTGGGAGCCGCGGGTGTGTTCGGACCAACGCGTGGTCCCGGGACGATGGTATCGGTTGACGGCCAGGTGGGACGGGTTGGCCCTGACCTTGGATGTCAACGGTCGGCGGACTCGCGTGGTTCGGTCCGGGCTCCCGAAACCTACCGACAATCCGCTGGTGATCGGCGGTCTCGGCGGACGGATCGACAACCTGAAGATCGAGAATCCCAGACTCCCCACCCTGCTGGTACGCGACGCGAGGCAGGAGCACGCCATTCTCTGCGTCGGACGTCCGGAGCAGCTGACCACGTCGATCCGCAACGTCGGCACGGGCACCGAGCAGGTTGTCGTCCGTTTCGAACTGCCACCCGGCACACGTTGCCTCGGCGCAGCGGTCCACGAACTGGGCAGCCTGCCGACGGGGGCCGAAAAGACGATCGCCTGGACCGTCGCAGCCGATACGGCGAGCATCGGTACCGCGGAGATCCGGGTGACTGCGGCCGACAGTCCGCCCGTGACGTCCAGACATCCCCTGGTGTTCTTCCCGAGCGAGGCTGGCCCGCCGACTTCCGCCTCGACAAGGCTCGTGCCGCCCCGTGCCGATGCAGCCACTGCCGTGACGTATTACGTCGACAGTGCGGCCGGCAACAACGCCAACTCCGGCACGTCGTCGGATGCGCCCTGGCAGGATTTCACGAACGTCAACGCTCGGACCCTCGGCCCCGGAGAAAGGCTCCTCATCCGACGCGGGAGCATGCTCAACCAGGAACTCACCGTCTCCGCGCGCGGCACCGCGGACAACTGGGCGGAGATCGGGGCGTATGGCAGCGGGCCGCGCCCGACCATTCGCCGGAACTGGGACCTCGGCGATCGCTGTGCTCTGGTGCGGAATCCCGACTTCCTCCGCATCCGTAGTCTGGTGGTGTGCCACGCCGCCAAGGGCCTGATCGTCAGCTATACGGAATCCGGACATCGCGGACTGCTGATCGAAGACTGCATCGCCCATCACATTGAAGGGCTCTATCGGCCGAACGCCCACGGGATCCCCGAATGGCGCGACCGCCAGGGTCCCACGGGCGACGGACTGAGCCTCTCTGTCGGAATCGCCATCACCGGTGCGACGGCCACGGATCTGGTGCTGAGAGACTGCGAGATGTTTCAGTGCTCATCGGGATACTTTGTGCGCGGGGACGACGCGATCATCGAGCGTGTCTTCTGCCACGACAATTTCGTCCACAACACCTCACCCCATCCGTTTGTGGTCGACGTCCGCCGCGCGGTGCTGCGGAACAGCATCTTCGACGCGGCCGGCTGGCACGCCAGCGCCGGCACCATGGGCATCATGCTGGGCGATCCCCAGGGCCTGATCATTCGTAATTGCCTGTTCCGAAACCAGCCCGATTCCGGCAGTCACGACCAGGGTGGTATCGACTTTGAGAACCGCGGGAACGGCTGCCTGATCGAGCATTGCACCTTCCAGAACAATGCCGGGGCTGCGATCGAGGTCTTGGGACTGAAGTCGCCCCAACCCACGAACCTGGAGATCAGGAATTCGCGTTTCATCCAGAACAACACGGCGAAGAAACTGGGACCGTCGGAAATCTTCATCTGGGGAGGGGTGCGCGACCCCGCGGTCTGTTGCAGCACGGGGTTGATCCACGGCAATGGCTACGTCACCCTGCCGGGTATCGAGTTCTTCATCAACGAGGCCCCCGAGCTGACCTCTTGGACGCTGCGCGACAACACCTCGTATGCCACCGTCGAGGAGCTCAACCGCGCGAGGCCCTTCAACCGGCCCCCGGTCGTTGACGCCGGGGCCGACATCCGCATCGACCAGCGGAGAGTTCGCCTGTTGGGAAGCGTGAGCGACGACGGCCAACCCGCGGGCCAACCGCTGTCGATTGCCTGGGAAGTACTCGAGGGGCCTGGTTCCGTGGCGTTCGACGATGTCCGAGCACCCGGCACGATGGCCACCTTCGACAGGCCGGGCGACTACCTCCTGCGCCTCGTGGCCGACGACGGCGAGTTCTGGCTCAGCGACCTGGTCGTGGTGCACGTCCTGCCCGCGGGCACCTCGGTCGCCGCGGCCTGGGAGTTCAACACGAATCTGGACAAAGCCGGCTGGACCGAGATGAATCTGGGCACGCGCATCCAGCAGTGGCCGAACCAGGACTGGCCGACCACTTCCCATCCCGTGAACTACGTTGCTGGCGGCTACTACGTGGTGGCCATCGAAAACAGCTCCGACGCCCACCTGCTCTCGCCCGACCACCTCGGAGTCGATCTGACCGGGCACCAGACGGTCACCATCCGGTTCCAGAACCACACCCCGGCGGAGCAGCTGCGTCTGAAGTTCACGACGGAAGCGGACGGGGTCTGGGACGCTGCCAAAAGCCGGACCTTCACCGTCGTAGCCAACGACAACGGCAGCCGGACCTACGCTTTGGACATGTCCGCCGTCCCGGCCTGGAAGGGCCATCTGCGGCAACTGCGGCTGGACCTGGCCACCGGCCAACCCCTGACCGGGACCTGCCGGTTCGACTACGTCTGGATCACTTCTGCCGCAGCCCGGCCGTGATGTCAACCCGGATTATTCATGCTCCTGTAGGCCGGAACAAGCAACCGGAAGCACTGCCGGAACTTCGGTCGCTTCCGGCGCGTGGCATCTTCACCAAGCGGGTTCTTCCTGCGCGTGTCGGTTGCGCCGTTCCGGCATAGCTTTGCGCGACCTCGTTCCGGCCTGCCTGAATAATCAGGAGTCAAGGTGGTCAGGACAAAGCTTCACGTGCTCCACTCCGTCAGCTTATCGGAGATGAAGCGGACGATCTGCTCATGCTCTTCGCGGCCCCGATCCTTGACCCACAGAGGTTCCCCAAAGGCAAAATGCACCTTGGATGCAGGCCCTATTCTACCAAAATCCTTGAGGTATCTGCCGTTGCCCCAGGCATCCGTCTTCAGGGCAATGGGGACTATCGGGGCTCCGGCTTTCTTCGCCAGCTTCACACCTATGGAATTGAAATCCGTCGGATCGAACACCGTTGTACGTGTCGTCTGCGGGAAAATAACGATCGAGATACCGGCCTTCAGTCGCTGCTCACCGCCCTCCAGTATTGCTCGGAGGTCCTCGCGAGGGTTGGTTCTGGTGACGGTAACCGGATTTCGCGAACGCATGACGTGTTTGAAAACAGGATATTCCACCAGGCTCTGCTTCACGACAAAAGTCGTGTCCCGAAACGGCGCGATGATCGCGGGCAGTACAAAGGTTTCCAGAATTGACATGTGGTTTCCGATGAACACACCGGGCGCATCAAGTTTCCGGATATTGTCGACGCCGGTGATCTCGAATTTGACCCCTACGCTTTCGAGCGCCCGCAGTACCTTGCGGCTGCTGGCGACCCAGGCAGCCGTATCATATCTGCCGTGTTTGGCCCGCCAACTCGCTTTCAAGACAATGACCGAATCTTGGCAGTAGAAGAAGAAGGACGGAAAGGCCCGCAGCAGAGCCCATCCTTTTTCAGGACCGGTGTGGTATGCGTCGCCTTCAAACATCAGTTCGTCCGGCATCGGATTGTGACTATGTCAAACGATAGGAACGATGATTTTCACCGTAGTTCGCTGGGCGATGGTTCGGCCGGGGTCGCGAACCGGTGGATGGCGACCGAATCGTTTGGCATAGATCTGGTGAAGCCACTCCTTCACAGAAACCTTCCACGGTTGCGACGGTGAGGAGCTATTTTTCATCAGTGACTGCGGACTGATCCCCAACCGTTTGGCCATCGCCACGTCGCTTTGATTCAGGCGGCAGACCTGCTTGGCTTTGGCCCAGGCAGGGTCGAATTTGACCTTCTTCAGCCAGTTCACCCACACTTCGACGTTCGAGCGAGTCCATTTCTTGACGCAGTTGAATTCGTTGGCGGGCGTGTTTCTGCTCGGCGTCGGTCCAGGCGTTGGCCTCGACATAGTCGCCGCAGAAGGGGATCACCAGATCGATCCAGGCGGCGAGCTTGTCCAACTCTTCACGCGACAGCTTGACGTCGTTGTGGCCGGCCTCATGCATGGCAATCAGCTTGCTGCGGGTCGAGCCGCCGGATTGGGGCGGGATCATGCAGGGCTCCGAGGAATTACTGATCCAGTTGACCAACTCGTTCGCCTGACCGCGGCTGTCGCCTGCGGTAGTCGCGGTCAGTGTCAAGTAGGCTCGTGACCAGTAGCGTTTCGATCTGGCGTCGAGCACGGGCTCGCCGGTCAACGGCAGCTTCTTGGCCTTGCCGTCAGCGCAGTGGCACTTGACGCAGTGCTGGTCCAGAATCGGCTGAATCTCCTTGGCAAAGCTGAATCCGCGCGGCGGGCCGTAGAAGGGAGCCAGACCCTTGGGTCCGGCCTTCATCGCCAGACTCGTCCGATGGCCGACCACGGGCCCCTGATTCTTGTGCTCGTGGCAGCCGACGCAGGAAGCCTGCTCGCCGGGCATCAGCGTGGCCCAGGAACGCATCGTCTGGATCACCCGGTTCTTGTCGTCCAGGGCCTGGAAGTAGACCGGCGTGCGGGCGGGGACGCGGAACATGGCCGAGCCGTCTGCGTACACCGTGGCGTCGCCAAGGATGACCTTCACGTCCCACGCTCCGGTGCCGATGGCGATCGGCGTCACCACGGTGGCGCCGCCACCCTTACCGCTGCTGCTGTTGGCGCCGATGTTCATCTCCCGATACCGCAATTCGACTACGCGGAGCTTCTTGATCGTGTCGCGAGGGATGCCTGCCAAGCCCGGACCTTGATAAATGTCCTGCAGATGGAAGACGCCGGTAGTCTGGGAAAAGTCCACCGTCGACGGCCGTACGGCCGGGACCGGGCGGGCGATGACCGGAATAGGCTCGAGGGCCGAGATGCGCACGTCGGCCGAGAGCACCTCGCGTCGGCCGTCGAACGTCATGTAGTACAGGTGAAACCGCATGTGTTCTCGGTTGTCGAAGCGTCGGCCTGGGGCGCGGAGGTGATAAGCGATCGGGTCGTAGCTGACCAGCAGCGACTGCCCGTCCAGCGGGAACGGATAGCAGTACTGATCGCCCGTCTGGGCATAGGCGTCCTCCCTGGGGTAGGCGGGCCGTTGGCCGGAGGGCAGTTCGGTGACGCCGTCCAGGCCCTGTCTCGCCTGGGCCGTGTCGATGATACCCAGCTTCCCGCACTGAGGATTGTGATGTCCGCCCAGGGCCGCCATGACTTTGCTGGTTCCAGGGATGCCGCAGGGGTGGAACAGTGTGGTCGGCTCCCACGTGTTGTTGCCGTAGAACTCGGTCTGACCGGTGCCGTCGGGGTTCATCTGCAGCAGGCCTTGCGGATAGATCTGCGAGCGGTCGTTGTAGTCCCACCGCATGTAGACGACGCGGCCGTCGTCGAGCACCGTCGGCCAGAGCGTGTGGACTTGGTCGTAACCGACGCGGCGAACGCGACCGCCGTCGCGGTCGCAGATGAAGAAGTTGCTCACGTCTGGTCCGGCACAATCGACCGACTGCACGACCCGGCTGGAAACAAACAGGATGTTGCCGTCGGGCAGATAGCAGGGGTCGTAGCTGGCGCCGTACGTGTCCGCGCCGGTGATCAGCCGTTTTTCACCCGTGGCCAGATCCAGCTCGTAGATCTTGTAGTATTGGTCCCGAGCATCTTGTCGCCAGGCGAACAGCAGCCGGTGGGCATCGTAGGAGAGTGCCGGGTCGCGAATGACGCCGCCGGTGTCGGTAGGGATGAGTGTGGTGACGGTGGCGAAGTCGCCGGCGGCTGAGGTCTCGTTGTCCAGATCGAGCCGGCAGAGTCCACCGTACTTGTTGCCGGGCCAGTTGGTGTATTCGGTGTAGGCGAAGAACCCGTCGCCCATGTTGTGGTGCCTGGCAAAGAGCACTTGCCTCGTCTTTTCCAGCAACGGCCGCAGCCGGCCTTGTCGGCGGACTCGGCAGGCCAGAACGTAGAGGTCCAGCCAGCGCCGATCCTCAGGCTGGATTTGGCCGGTGACCAGCGCGTCGAGTGCCGCTCGAAATTCGTTGCTTCGCGAACCGCACTCGGGCAGGACGTGCTCGATCAGCCCACGTTCCAACGAGGCGTCGCGGCCGGTCTTGAGGAAGTTCGTCAAGTCGCCCTTGCCATCGCGATAACCAGCCACCCAGTCGCTCATGGGTCCGGGGCTGTCTTGCATCAACCAGTCGGTCTGGTGCGGAAAATCGCGCCACAGTTCCACGGCCAGTGCTGAACCCAGTGCCATGTCGATCTCGATGTCGGCGGCCTTGAACTTGGCGCGGACGGCCAGCAGCGTTTCCTGCCAAGTATCCCGCTTGGCGTAGTTGGCGACCACTTCGGGTCGCAGTTCCTCGCTCACGATCTCCAGTTCCCGGTCGGGGGCACGATAGGGGACGGTCTTCGTCGTGAAGCCGACATCGATGAACTGTCCGCCGCCCGTCTGGTGGCAATGGACGGCAATCAGGTTCTTGCCCGGCCGCAATGCCTGACGGGCTTCCGCGGCGATCGGGTAGATCTTGTAGTTGGTGATAAAGCCCGCCGCCTGTGCCGCCAGCGTGCCGTTGATGTAGACCTCGAAGTCCTCGTCGTGACAGACCTCCAGCGACAACGCGGCTGCGTCCTGTTCTTTCGGGAGAACGTACTCGCCGCGCAGCCAGATGTCGGGAGTGTTCCAGACGGTTTGGATACGGCCGCCGGGAGTGCCCTGCGTTCCGAAGCCGGCCTTTCCGGTCTTCCATGACGCACATTGCGGGGCGTCCTGCCGCTGCCAGCCTTCGCCAGGATCGGTGGTCGCATATTGCCAGGTATCCTCGACGGTCGCCGATCGAACGGCTGAGCACAGGCCCGCCAACATGGCGATGACCGGAAGCAAGCGGGGGACGCGCATGTTGATTCTTTCCCAGGTCCGCCAGAGCGAGGCACGGGTGGCCACAGTTCTCTACGTGGCCACCCAGCCAAGCCCGTGCGGACCAATTCCGTATCGGCGATGATTCCCTTCGAGTACGAGGCAGTCCGAGCGGCAAACTCAACAGCCACCCGGGCGTCCATCAGGCGAGCGCCTGCTTGCAGTACTGAACGCACTTGGCCACTTCCGCCACAGAGTCCGAGCCTTCCGGAACCTTATACTCAAGCTCAATGTCAGCCGGGAACGTCCACTTCTCCTTCCGCATCAACTGGAGAATTTCCTTGATCGGCGTCTTCCCCTGGCCCCAGGGCAGGTTCCCGCCTTCCGCGGTCCTGTCCTTCAGATGAAGGCTGACGATGCGGTCGTGGTACTTCTCAATCACGGGAATTGGACACAGTCCCTTGGTGCCGGCGAAATAATGGCCGACATCGAAGTTGAAGCCGATGTACTGGCCATAGGACAGGATGGGGTCCGTCTTATCCATCACCGGGTAGTTGTTCGTGTGGTTGTGGAAAGCAACCCAGATCTTGTGCTTGTCGGCGAAAGGCGCAAGCTTCTTGGCCAGCGTCTCCGAACGCTCCGTGGTGATGCCCACGCAGCCCAGCGCCTTGGCCACTTGGAAACTGAAATCAATCTCCTCGTCCGACTGGCCAAAGCCCATCTTGTGGATGTGGATGTTAACGCCCGCAGCGTTGTACATCTTGCGCAGCTCCTGGCACTTAGCCAGTTGCGTCTGGCGTTGGGCGTCGATCGGCTGCCCCGGGGCAGCACCTTTGCCACCGCCGGTGCCCAAGTCAGCATACGCCTGTATCGGCCCGCCCATCAGTTCCACTTCGCTGAGCCCATCCTGAACAAGGGCCTTGAGAGTATCTTCCGCCGAGTTGATACCACCACGGTAACTGTACGTAATGCACCCGATGCGCACCCCGTTGAAGACGGAGTTGGGCTTGCCTGCCGCGGCAGCGGCCAGCGGTGGCGATTCACCTCCCAGCACTCGCCCCGGCACGATGGCACCGGCCACAAGGGCTGCCGCGCCGCCGAGAAATGCACGTCTGGTTGTTGCTTCATAGGTCATAATCTGTGTCTCCATAACCTAGCTCCTGATCCCAAAATCTCAACTGCTTCCGCCAATCTAGGCGTCGGCCCATCGCGTGTCAATTACCGCTCAAGGTACTGTGCAGGCCGATACCGAAACGCCATCGCCAGCCTACACCGGATCTCGTGGTGCGTGTCACCGACACCGGCGCCGGAATCCCCGCGGAGCTCCAGCCGAAAGCCTTCGATGCGTTTTTCACGACCAAAGTCACCGGCGAGGGCAGTGGTTTGGGACTCCACATCCCACAGGGAAATCAGATTGTGGACAAGCAGAAAATCCTCCTCTGCGTGGATGACGAGAGATTCTCACGGGACACCCTGCGAACCGAGGAGTTGCAATCCCGTTGACAACCATCTCCGCACCGCCTACCAATACGGCATTGTCGGGAATGCAGCCTTGATCAGAACGTTACGCAGCGCTAGCGTTTTACGCCACGTTCCGATCAAGGCCGAGAATGCCGATGACTTGATTGAAATCAGCGTTGGAGGGCTGCTGCAGCTATATGAAGAAGCCGGTGATTGTGTGCGTGGACGACGAGAAATTCGTACTGGATGGGCTGCGGACAGTCCTGACGCAGGCCTTCGGCGATCACGTTGCCGTAGAGATCGCCGAAGACGGCCAGGAGGCACTGGAATTGGTCCTGGATCTCATGGCGGAGCGGCGTGAAGTCTTGGTGGTCATCTCCGACTACGTCATGCCGAACATGAAAGGAGATGAACTACTGAAACACATTCAGCGGATCTCGCCGAACACCCTCAAGGTCATGCTGACCGGGCGGGCCAATCTCGAAGGCGTCACCAATGCGGTCAACGACGCTGACCTGTATCATTACATTGCCAAACCGTGGAATAATCAGGCGCTGGTGGAAGTGGTCCGGCAGGCGATGGCGGTCTATTATCGGGAAAGGCAGAAGGAGGATCGCATCCGAGCTTTGCTGGATGCCGTCCCGGACTTAGTCCTGCTGATCGGCCCCGATGGCGTAATTCTGGACTGCGGCGGCCCTGCGGCGGGCCTTGCGGTGCCTTGCGAGCAAGCCCTGGGAAAACGGATCCACCAAATCTTGCCCGAGTCCGTGGCGAAATTGATGTCCGCCAAGATGCAGGAATCGCTCGCGGCTGGCGGTGTGGTCGTGTATGAATACAGCCTGCCAATGGACGGGACGCCGCGGCATTTCGAGGCCCGGCTGACCACCTGCGGTTCGGACGCCTTCGTGGCCGTGGTGCGCGACATCAGCCACCGGAAGCAGGCGGAGGAAGCCTTGGCCATGGCCAAGGAGGCAGCCGACGCTGCCAATCAAGCCAAGGGTCAGTTTCTGGCCACCTTGAGCCATGAGATTCGCGGGCCGATGACGGCTATTCTGGGCTTCAGCGAATTGCTGGACGCGCCAAATCTGGCCCCCCACGAGCGACACCAATTCTTGAGTCTAATTCACAGCAACGGGCAAGCTCTGCTGACGTTGCTCGACGACATTTTGGATTTGTCGCAGATTGAAACTGGCCGCCTGGATCTGGTCAAGACGACCTGCTCCCTGACACAGCTCACCAAGGACGTCTTGGCGGTGGTGGAGGTGCGGGCCGCGGAGAAGGGGTTGCATCTGGAAAACATCAGCCAGCACCCACTGCCAGAACAGCTTCAGACAGACCCCGCCCGCCTCCGTCAAATCCTCGTGAATCTGCTGGTGAACGCCGTTAAGTTCACGGAGCGGGGTAAGGTCTGTCTAACTTGCCGCTGTCTCCAGGACACGAATCAGTGTCCCCAACTGCAGTTCCTGGTGACGGACACCGGCATCGGTATCCCCCCGGAGAGGATCCACGATCTCTTTCAACCTTTCGTCCAGGTGGATTCCTCGGCGAGCCGCCCTTGCGGAGGCACAGGACTGGGGTTGGCGATTTCTCGACGATTGGCGAGGTCGCTCGGCGGTGATCTTCAGGTCACCAGCGAGTTGGGCCGGGGAAGTACCTTCACCCTGACGATCGATCCTGGGCCACTGCCCGATCCGGGAATCCCGCCGGCCCCTCGAACGAGTCCGACGGCTGGCGAACGGACGACGTCCGTGGCAGCGGTCGTGGCGTTGCAGGGCCGAGTGCTGTTCGTGGAAGACGATCCCGGCATCCAACTGGTGGTTCGGTTGCTGCTCCAGAAGTCCAATCTCGAAGTCGAAATCGCCCCGAATGGGCGTCAAGCTTGTGAAATGGTCGAGCAATCCCGAGCTGAAGGACGGCCCTACGAGTTGATCCTGATGGACATCCAGTTGCCGCAGATGGATGGCTATGAAGTCACGCATTGGCTTCGCGACCGCGGGTGGCGCGGTCCCATCATCGCCTTGACGGCGAACGTGATGCGCGGTGCTCGCGAGAAATGCCTGGCGGCGGGTTGCGACGACTACCTGGCGAAGCCAGTTTCCGCAGCGGCGATCCGTGCGACTTTGGCGCGGTACTTCTTGTAGGTCAGGCTTTCCAGGCTGACGTCAGCCTGGAAAGCCTGACCTACTTGGTTGCGGCTGAAGGCCGCGTTAAGACGAACAGACCTGGAGGATCTCCTATGCACGTCGGTGTGATGCTGGTTCTGGCGTTGGTGGTCTCGGCGGACGATGCTCACGGCGACGATGCCGATCAAGCCCAAGCCTTGCGACTGGTGCCGTTCCCCAAGGAGGTGCAACTCGATCAGGGCACGTTCGCACTGGATCGCCCGCTGCTGGTGGAAGCCCCCGCCGAGTCGGCGACGCTGTTCGGACAGTTGCTGGGCGCTGAACTGCAGCGGGCCAAGTTGCCGGTGCCGGAAGTTCGCGGCGCAGCAGGCTCCACGCACCGCTGGCGCTGGTCGATCCCCGGTCCTCACGCTGCGTCCTCACGCACCAGCCGCGCTGAGGCGACCCCCGAGGACTATGCGCTGCAAATCTGTCCCGACGAGGTGACGTGCGTCGCTTCCGGGTCGGCGGGACTCTACTACGGCCTGCAGACGCTCCTGCAATTGGTGCGTGCCAACCGCCGAGATGGCGGCCTGCCCTGTCTGACGATTCGCGATTGGCCGTCGCTGCGGTGGCGATGCTTTCAAGATGACTTGACCCGCGGCCCGAGTTCGACGCTGGACACGCTCAAACTCCAGACGGCCCTGGGTTCGCACTTCAAGATGAACCTGATCACGTACTATATGGAGTACCAGTACCACTTCCAGAAGCATCCGCAAATCGGTCCGCCGGACGGATCGCTGGAGCCCGAGGATCTGCGGGCCTGGGTGGACTTCGGCCAACGTCTACACGTGGGGGTCCTCGGCAATCAGCAATCGTTCGGGCATTTTGGCCGTATCCTGCAGCACGACGAATTCGCTGCGCTCCGTGAGACGCCGGATGTGCTCTCGCCCGTCAAGGAGGAGTCGTACCAATTGCTGGACGACATCTATTCCGAGGTCTGCCCGCTGCTACCGTTCCCGTTCTTCAACGTCTGCTGCGACGAAACGTGGGGCTTGGGCACGGGGCCTTCCAAGGAGTTGGCCGCACAGGTCGGCGTGGGCGGCGTGTACGTCCGCCATATTCGCCGCGTGCACGATCTGCTTAAAGACAAGTACCAGAAACGGATGATGATGTGGGGCGATATCATCCTGCAACACCCGGACCAGCTGGACCAGATTCCCAAGGACACGATCATGCTCACCTGGGGCTACGATGCCCGGCCGAGCTTCGAGGACCAGATCCTGCCGTTCACGAAATCGGGTTACGAGTTCTTCGTCTGCCCCGGCGTCAGCAATTGGAGTCGCATCCTGCCGGACTTTGGCGTGGCCACGGTCAACATCCACAACTTCGTGCGCGACGGCGTTCAACACGGGGCGATCGGGATGCTGAACACCGAATGGGAAGATGACGGCGAGGCGATCAACGCGCCGAAATGGCACGGCTACGCGTGGGGTGCCGAATGTGCCTGGAACGCGTCGGCCACCACACCCGAACAGTTCAACCGTCGGCTGGGTGCGGTTCTGTTTGGCGAACCGGAAGACCATTTCGGCCGAGCCGTCGATCGTCTGGCCCAGACGCATCGGCTGGCAGGGATGCAGGGTATGAATAACTCGCGTTTCTGGGAAAACGACTTCAAGCCCGTGCGCAACCCGGTCACCATCCGTTCGACCGGACAACGTTTGTTGGATCTCGTGCAGCCTGCCATCACCGACCTGGAAGCCTGTCGGAACCAAGCCACGATCAACGCTCAACTGTTGGACGCCTTCCTGTTCGGCGCTCGGCGCATGGAACTGATCGGCCAACGGATGCTCGACGGACTGGACGCTTCGGAGCTGTACAACCGGGCTTACGAAGTCCCGCCGCAGGAGGCCCTGCCGCTGCTCGCGAAGATCGAGACCCTGGTCCGCAAGAACCGCGACGCGCACGAGGCTCTGGGCCAACAGTTCCAGACGTTGTGGCTCTCGGAGAGTAAGCCTTACGCGCTCGACTTAACGATGAAACGCTACGCGAACGTCATCCAGTGGTACACCGCCCTGCTGGAACGACTGGCCAACGCCCACCAGCAGGCAGCCGCCGGAGAGCGTCTGCCGCGGCCGGAAGAGGTCGGGCTGGAACCACCAGAGACCTTTGCCCGCCGCACCCGGCCCCAGGACGTCCTGACCACGTCCCTGGAGCCGAACGGAGCATGGGCCGAACCGACGGCCACACATCGCCTGGGTCTGACCATCCGCGCCGGGAATGTCGACCGTTTCGAATTGCCGCTGGAACTGGAGGTGGCGTTGCCGGTCGAGTTGGCGGCTAAACCGGTCCGCGCGTTCCTCTTGCGGAGCGGCCAGGGGCCGGAAGAAATCCTCGGCCAACTTGATCCCTCCCACAAACCCGGCAAAACGCGGCTGACGCTGCTCGTGCCCGGCCGCTTGTCCACCGGCAGCGAAACTAACGTCAGCGTCTATCTAGGCCTGAGCCAAGTGCCGCAGGTGTTGCCGTCAGCCGCCCTCACCACCGACGCTCCGGACGGGAAGAAGTGGCTCGAAAACAATCGGGTGCGATTGTTGTTAGGGTCGGAAGGCGGCCACCTCTACCGCTGGGAGGTGAAAGGTCTGCAGAACCGCGATGTGACCATGCCGGGCGAGACAAGCTGGTCCGGCTTTTCGGACGTGCACTCCCTACGCGCAGCGGATTTCCAGTTGACTTGCACGGCGCGCGGACCGGCCCTGGTGCGGTACGCCTGTGCCGAGGCTGCGGGCCTGGTCAAGACGATCAGTCTGTTCGGCGGTGTGTCCTGGGTGGAAGTGCTGCTGAACGAAGGCACGGCTGTCTACTGGGAGTTCGACGATCCGCGGAACTTCGCCGCCGACGGCCCCACGCCGGGCAAGTACTTGTTCTCCACCGGCGCCACCGGCGAGGTCGGCAAGCAGGCCGACGGCGTGTCGGCCCAGGTCAAGGCCCCCGGGGCATTCTGGAGCATCAAGTTCAATCCCGATCGGCTAGGGCTGGGCCTGGCGACGCCCGAAGTCGCCGCCCACCACTGCTTGGCGCCTGGTGCCGGCGCCGGCGGCGTGGGCCTCGAACAATCGCCGGAAGCCAGTCATTTCGTCACCTATGCCGGCCTACTGGAAGCCGAACCCGCCGAGACCATGAACCGCCTGCGAGCTACCTTGGACCTGAAGAACCAGCCCCTGGTGATTGTCCATGCACTCCAAGCGAAGCCATGAGGACCGCGAAAGAAATATCATCCGTGCTCTGGCTCTGTCATCCGTGCGGAGCAATTCTGATCTACCTGACTCTGCCGCCACGTCCTCACCAATCCCTGCGGCGTAAGGTTCCGCTTCTCGCGCAGGGGCACCTCTTTGTTTCCCGCCCTGTGCCTAACCCGGAGCCCCAGATCTGACCGGCCCAACTCGTCGGCTGCCCGCCGCCGGAAGCGGCGGGCAGCCGACGAGTCGGGAGAACTCGGTGAGGCGCCGCGGTGTTAGGAGTTGGCGGGACTGCTCTCACCGACTTACGTCGGGAGCTTCTCGGACGGGACCAGCCAGCAGTGACGGCATTTCGCAGTGTTACGATCAACGCCGAAGACCCGCACGGATGGCAGAGTCAGAGCACGGATAAAGGACCGGCGAAGAATACAAGTGTCGCGGTTCGTAGCCGTCGCGATCCGCCGTAACTTGATCCAATAGGAATTTGTAATGATGGCGAGTCTGGGATGGTTGCGATGAATGGCGACTTAATCTTTCACCCTAATCTTTCGCCTTAATCTTCCTCCGGCTGCATGGGAATGGAGGGAAAGATTAAGGCGAAAGATTAGGGTTCCGGCGAAGCCGGCTAAGTTCTCTCTACGCGGACAGTTACGATTTGCTGGCAGCGGCTAAGTTGCGATGCACACTAAGCAACAACCGGGAATGGGCCATTCTTATTTGATTCTGCCGCCTGGGACAAACGGGTGAGCGCACAGGCCTCCTTCTCGCGGACGCATTGAATGTTCTAAGCCGTGGAGTGAGAATACCTTCAGCCGCTGCAATCCAGTCGACACTGAGTACTTTCTTGGCAGTGGCTCGCTTAGAGACTTGATGAACCATGCCAATGGCGCCGACGCCAGAGACCACAGGTTTCGATCCTGCCGAGCTGATTGAGACATATCAGCAGGGTGTGTGGCGATACTTGCGGGCGCTGGGCTGTCAGCCGGCGCAGGCAGACGATTTGACGCAAGAGACGTTCCTGGCTGTGCTGCAGCGGCCGTTCGTTGACCACGGTTCCACGGCCAGGGCCGCGTTTCTGCGAAAAGTGGCCTTTCACCAGTTCATTTCGGCGCAGCGACGGGCCGGCAAGGTCGTCGCGGTCGAGAACATCGACGAGTTTGACAAAGCGTGGGAGAAGTGGGCCGGACAGGACAATGGAGATGTGCTTTTGGAGGCTCTTCAGGAGTGCCTCCAGAAGTTGACAGAACGGGCTCGCCAAGCCTTGGAGATGCGGTTCCGTGATCGTGGGTCGAGGGCGGATATCGCGACCACTTTGGGTATTACCGAGCACGGGGCCAAGAACCTGATGCAGCGGGCCAAGAAACAACTGAAAAAGTGCATTGAGGGGAAAATCGGTGAACGAGGCGAATAGGGAACGAATTCTGGACGCGTATCTGGAGGAAGTCCTCGGTGGACATTACCCTCCGGACCTGACGGCCAAGATCTTGCAAACCTGGCAGACTCGATGCGGCGAGGTGGAACTTACCACCGCCGCTGAGTTCGTCGCCGCGTCTCCGCTGCTGACTACTCCCGAAGCCTCGCTGGCTTACACACCCACCCCTCCGCCGGTGCAGTTCGCGGCACCGCCGCTGCCGGACATCTTCGCCGAGCCGCTGGCAGAGCCGGCGCCGCGGTCTCGTCCGCATCGTCGCTCACGAGCACCCAGCGGGTGGCTGGTATTGGCTGCCGGAACCTTGGCGGCTGCCGCGTCTCTGCTGGTGTACGTCCTCCAAGAGCAACCCAACGGTCCGCCTGTGGCACGTTTCGAAAACAGCAAACAACCGGGAACGACGTTGTCGGGGCGGCCGAATCAAGCCCACCGGGGCGTTCGGCCAGCGGGTCCGAAAGTCGTCGCCGTGCCGCGTGAACGGACACCCCGTGAGAAATGGTCTCCGCAACGGGTGACGCCGCGTCTCGCATCGACCAGAGTCACTAAGGGCGATTCGCCGAGGCCGCCACTACCCCAACGCAAGCTCCGCAAACCATCCCCCGATTCGGAAATCATCGCTTTTGTCGACCAGGCGCTGAAGCAGGCGTGGCGTGAACACGGCGTGACTCCATCGCCGCCTGTCGGCGAGATGCAGTGGTGCCAACGCGTGTACGAACGGCTGATCGGGCGCGAGCCGAGCAAGGACGAAATCGATCGGTTCGCCAAGAGCAAGATCGCCGACAAACGCCAGAGCTTGGTCGAGCAGTTGCTGGCCAGCGACGAGTACGCCCGACATTGGGCCGGCTTATGGGCGGCCACGTTGCTGGGATCCGACGCAAGAAAAGACCACGCGGCCGATGGTGAGCCGTTGCAGGACTACCTCCAGGCTGCGTTGCAGGCGAACCAGCCGTACGACAAGCTGGTGCAGGAGCTGCTTTCGGCCAGTGGCAGCACCCGGCGGGGTGCGGAGGACTATAACGGCGCCGTGAACTTCCTGGTGGCGGGTGCCGCCCACCAAGCGGTCGAGGCCACGGACCGTACCGCTCGAGTGTTCCTGGGGCGGCAGTTGGTCTGCACCCAATGCCATGATCAGCCGACAGCGGGACGCGAACAAGGTGAGTTCTGGCAACTGAATGCGTTCTTCCGGCAAATGCAAGTGCAGCGCGGACCAAGCCAGGACGTGGCGACTTTGACGGACGCGGACTTTCCGGGCGAAAGCGGTGCAGCCAAGGACGCAGAGATTTTCTACCGGTTGCCCGATGGCCGGCTGAGGATCGCGTATCCGGCGCTCAATGGCTACGAGGTTCCTCACAGCGGCCTAGTGCGTGACGTGCGCCGTCGCCAGGAGTTGGCCCAACTGGTGATCTTGGCGGACGACTTCCCGCGCGCCGTGGTGAATCGATTGTGGGCGACCCTGCTGGGTTACGGATTCGTGCAGCCGGTCGATGACTTGGGCCCGCACAATCCACCCGCACAGCCGCAGTTATTCGAGCGTCTGTCCGACGAACTGGCCGCCCACGAGTTTGATCTGAAAGGGCTGACTCGCTGGATTGTCTTGAGTGAGCCTTTCCGGCTGTCGGATCGACGGATGCCGGAAAGCTGGATGGATGCTCCGGAAAAAGGTGGGCAGCCGTTGTTTGCCCGCTGCTATCTGCCAGGTAAACCGCCGCGTGACGTGTACAAGTCCTTGATGCTCGCGGTGAACTCGCGGCCCAAGAGCCACGGCAGCGAAGCGGGCATCATCGCCGCTGGTTTTTACGGACGGCGGACCTGGACGAACACGGGCAACCTGGAGATCATCGAGCCGCAGACCGCCCAAGCAACGCCCGGAAATGGCTGGTTGGAGCGATTGGCCACCAGCCCGCTGAAGCCCGAACGCAAGGTCGAACACGTCTTCCTGTCTGCTCAAGGACGCCTGCCTTCGCCGCGCGAAATGACTGCGGCCAAGCTGCTCTTGGCCGACCGCTTGGATGAAGCGCTGGCCTTGTCAGAGATCTGGCGGGCACTGCTGGCCAGCGGCGAGGCAGGCCTGGACCGGTGATCACCGCTAAGCACTTCTCCTGCTGATACAATGCCCCCGTAATGCCTTGATGTCCTCTTGTGGCCTCGCCGGATTTCGTTACGCTGGTGCTCGGCTGCGGGCAGAGTAACCCATCCTTGACGCGGGGCTTCCCCCATGAAAATTCACGAGTTTCAGGCCAAGCAGATCCTTCGCAATGCCGGCGTGCCCGTCTTGCGCGGCAGTGTCGCGAAAACGCCCGACGAAGCACGCCTGGCGTTTGTCGAGTTGAACGTCCCGGTCGCTATCGTCAAAGCCCAGATCCACGCCGGCGGGCGCGGTAAGGGAGCCTTTCGCGAGCATCCTGATCAGCGGGGTGTCCAACTGGTGCGAAGTAGCGACGAGGCCGCGGCGGTCGCGAAAAAAATGCTGGGCCAAACACTGGTCACGATCCAGACTGGCGCCGTGGGCAAGACGGTGCGTCAAGTGCTGGTCGAGGAAGGCTGCCACATCGCCCGCGAGTTGTACCTGGGCATCGTAATCGACCGGGCCGCGGCCAGGCCGGTACTGATGGTCTCCAGCGAAGGCGGCGTGGAGATCGAAAAAGTCGCGGCGGAAACCCCGGATTTGATCTTCAAAGAGTCTTTCGATCCGCAGGTCGGCCTGGAAGGCTATCAAGTCCGCAAGCTGTGCTGGAAACTGGGGATCGCCGGAGCTGCCGTGCGGTCGGCAGCCAAGTTCATGCAGGCGATGTGCAGGGCCTTCGTCGACTACGACTGCAGTCTGGTGGAGATCAATCCGCTGGTGCTCACGGCCCGAAACGAAATGCTGGCCTTGGATGCGAAGATCAGCTTTGACGACAACGGGCTGTTCCGGCACGCCGAACTGGCGGAACTTCGCGACCTGACCGAAGAAGAACCCGACGAAGTCCAGGCCGCCACAGCCGGGTTGAGCTACGTGAAAATGGACGGCAATATCGGCTGTCTGGTCAACGGAGCCGGGTTGGCGATGAGCACCATGGATCTCATCAAATGGCATGGTGGAGAGCCGGCGAATTTTCTGGACGTCGGGGGTGGGGCGAACACCGAGCAGGTGACCAAGGCGTTTCAGATCCTGCTGGCCGATGCCAACGTGAAGGCCGTGTTGGTAAACATCTTTGGCGGCATCATGCAATGCACGACTATCGCCAAGGCGATTCTGGAAGCCTACCAGACGGTCGGCTTCAACGTGCCGCTGGTGGTTCGCTTGGAGGGCACAGAGGTCCAGGAAGGTCGCCAGATCCTGGCTGAAAGCGGAGTGAATATTATCGCCGCCGATGGGCTGACAGACGCGGCGCAGAAAGTCGTAGCCGCCGCGGCGAGTGCCTGAAGGACCGGTTTAAGGAAACGGTATGAGCATTCTTGTCCACAAAAACACGCGGGTGATCTGTCAGGGCATTACGGGCCGAGCAGGTGCTTTCCACACGAAGGGCTGCCTGGCCTACGGAACGCTGCTGGTCGGTGGCGTTACACCGGGCAAGGGCGGAGAGACTTTCGAAGGTCTGCCGGTATTCGACACGGTGGCTGAGGCCGTGGCCAAGACCGATGCCAAGGCCACCATGATCTTCGTACCGGCGGCGTTCACCGCCGATGCCATCCTGGAAGCGGTCGACGCGGGGATCGAGGTGATCGTGGCCATCACGGAGGGCGTCCCGGTGCTGGACATGGTGCGGGTGTACGACCTGGTCCGACGTTCCGGTGCGACCCTGATTGGGCCCAATTGTCCAGGCATCATCACCGCCGAGGAGTGCAAAATCGGCATCATGCCGGGCTACATTCACCGCCGCGGCTGCGTGGGCGTGATGAGCCGTAGCGGCACATTGACCTACGAGGCGGTTTGGCAGACGACCAACCTGGGACTCGGTCAGACCACCTGCGTCGGTTTGGGCGGCGACCCGATCGTGGGCACTTCGTTCATCGATCTGCTAAGACTCTTCCAGGCCGATCCGCAGACGGAAGCCATCCTGATGATCGGCGAGATCGGCGGTACGGCGGAAGAGGAGGCGGCGGCCTTCGTCCAGCAGCATGTCACTAAGCCCATGGCCGCTTTCATTGCCGGACGGACTGCACCGCCCGGCAAACGCATGGGGCACGCCGGGGCCATCATCTCCGGCGGCAAAGGCACCGCGGTCGAAAAGATCGCAGCCCTCCGCCAGGCCGGCATCGAGGTCGCTGATAGCCCCGCCGACATGGGCCAAGCTATGCAGCGGGCGATTGCTCGGAAGAACGCAAGCTAGGAACTCTGACCCGGTTTCGTCGAACGCTGCGCGACCGGTTTGCAGGCTGGTTAGCCGGCTTCAGCCGGCTCCCCGTCGAGAGGGCCTCGCGCACCTTAGCCGGCTTCAGCCGGACTTCTCCTCAGGTCTTTAGACAGCGTTCCAGGCGAACCGGCGGGATTCCCGCGAAGGGTTGAAACCAGATCGAGAAGCCCGGCTGAAGCCGGCTCCTGGAAATGCTGCGGGCAGCGGTTCCCACCAGCTAAAGCTGGTGGCAGACAGGGTGTCGGCTGAAGCCGACAACCGGACGACCAAGGCGGCCCTTGGAACCGGAGCCACTGTCCATTACCATCCGCCGCGAGTTACGGCCCAACCGGGAAGTTATTTCGGTCCGCGTTGTCACCCACGTAACACGGCTCTCCAGAGCCGTGCGGGATACGTTCTGTCACGCCCTGCCGCGTCGAGCGGGCAGAGATCGTAAGCGGTTTGGCTGGTCGAAGTCGAACTGCACCGTCGTAGCATGGCTCTCCAGAGCCGTGCCGGATACGCTCTGTCGCGTTTTGACGCTTTGAACCCGGTCAGAGATCGTGAGCGGCTTGGCTAGTCGAAGTCGAACTGCACGGCTCTGGAGAGCTGAGCATTACCGTCATTCTTCCAGCTAGCGAGTCCTCTTGCCAGGGCGGGCGAGCGACCTGTGATAGCACTCGCAAGGGTGGTCGTGGGTGGAAGTTTGATCGTGGAGTGAGCCAGGCGTGTATTTCGTGCGTAGTAGATGGGAGAGGCAACCACGGCGGTTTTCGGTTGCCGGGCCTGGCGGCTACGAAGGCGAAGTCCAGCATCGACGCATGGAGGTACGCACGTGGCAATGTTGGAACTGGACGTGAACAAGTGGGCGCAACAACAATTCGGTAGCTGTGAACTGGGAGACCTGCGGCGCACGCGACGGTTGGTGCAATTCGCCGCTCAGGTGGCCGCCGATCCGGACGCCAGTACGCCGACGCAAACGGAAAAGTGGTCCGACCTGGCGTGTTCAGTTTGTGCCTGTCAAGGCCGATTGATTTGATCCCGTTTCTATTCCGCGTTTGGGGCTGGGGAAGGCTTGCTTACGTTGGGACGGGATGGTCGATCCGAGATTGATTTTCTCCCACTTGCTCAACGCCA
>JAPLNJ010000397.1 GCA_026692885.1 Planctomycetota bacterium | reverse complement strand
CGTCTTGCCGATCCCCGTCGGTCCAATCAGTACGGCCGACTGATGTTGGGCCACGAACTCACAGTCAAACAGGCGCAGGACTTTTTGTTTGGGGAGGCGTTTGGGGAAGGCGAAGTCGAACTCTTCCAGGGTCTTGCGTTTGGGGAGCCGGGCCGCGGCGATGCGACGTTGCAGAGCCCGTTCGCGACGGGCGGTGACTTCGGCGGCCACCAGGGTCACCAGTACGTCCAGTGGTGAGCAGTTCTTGCGTGCCGCTTCGTTCAACACTTCCGGATAGATCTCGGCGATCTGGTCCAGACGCAACTCGGCCAGGTGTTCGCGCAGTGCGGCGTGGGGATCGGGGTTAGTCATGGTCTTTTTCCGTTTGGGGTTCGTGGTCTTGAAACAGTCGGTCATAGGCCCCGGGGTCGGGGTCCTCCAGTTCGATGTCGTCGATCAGTTCCTGACGTTGCAGTCGCAAGGGCATCGGGGGCGGGAGTTCGCGGCGGCGGCGTTCCTGTAACAAGAGCGTCTCCACGTAGGCCGCATCGTAGGTCTGGTATTGCTGAGCCAGTCGGATGGCCGCCAAGACTTCGTCGCGCCCGTAGAGGTGGACGAAGCTCAACAAGCGGCGCAGGTGGACGGTGGTCTTCAGGGGCCGCAGGCAGAGCTGCCGGTGGAATTCGCGGGCCTCGGGTCCCAGGGCATCCCAGGTCTGTTCCACGTGGGAGGCGCGGGTGCGGTGCCGATACTTGAGGGCCTCCAGGTGATGTTCCGGTTGGCGGACCAACTGGCCCCGCTCGTAGCAGCGCGTGTGGCAGGCGACTTCGCGTCCCTGGTGGATCAACCGCACGTGCGTCGGGGTGGCCCGCACGATCACCGTCTGACGCGTCATGTCGGGCGGGGTGGAGTAGCGATTGCCGTCGAACTCGACGCGTGCCAGGGGACTGACGATGGCGGACACGACCTCGTCCGTGTCGAACGGCAGTCGGGGCAAGGGACGCAGCAGCGGACGTTCCTTCTCGAAGCGCTCCACGGGGCGTTCTCGGGTCGTCTCATGGAGCCGCACGTTGGCCACTTCCTCGCGCCAGCGGACGGCGAACTTCGGGTAGTCCTCCCAGCGGGTCAGTTCTTCGCTCCGGCCCTGCAAGGCATTCCGCTTCACGTACCGCACCCCCGCCTCGACGACGCCTTTCGATTCCGGGTCCCGGCGTGCACAAGCGATCGCTTCCAGACAGAAGTGGCCGCAGAGGGCCAGGAACTCCGGATGCAGGCAGGCCGAACGACCATGACCGTTGAGCACGGCCGCCTTGAGGTTGTCAAAGATGATTTTGCGGGGACTCCCGCCGAAGAACTCCAAGGCGTGGACGATGGCCCGATAGAAGTCGGCCTTGCGTTGCGTGAGCGAGAACTCGATGTAGACCAGTCGGCTAATGCTCCGCACCTGGCGGAGAAGAACACCGCCGCCTGCGGATGGCCTCATCGATGGCAGATTCGTCGATTCCCCTCGTTTCGGCCTCTCGTCGGGCTTGCGCCGCCTCGCGGCGCCATTCCGTCTCTGCACGCTCGGCGAGTTGTTGGTCCAATGCCTCGCGTTCGCGGGCCGGAAGCTGTTCGATCAAGTCGAGGATTTGTTCTAATCCCACACACCGACCTTCGCATTGTACTGCCGGTACATTCTCGCTACCCAAAAGGGATTACCCCAATGTTCGCCCGTGCGGGCGTCCCATTCCGGGGTCGCGCGCTGGATATCGGCATAACTGCGGGGTGCGTACTGAGGAAGCCAACTTGTTAAGCGACCCAGCAAACCTCCACCGGGTCCGTGATTCCTTACCCGGCCACTTTCCTGAGCACCCCGACCGCCGACGCGGCCAGGGCTTGGGTGGCGGTGGGGACGAGCGGCGGATTGTCGAGGATCTTCGGCACCACGACGGCCGCGTATTCGCCGGCCTTATAAGCATTCACGTCCGGGGCATAGCCGATCGCGCCGTCGGTATAGCCGACCACAAGCGTGTCGGCCAGCGGCGAATCCCGGCGGATGGCCAAGCCGTAGTAGCTGTACAGTTCGGACGGATGGAAGACCAGGCCCACCTCGCCCAGCCGGATCGCCGCCAGGGTGATCGGCAGGTGCGTTTGGTTGAGGTCCTGCTTCGCGGCTTTCTCGAACCAGGCTGCGGCGAACCCGGCGTCCACCCACGGGCCGCTCTTACAGGCCGCCGCGTCTTGGCGATACTGTTCCAGCCACGTCTTGAACAGGGCCATGTCTACGGGCAACTGGCACGGCTCGACGGCCGTCCGCAGCGCGTCGACCTTGACCGGCTTGACGCTGTCCAAGGCCCGGTCGAAAGCTTCGCACACGGCCGTGGCGGTCGGCTCGGCCTCGCCGATCCAGAGCTTGCCGTCGCCGGGGTTCACGTCTCCCGCATGGCCCTGGAGAAAGACTGGTGTGAGCTTGTGTTTCTCGGCGACGCGAGTCGCCACCAGCCCCGGCCAGTCCGGGCCAGCTTGGTTGTCGCGGAAGCAGACCGGATGGTTGGAGAAGTGGTACCACAGCAGGTTTCGCCGGCCGCCCGACCGCTCGAACCGCAGCACGTGGAGCATCGTGTCGAGCCAGCGCTGCTCCTCGGTCGAGTCCTTGGTGAACTCGGCGTCGGTCTGGAAGTTCTTGGTGGTCCGGTTGAAATTCGCGCCCTTGGCGCGGGCCTTGCCCAGGTAGACCTCAGCCGGAGCCAAGTCCTCTTTGGCCAAGCGACAGGCCTCGACACACTTCTTCTCCACCGTGGCCATGTAGTCGCGCGGTACGGCGCCCCATTGGTGCATGAACTGGAAGGCGGGCGTGCTGTGGCTGTGCGTGGCGCAGACCCGAACATGAGCGGCCGGGATTCCCGTCTGGCGTGCGACCTCGGCCTGGACGCGGCCGGTGAACTCGTAGGACAGGTAGAGCAGATCCAGCGAGATGATCGCCGTCTGGGTCTCGCCGCAGGTGAGCACCAGCGCCCGGACGGAGGTCGGCTGCCGGATGGCGTTGATCAGCCGCGGATTGTTCGGCGGTCGGTGGAACCCGGCCAGCTCGATTCCCAAGGGCGGAGTGGTATCGACCACGCCCTCGCCCGCGCGCAGGCCGTCGGCACTTGCGGCACCGTAGTTGGGGCGCGCGCCCAGAGCCAAGCCGGCGGCCACGGCACCGGACGTCGTCTGGCAGAGGAAACTCCGACGTGAAAGGGTTGGACGACGCGACTGTGTCATGGTTGGATCTCCTTCGATTGACGGACCTTGCGATTCCAGATGTCTTGGTAGCTTTCGTGCGCGTTTTTCGAGACTCGTGGGCCGGACATTCGTTTAACGCCCAGCCGCAAAAGGCCGCTGAAATAGTAGCGGAAAGCAGGCCTTCATCATAACATTTCGAAATGCTAACAGTGTCGTGATCGCCCCGCGAGAAGCTCCCGACGTAAGTCGGTGGGGCGAGCGGCAGGAAATAACTTACCCGACTTAATGTAGGATGGTCTTCCAAGACCGTCCCGATCGGCCTGGAAAGGCCGACCTACGGGTACGTTATTTCCTGCCGCTCGCCTGGGAGTGTTCCCGCCTCGTGCCTAACCCGGAGCCCCCTATCCGACCAGCCGACAAGTCGGGAGAACTCGGTGAGGAGTAGGCCGCGCGCTTGGTCTCGTTCTGCGGCTTGTCGGTAAGGGCTTGGACCAGCTTGCCGACTGTGGTAAGACTACCGACGTCGCTCCATCTGCTGGCAGCCGTGTGCATCAAACAGGAAAAACAACATGCGACAGTTCATGACCGGAAGGATTCTTTGCGTGTACGGCCTGGTTTGGGCAGGGGCGTTGGTTGCGGCAGCGACGGTTCGGGGCGCAGTGGCGTCCG
The DNA here is from genome assembly GCA_026692885.1 of Planctomycetota bacterium. Next base: position 3,207 of record JAPLNJ010000397.1, on the reverse strand, counting down.
AGCAACTGGCCGACCAGATCACGGAACGTGTGGAACGAGCGGTGAAGCCGCTGTTGTCTCCGCCGACCGCGTCATCCAGCGTCGTGGATTTCGAAGGCTTGGCAGTTACCGCATCGTGGACCGAGGTCTGGCCCGGTCCCCACGGCACCGACGTTACGAGCACCGTGAACGCCAAGATCTGGAATCCCGCGATTCAGGCGGCACTTGCCAAGCAGGGAACGATTTACTTTCCAGCCCGCAGCGAACCGTACTACATTAACGATCCGATCATCCTCAAATCCGGCCAACGCCTCTGGGCCGACTCGAAAGCCGAGATCCGCCTTGTGCCCGGCGCGAACACCTGCATGGTGCGAAACGAGCACCTCATCAGCGGTCAGGACAGACCGATTCCGGCCGATGCCGTGCCCGATACCCAAATCATCGTCGAAGGCGGCATCTGGACCACGCTGGCTACCAGCCCGGCCGAGTCCAACGGCAACGGACAAGGCTGGCCCGCCCGGAATCAGACGGCGCTGCATTGCCACGGGGTAATCCTCTTCAGCAATGTGCGCGGGATTGTGATCCGCAGACTGGTAGTCCGGCAATCGCGAGCTCACGCGGTCCAGTTGAGCAACTGCAGCGACTGGCTCGTCGACGGGGTGACTTTCCAGCAGCATCGCCGCGATGGCATTCACGTTAACGGTCCCGCCAGCTACGGCGTGATCCGCGGCATTCGCGGCGTGACGGGCGACGACTTCATCGCCTTGAATGCTTGGGACTGGTCCAATACGGTGCCTAGTTTCGGTTCCATCGACCATGTGCTGGTGGAAGATGTCTACGGCGATCCGCGGCTCAACGGCACGGACGAGATCCGCTTGCTGCCCGGCACCAAGACGTTTGGGGACGGCCGCAAGCTCGCTTGCCCCGTAGCGGACTGCGTGCTGCGCAACCTGCACGACATCCGCACGTTCAAGGTGTACGATCAGCCGAACTTGGAACTCGGCCGCGACCGAGACTTCTGCGATCCCATCGGCACGATCAAGAACGTGTATTTTCAGCGGCTGGTCTTCCATCGGCCGGGTCGTTTCCAGATTGCCGCCAACGTGGCAGGGCTCGCGGTGGACGACGTGCAGTTGAACTTCGACGTCGCGTCAGCGGAGTACCGGAATTTCAAGCTGGTCGAGATCGGCCCGATGTCGGAGACGTATAAGATCAAACCCGCCGATCCCGCGACATGGGTCGAGCTGTTTTCGCTGGATCGTGACGTGACCGTGCGAAACTTCGGGCTCACCAACGTTCGCGGGAAAGTCGGTGACCGCTTGCAGTCGCTAACCGAGGCAGCAGCCACCCTCGTAACGATCGCCGATCAGAAGCCGAATCCGGACTACCCCAAAACCACGCCCAGGGGCGGCACAGGCAAGGCGATCGTCATTCGGTAGGGTGCCCTCCGTCAACGTCGCTTCCTGGCCACCGCCGCACCAGCAGATCGATCCTTGGATACGACTCTGCGCAAATGGGGTTGGGAATTGCAGAAGGTGAGCGAGAACGCGGCGATGCCCGCGAGGCGATAGCGGCCGGCGCCAAGAGCGAACTCACTCCCCAAACAGCACGTGGGTGTTCGGGCGATCGTTCGAGGCGTATCATGGATGGGCCACTCGGTGCGATCGGCGACTTCGATCACTTCTCGGAAACGCCCATCGCCGCTGCGGCCACACGCCGCGCGTCCCACCCGTCGGGCGCGAAATAGAGTTCCAAAATGCGGCCTGCCAACTGACAGCCCCGCGCGTTGGCATGGACCGCGTCCGACATGAGCGCACCCAGCGGCTGCTTCGACGCGGCGAGAAAACGGGCCCAGGGCTGTGTCAAGTTGATGTACATATCCAGGCCTTCGAAAGCGACCAGAAGAAGGACTTAGACGTCTTGCAGAAGCTGGGCCTGAAGTACGGCGACACGCTTCCGGCTCGCATGCTCTTGCAGTTGCTCTACGAACGGATCCCGTCCACCCGCGACATCTACAGCGACGGGGAAGTCCGCGCGCGGGAATGGAGCTTCTGCAGCGGCGGCAAGAAGGACGATGCCTATCAGAAAGCCCGTGCGGCGCGGCTGGGAATTTAGAGCTGAGACCCCTGTTTCCACGAGGAGCCAAACTGATGACTCTTCTTCCAGGACCAGCCCATGACTCTGGCGCGCTGGCCCAACGCAGGCTTCGTCAAGGTCGTGGATGTGCGAGGCCCGACGCCAGTGGACGTGCGCGGCACCAAGGGCTGCCGCGAGGGGATCTTTACCTACGACGGTGATCGGCCCAAACGCTGGAACGGCGCGCAGGATATGATGCTCCACGGTTACTGGTTCTGGGATTGGGCCGATCAGCGGCTCAAGATCGAATCGCTCGACGTGGAGCAGCGGGTCATTACGCTCCAGGCCAAGCCGCTGCACCCCTACGGGTTCCGCCAGGGCCAGTGGTATTACGCTGGAGGGCAACTACGCCGAACCCCGAGGCAACCTCGTCGCCCGCAATATCTGCTGGGGCGGCCGCTGGGACGAGGTCGAAGCCAAAGCCAAGCCCGGTGTCAGATTCACCGACAACCTGACCGACCAGGACCCGCAGTTCGTCGACAGGGCACACGGGAATTTCCAGTTGCGCGAGGACTCGCCAGCGTGGAAACTCGGCTTCCAACGGATCCCGATCGAGAAGATCGGACTGTACCCCAGCAACGACAGGGCCAGTTGGCCGGTCCGCCACGAGGTTCGCCCGCAGCCCACATCGCCCGCGCCGTCAGCCACGGGGAAGTAGCACCAAGGGACGATGTCCAAAGCGTGCGCGTCTCCGGATGCCTCGTGCGCGACGATCGTCCGGCCGCCGCTCGGCCCGTCGCTCTGAGGCTCACCGGCGGATGGGGGAACATGATCGTTGACAATCTCCTGTTCGCACAGACGGAGATCGCCTCGGGCACCGGGAGGGTTCAGGGAAACTACGGGGGAGATTGATGACGCGCGAAATCCACCACGAAGACACATCGTAGCAACGCCCACGAAATAACTTCCCCGTTTGTTTCGGGGGGTGTCGCGAATACCGGCCGCAACTGGTGAATGCCCCCGGCTTGCCCCTCGGCGTTATACACAACTCTTCCGCCCCAAAGGGGCATTAACAAATCAGCCCAGGGCAGAGCGTAGCGGCGACAGCCGCGGAGCGCCGCCCTGGGTACTGGATCGATTCAACACGGTAGC
>JAPLNJ010000396.1 GCA_026692885.1 Planctomycetota bacterium | reverse complement strand
CACCTCTCCCTGCGGGAGAGGTCGCGGTCTAAGCCGCGGGAGAGGGCACGACAGCGCGATTTTCGGGGTAATTCCCCGATGCTTGGCAACCCTCTCCCGGGCCTGACAGCCCGACCTCTCCCGGAGGGAGAGGTGCCCCTGTAGACAGAGTCGAAGCGGAAACACGAGACCTTTTCATCAGCCCACCCCCACCCTCGACCCCTCTCCCCGGAGTACCGGGGCGAGGGGAGAATGTACGGCCGACCCCCGGCGTCCGGAAAGCATTTGCTGTTCGATGCCATCTCGCCTCCACGGCGTTTGGAAATTAGGCTAAGGGGCGCGTGTCAGCGTCATTTTTCCAGGACTCCACCGATGAAGCCCCAAAACGCCTTCCAAGGACTGCTACTGCTAGTCACGCTGGCGTTGGTCGGCTTGCTGATGATGTACGTGCCGTCGTACCTGCTGGACAACTACCACAAAGTCGCAGGTCTGGGAACGGTTTGGGTTTACGTCTACTTCTCGGTCGTCGGCGTGGGCGGAGTCCTGCTGCTGGCGAGCACAGGCTGGATCTTGTGGACCTTGTGGAGCCGTAGCCGGCGAAAGGCGGAACGCCGCCAGCGGTCTGCCAAGAGTCCGAGCGAACTGCCCCGCGACCTGCAACAGCGGGAGATCGAGGAGAACCTGGCGGCGGTCGCCAACTTGCAGCAGGACCAACACCTGCGGGAGGACGTCCGCCGCGAACTCCAGCCGCTGGCCCAGCGAATCGAAGACAAACGCGAAGCCCAGACACTGGAAATCGTGGCCTTCGGCACGGTCTCCAGCGGCAAGTCGTCGCTGTTGAACGCCCTGGCTGGACGCGACGTGTTTGCGACCGATGCCAAAGGCGGCACGACCGTGCGCCGCTGCGAGACACCTTGGCCTGGCAACGATCGAGTGACGCTGGTGGACACACCCGGCTGGGGTGAACTCGACGGCGCCGAGCATCTCACGATTTCCGCCCAGGCGGCGAAAGACGCGGATGCCGTGCTGGTCACCGTCGACGGTCCGCTCCGCGAATCGGAGTTCTCGTTGTTGGGGCAGTTGGGCCGGATGGAGAAAAAGCTGCTCCTCTGCCTGAACAAGGAGGACTGGTACGACGAGGCCGAACGCCAACTCCTGCTCGCGCAACTCCGAGAGCAAGTGCGCGGCCTGGTCGCCTCGGAGGACGTGGTGGCCGTGCGAGCCAAGCCCGTGCTGCGGACTCGCGTGCGGGTCTTGTCGGACGGCTCGGAGTGTGCGGACCACGTGGAGGTGCCCCCCGATATTGCACCACTAGCCGAGCGTCTGTTGCAGGTCGTCCGGGGCGAGGGAGCCGGGCTGTTGCTAGCAAATCTGCTGCTCCAGTCACGCGGTCTGGTCGAGGAGGCCCGCCGCCGCGTGCAAGAGTCGCTCGACCGGCGGGCCGAGGAAATCATCGAACGGTACATGTGGGGCGCCGGCGGCGCGGCGGCGTTGTCCCCGTTTCCCGTGCTCGATCTGGCGGCCGGTTGCGCCATCTCGACCAAGCTGGTGGTGGAATTGGCCAAGGTCTATCGGCAGGAGATCGATCTGAACGCCGCCGTGGCCTTGTTGGGACAACTGGGCAAGAACCTGATCGCGACGTTGGGGCTGAGCGTGGCTACGCCCGCCATCGCCACGGTCGTGGCGTCTCTGCTGAAGACCGTGCCAGGGGTCGGCATGCTGACCGGCGGACTGTTGCAGGGCCTCGTCCAGGCCCTGGTCACCCGCTGGATCGGTCGCGTGTTCATGGCGTATTTTCGTCAGGAACTGCAGCAGCCTGAAGGCGGCCTCGCCGGCTTGGCACGCCGCGAGTGGCAGCGGATCACGACGGTGGAGGAACTTCGTAAACTGGTGCAACGAGCGCGGGAGCAGTGGGGCAAGTAAACTGTGGACGAGCAACGCAAACACACCGACGACCATTACGGGCAGGCGCTCGCCTCGCTGCAGCACACGCTGGAGAAACTGCGCGGCTGCCAGGGCGAGGAGCAGGAGCAGCTGCGCCACGATCTGGAGCAATTGAACCAGATGGCCCAGAAGCTGACCTCGGGCCGCGTCGAGATCGTGGTGTTCGGCGAGATCAGCACGGGCAAGTCGGCCTTGATCAACGCGTTGGTCGGCCAGGCGGTGGCAGCGGTCGACGTGCGGGGCGGATGGACGAAAGATGTCTGGCACGTGGCCTGGGAAGGTGCGGGCTACTGCGTGCCCGGCCTGGCCGATTCCCAAGTGGTGCTGGTGGATACGCCGGGACTGAACGAAGTCGGCGGGGTCGCACGGGGCGACATGGCGCGCGAGGCGGCGCAGCGGGCCGACTTGATCCTGTTCGTCACCGACTCGGATCTGAACGACACGGAGTTCACCGCCCTGTTCGCGCTGGCCAGTGTCCACAAACCAATCATTTTGGTCTTCAACAAGATCGACATGTATAGCCCGGACCAGCGCCAGCGTCTGCTGGATGTGCTGCGCGACGACCGGCTGAACGGCATCGTCCCTGCAGATAACGTGGTTATGGCGGCTGCCGATCCGCGCCAGGTGGAGTACATCATTGAAGCGGCCGACGGATCAACTCGCCACGAATGGCGCCGCCCGGCAGCGGATGTGGAACCATTGAAGACCCGGATTCTGGAGATCCTGGAACGGGAAGGACTCGCGCTGTTGGCGCTCAACGGCGCCCTGTATGCCGCGGACAAGAGCGATCGGATCGCCGCGCTTCGTGTCCAGTTGCGGGACAAGAACGCGAACCAGACGATTTGGAGTTTTGCGACGCTCAAGTCGATCGTTGTCGCCTTAACTCCCATGCCGGTAGCCGACGTCCTGGCCGGCGGCTTGATCGACGTAACCATGGTCCTCACGTTGGCGAAGATCTATGGTCTGGAAATGTCCTGGCATCACGCCCGCAAGCTGATTGTGTCGATCCTGACCGGCGCCGGTTGGATGCTGGGCGGATTGGCATTGGAACATACTATCCACTGGGCCGCCTCGGCGTTCAAACTGCTGACGGCCGGCTACGGCACCGTGTTGACGGCTCTACCCCAGGGCGCCGCGGCCGGCTTCGGCTCGTTCATCGTCGGCCAAGCTGCCAAGTACTATTTCGAACACGGGGCTTCCTGGGGTGGTGAGTCGCCCAAGGTCGTGGTTCAACGTATCCTGGAACAGACGGACCGGCAGTCGGTGCTGATCCACTTGAAGGACGAGATTAAGAAGAAGATGCAGAGCAACCCGCATGCGGCGCGGTGAGGGGATGATACGGTGAGTGGGTGCCAGAGTCGAAGAGTGACAGAGTCAGAGAGTCGGAGAAGCAAGAGCATGAGAATCTACGCCGTCGCCAGACCCGAACTGCCTCCGTTCGAGATGCCGGATCGGTTCCGCACACAGATCGTGTACTTCATAACGCCGTCCGGGGAGCACGGTGCGCCGCCCCTGGGACCTGGTGAGTATTGGGTTCGACGAGAAGATGCCAAGCAGTGGCTGGAAGATCTGGTGTTCTCGATCGTCTCGCCGTTAGACGCAGAAAACACTACGGAGATCGAACTGACCGACGAGCAGGAGGCTTGGCTGGAATGGCTGGTCAAGCACGACCTTCAGCATGTGCGGATACAGTGACAAAAAAAGGTCATAGCACGCCGATCCGTCGATGTGCCATGACCTCTATCCTGAAACGGAACAACGCAGGTCGTTCCGCCCTCCCGGTTCTGTCTACCAATTGTATCGGCAGGCGTCAGGATTCCGCTCAAGACGATTTTGAGATTCTTGGCGCGTTTGGACGGCTGTCGAATACGCCGGAGTCGCAACACACTCCGTCACCTCACGTGCCGGTCAATGTCGACGATGCGTTCGGCGGTCAGCGCCGGCTTGTTCAGTGCGGTGTTCAGGCCGCGTTGGCCGTAGATACCCACCTGCTTGCGTTCGTAGCGGTGCAGGTTCAGGCCGGGCGAAGGGTAGACATACTGCAGCACGTCGCCTTCGGCATTCAGCAGCGCGTACGGCGGCGCGGTACGAGTGGTGGAATGGACAGAGACCAACCAGCCGGATCCATCGAAACGCGGCACGGTGTTGGCCACTGCGGCCGCTCCGCCAACGCCGCCTTTCGCGGCCCCCGCAGTGCCACCGGGGAAGTCTGAACCAGCCTGCACGATGCGGTCTGCCAAATCCTCGAATTGACGAATGCGTCGCAGTAGTTCTGCCGCCGCCTGCTTGTCGGTCGCCGTGTCCAGCTTGCTCAGGATGGCTTCGACCCGTTGCCGTAGCGGCTCCAATCGCCAAGCTCGCAGCTCCTGGCTGACCTGCATCGAGAGTTCCAGTTCCAGTTGGTCCAGGTTCTCGCGGGGCGATTTATCGCGCGCGATCCAGGCCGGTTCCACCGTCGCGGATGGCGCGGCCGTCGGCACCTCGACGATGGCTGCCTGTGGCTGGGCGGGTGGGGCTGACTCCGCCGTCTGTTGCGGCTTGGCCGACACGCGGGGTGGTTCGCTTTCGGGCGGCAGCCGGACGGTCGGCTCGGACGATTTGACTATCGCCGGATGGTCGTCGCCACTCGGCTTCGCGCCCGTGGCTGGCGGGTTGTTCGGCGCAACCGGCGGGGCGGCCGGTTCGACGATCTTGATCGTTTCGCGGGGTCCATCCGTTGCGACCGTCAGCGTGGGAGGACGCGCAGGCGCGGCGTCGGCAGCGACCACGCGACTCGGCCCACGGCGGGGCGTCCACGTGTCGGCCTGGACCGGGGTTTCCAGCGCGGGACTCGCCGAAGGTTGCGGCGATTGTGGCGTCCGGGACTCCGCGGCTAGCGTGACCGCTGCGGACGGAGGTTGCGGCGGTGCTAGATCGTTCGCCAAGACCCAGCGGAACTCACCGGCGGGCGGCGCGATGCGGCACCAAGTCTCCTCTGCCGAGCTGGCAGCGTCGGTCGCCGTCTGTTCTTCCAGCACTTCGACCAATTCACCTTGCCGCAGGCTGACTTGGCAGACGTGTTCCGGGGTGCGCACCACGCGCGAGCCGATCCGGCACAGAGAACCCTCCTCGGTCACCTGCGAGACTCCGGGGGTGCGCGTCGGGCGCAGCTGGCTTTTCCGCACCCAACTGTAGCTGCCTTCCGGTGGTCGGATCCGCAACCAACCGCCATCCTCGCGACGATAAACCTCGAGCTTGCTGCCCGCAGGCAGGTGGTCGGTGACGTAGCACGGTGGGCCGGGTCCGCTGCGTACGTCGAGCCCGGTTTCGCCGACGACCACTTCGTACGGAGTCGTCGTCTCGGCTTGGCCGAGCGCGGCACTGACGATGAGCAGGCCAAAATGGATCAGGCAAGCGGCACGCATGGGCAGGGTCTCGCCAGGCGGACGGACGATGATGTCGAGACACGGGCGGACTTGTAACCGAATTCGGCGATCGGCTCAAGGTCAGGTCGCGTCTGAACTTCCGAAAAACTCGACAGGCAGACTGTGCCCTTGGCCCAAGTGAAATTTTTCATGCGGGTAACAAAAACCTGGCAGACCCAAGCCGGGCGTCAATACGACCTTTTTTGGGCGACAAGGCACAGCCCCCCCAAGACTTTTCCGCAGGCTCTGCTGGCTGGGGAGGCGTGGGTTTCCTACAATGGCCGTATGACCCAGGCAGACCTTCCCGGTTTTTTTATCACAGGCACGGACACGGGAGTCGGTAAGACCCGCGTGGCGGCCAAGATCGCCGCCGCCCTTCGGCGGGCCGGACGACGCGTCGGCGTCTACAAGCCCGTGGCCAGCGGTTGTGCGCGCCGCGGGACCGCCCTGGTTTCCGCTGACGCCGTCGAATTGTGGCAAGCGGCGGGCGAGCCAGGCGAGCTCGGGGCGGTTTGTCCGCAATGTTTCCAGGCCCCGCTGGCACCGTTCTTGGCGGCGCGTCGGGAAGGCCGGGAAGTCGATGCCCCGTTGTTGCGGTCCGGGCTGGATTATTGGAGGCAGCGGTCCGAAATCGTGTTGGTCGAAGGCGCCGGAGGGCTGATGTCGCCGTTGACGGAAACCGAGTACGTGGCGGACCTCGCGTATGATCTCGACTGGCCGTTGATTGTGGTGGCGCCGAACGTGCTGGGCGTCATCAACCAGACGCTGCAGACACTGATCACGGCCGCTCAGCATCGTGAGGGACTGCCGGTGGCCGGCGTGATCTTGAACGATGTGCGCAGCCACACGGAGGACGATGCCAGCACTGGCAGCAACCGCGCTGAATTGGAAAAGCGTTGCGGGCCGCCGGTGTTGGCGCAGCTGGAATGGCAGGCCGACGACTTCGACCGGCCCGTCGACTGGTACGAGCTGGCCTGCCGCTGGACGCGTTAAGACTTGCTGTCCAGATGGCCGGATTTGCCGATGGCGCGCAGCAAGCGCAGGCCGAGCAAGATACTGATCACGCAGCCGGTCAGTCCCAGCACCGAGATACGATGGAATCCGACGAGTGAGTTCTCGGGAAACAGCAGCGGCGGTACTTCGCGACTGAGCAGCAACGACGAACCCAGGAACAGAGCGCTGGTCAACATGCCGAGGACCAAGCGGTTGACCGAGGGTTCCAGGCCCCGATGATCCAGGTGCACGTCGAACTTGCCGGCCTGTACCTGTTCCAGAATCTCCGTGAGCCGGCGCGGCAGGATTTCCACCAGACGCTCGGCTTCGATGTAGAACCGCATGAACTTGCGCAGTTGACGTTGGGGCGACAGACGCCGCAGTAGCATTTTCTTGTGCAACGGCTGCAGCAACTCGAGCAAGCTGAAGCTGGGGCTGAGCAGCTTGGTCGTGCCCTCCAGCGTGATCAGCGTCTTCAGCAGCAGCGCGACCTGGGGCGGCAAACTGATCTGATAGCGATGGACGATCTCGATCACCTCGCTCAACGCTCCGCTCAGGTCGAACTTGTCCAGCGGCTGGTTCGCAAATTCTCCCAGGAAATCAGCCACATCGACCGACAGGGCCCGTTCGTCCAGATTCGGTGGTGCCTCGCCGACGCGTTTGATCAGTCCGGTCAGCATCGTCACATCGCGTTGGACGATGGCCAGCAACATCTCCTCAATGTTCTCTCGCAGGCGTTCCTCGATCCGCCCCACCATGCCGAAATCCAGCAGACCGATGACGTTCCCCGGCAGCAGCACGAGATTCCCCGGATGCGGGTCGGCATGGTAGAAGCCGAAGGCAAAGATCATGTCCAAGTAGAGTTTCGCTCCGCGGCGGGCCACCTCATCCAAATCGAAACCTTCGGCCGCCAGGCGCTTCGTTTCGATCAGCTTGATCCCGTCGATCCGCTCCATCGTCAGCACACGGGCCGTGCAGAATTCGGTGTAGGGTTGCGGAATGTGCACGGTCAGATCGTCTTTGTAGCGGCTGCAAAACTGCTGCAGGTTGCGTTCTTCGCGACCGAAATCCAGTTCCCGACGCAACGTCCGCCCCATTTCGGCGACGGTCGTGGAGGGACGGTAGACAGCCAGTTCCGGGACGCGTTCGGCCAGGATCGCCAATCCCGCGAGCACCTCCAGATCCTCGCGCACCGTGTTCTCGAGGTCCGTATGCTGAACCTTGACCACGACGGATTCGCCGGTCTTCAGCCGCGCCAAGTGCACTTGGCCGATGGACGCGGAGGCGACAGGCGTGTCGTTGAACTCGGCAAACAGCTCCTCGACGGGCTGGCCCAATTCGGTTTCGACGGTATCCCGCACGATGTCCGGCGGGTCGGCCGGGACGTCCGCCTGGAGTTGGCGGAGTTCGTTGGCCAGGGTCACTCCGACGACATCGGGGCGGGTGCTCAGCAACTGGCCCAGCTTGATGAACGTCGGACCTAATTCGGTCAAGGCCAGCCGGATGCGTTTCTCGGTAGTGTGCCGAGCCAAGGCTGCGCCGTCGCGGTCCTTGAGCTGGTCTTTGACAAAGTCGATGTTCAGCCGGCTGATCCAGTCGGCGAGTCCGTACTTGCTGAGGACCGAGATGATTTCCGACCAGCGTTTGACGTTACGGTAGATTTGGGGGATCGCGCTGATTCTCATTTCACTGCATAATAGCTTTGGGCCTTATCGATTGTCCATCGTTCGCTGCTCCCATATTCCCCTGCGGCCTTGATCGTAACCCTGCAAAATGCCGTCACTGCTAGCTGGTCCCGTGCGGGAAGCTCCCGACGTAAGTCGGTGAGAGCAGTCCCGCCAACACCTAACACCGCGGCGTCTCACCGAGTTCTCCC
>JAPLNJ010000395.1 GCA_026692885.1 Planctomycetota bacterium | reverse complement strand
GTCAGGGTGGCTGGGGCAGAGTGCAGCGATGCCCCAGAAACCGGGTACTGGGGCTTCGCTTAGGCTCAGCCGCCAGCCACCCGGACCGTTGCCAGCACGGACAGCAGTGCGTAACCTTACGATCAAGGCCGTTCGCGCCGTGATCCTAATCCGCAGATTGCCCCGCTTACGCAATCGGCACACCTCCGGAAAACCGTAAACTGACCTAAACCTTCACGACCGTTGCAACCGATATCCGTGATCGAAGACGACATGCGATCGTCGTATCCTGTTTTCGTTCATTGGCCATCGCAGGGCAGTACCATGTACCGCATCGGTTTCGGTTCGATCGTCCTTCTCGCCCGATCTATCCTCGCCGGGTTCATCCTCGCCGGATTTGTCGTCACCATGGTTCTGGCACAAGACGTGGCACAGCCGAGGCCTTTGATCGGCGCGTCAGCAGAGAATGCAGTTGCCCGTGAATCGCCGGGGGCGTCGCGTCCGGCAGCGGCAGTCCCCGACACGTGGGTCAGGGCGAATAGGACCGCGTCCGAAACCGCGGACCCGGCGGGGCCGCCCGCGAGTGCCAAGCGATCGGATCCGTCTTCCGTCCTGAAATCGGTCCTCAAGAAACCGGTGGGTACGGCCACCAGCCCGGCCACCCGGTCGAACTCCGCGGTCGCCGAATCGGCGGTCACCGAACAACCCACGCTACAACAGCCCAACCTCGAACAGGCCGCGCCCAACACTCCCGTCCAGACGAGTTCCCCGCCAACGGGGTCCGTTGCTCCGTCGTCGCCCGGTGAGCAGCGTGCTTTTACGGCGCGGCGAAATGCGGAAGAGGCCGCTCCTCAAACATTGCCCAACCGGATTGCCTCCAAGCCGGTCACCTCGCGTCGGATTGGCAGCACAGCGGGCGTGGCCCAGCGTCTCAGTGACGCTGTGGTCAGCAGCACGGGGCCACTGGTCCGCGTCGACACCAAAGGCCCACCCGCCATCAGCGTCGGCGAGGAAGCCACCTTTGTTGTGACGCTAGCCAACCTCGGCGAAACCGAGGCCAAGGAGGTCACTGTCCGCATAGCCATTCCGGAGGGCGTCCGGTTGTCCGCCGCGGACACGAAAGTCGGGACCGCCGCACCGCGGCAGGATGCCGACGCGACGCAACGCGTGGTCTGGACGATCGAGCGTCTGCCCAGCCGATCGGAACAGCAATTGTCGCTGAAAGTCGTCCCCACAGTGAATCGACCCTTTGAACTGGCCATCGATTGGACGATGTCCCCGATCTCCGCCACCGCGCAAATCGAGGTGCAACAGCCCCTGCTGCAGATGGCCCTGAAGGGGCCCGCCGAGATCGACTATGGTGAAACCAAGATCTTCTCGATCGTGCTGTCGAATCCGGGTACCGGCGACGCCAAGAACGTCGCGGTCGAGTTAACACTGGGCTCCGGTAGTGCGGACACGCTGAAAGTCGGCGTGCTGGGCGCTGGCGACAGCAAGACCTTCGACGTGGAAGTGACGGCTCGCGACAGCGGCAGCATGCAGATCACCGCCAACGCCACGGGCGACAACAAGCTGCAGGCTCAGGCCAGCCAGGCTTTGACCGTGCTACGAGCGAACCTGGAGGTCGAAGCCGGCGGACCTGCTCAGCAGTTTTCGGGTGCCGTAGCGACGTACCAAGTCAAGGTCCTGAATACCGGCACGGCGGTGGCCAAGAGCGTGCAGGCTGCAGTCCGACTGCCGCGTGGCGTGAAGTACCTGAAAGGACTGGACAACGTCAAGCAGTTGCCCGAGGCCTTGGCCTGGTCGGTCGGCGACCTGCCGCCCGGCGGCGAACAGCTTTACCAATTTCTATGCCAGTTGTCCGCGGATGGTGACCAACTCTTGCGTTTCGGGGCGCGGACAGGCGGTGGCATCGAGAGCGCGAGCGAGGTGCTGACGAAGGTCGAATCGGTGGCGGATCTGAAACTGACGGTCAACGATCCGAAGGGGCCGATTCCCGTCGGCGAGGAGGTGACGTACGAAGTTCTGATCACCAACCGCGGCACCAAGGCGGCTGTTGAGGTCTCGGTCCTGGCCCAATTCTCCGAGGGTATCGAGCCAGTGTCCGCAGAAGGAGCCAAAGCCGAGATGATGCCGGGGCAGGTCCAGTTCCGGCCGCTGGCACAGATCGCGCCGAACGAAACGGTCAAGCTGCAAATCAAGGCCAAAGCCGCCAGCACTGGCAATCACTTGTTCCGTGCTGAGGTCAAGTGCCCCGACCCGGAGACGAAGTTGGTGGCCGAGCAGACGACGCGCTACTACGGCGGCGAGGCCCTGGTCAAACAGACTCGTCCCGCCACAACGGCCGCGCCAACGCCTGCCGGCAGACACAACGAGACGCCCCGCGTCGGCGCTCGGCGACCAGGAACCATCGAGCGGTAGAGCCAGAACATGCCTGATGCGAAAATTCATTCGTCCGCCGTCTCGGGACTGTCGATCGGCCAGTACTTGATCCGGCGTCTGCAGGACTGCGGGGTGCGGGACGTGTTCGGCATTCCGGGCGATTACGTTCTGTCGTTCTACATCCAACTCACTCAGAGTCCGATCCGCGTCATCGGCTGTACGCGCGAGGACTGCGCCGGGTTCGCCGCCGATGCCTACGCCCGCATGCATGGCATCGGGGCCGTGTGCGTGACCTATTGCGTGGGCGGACTGAGTGTCTGCAACTCGATCGCCGGGGCCTATGCCGAAAAGTCGCCGGTCGTGCTGATCAGCGGCTCGCCAGGACTGAACGAGCGAGTCAACAATCCGCTGCTGCACCATAAGGTCAAGGATTTCCGCACGCAGTTCGAGGTCTTCCGCCGGTTATGCGTCGCCGCTACGGATCTGACGGACGTGTCGACGGCTTTTCGCGAGATCGACCGGGTGCTGGAGGCGGTGCTGCGTTACAAGCGACCGGGTTACATCGAACTGCCTCGCGATCTGGTCACCGTGGTCCCGGAAATCTCGCACATCCCGACATCCAGCCCGCCGGCCAGTGACCCCGCCGTACTCGCCGAAGCGGTGGCCGAGGCGGCGCGACGGATCGGTGCAGCCCGCCGCCCTGTGATCCTGGCCGGGGTCGAGATCCACCGCTTTGGCCTGCAGGAACAATTGCTCGCGTTGGCCGAGGGGGCCGGCATTCCGATTACGGCTACGATTCTCGGCAAGAGCGTGATCAGCGAACGGCATCCGCTGTTCGTCGGGCTATACGAAGGAGCGATGGGCCACGAGCAGGTCACCCACTTCGTCGAGGACAGCGTTCTGGTGATCATCCTGTGCGCCTTCATGACCGATCTGAACCTGGGTATCTTCACGGCCAACCTGGAGCCGGGCAGGTGCATCTACGCCACCAGCGAGACGCTTCGGATCAGCCATCACCATTACCACGATGTCCTGCTGGCCGATTTCCTGCGGGAGCTCGCCGGCTTGAAATTGCAGGTCCCGGCGCGGACACTGCCCCCTCGTCCCGGCGCCGATGAACCCGAGTTCCAGGTCCGACCCGCCGCGCCGATCACCATCCAGCGGTTAATCGCGCGGCTGAATCACTGGCTGGATGACACGATGGTGGTGATTGCCGAGGCCGGGGATGCCCTGTTCGCGTCCACGGACCTGGTCATGCACCGCCAAACGGAATTTATCGCTCCGGCTTACTACACGTCGATGGGCTTTGCGGTACCGGCCGCGTTGGGGGCTATGATCGCGCGGCCCGACCTGCGTCCGATCGTGCTGTTGGGCGACGGCGCCTTCCAACTGACCGGGATGGAATTGTCGACCGTGGTGCGGTACGGGCTCAACCCGATCGTGATCGTGCTGGACAATCAAGGCTACGGCACCGAACGGAGATTGCACGACGGCGAGTTTGCCTTCAACGACGTCCAGCCCTGGCGTTATCACAAGATCCCCGAAGTGCTCGGCGGCGGAAAAGGCTACGAGGTGCGTACGGAAGGCGACTTCGACCGCGCGCTGCACGAGGCGTGGACGGATACGCTGAGCCTGAGTCTGATCCAGGTGCACCTGGACCGGAATGACTGCAGCAGCGCCCTGGAGCGGCTCACCAGCCGGTTGGGAAAACGGGTCTGAGTCCCACCGCTGTGAACAAGGCGCTTGCCGCGGGTTCTTGGCGAGAAAACGCCGCCAGTCTTCACCGACGGCTAGCACCCAATGCCACTTACATTGGGACCATTGGGGGCGTTTTTGTTAGCGGAGCGGCGCCAGCCGCCCGGTTTTCCGACTGTCATACCGGACGGCTCGCGCCGTGCCGCTACAAAGTAAGCGGCATTGGGCTAGCACCGCTCCGCTCAAGGTACGCGGCATTGGGCGTTAGCCCCCGGATGGCCACACCCCTTGACGCCGCCTAGTGCGTCGTCAAGGCTTAATCTCGATGTGACCGATGCGGTGGCGTAAGCTTCCAGCTTGCGTTTGACGCGATGAATCGAAAGGCAAGCAGGATGTTTACCCCACTTTTTAGCCTTGACGCCACCTAGTCATCAGGAGGCTAACGCTCCCCTATCTATTAGCGGCCCTAGGCGTGTGGGAAGTGGTGAGCGACTCGGTCCCTCACCCCCGGCCTGGGGCGCGCAAAATAGTGTCCCAGAGAGTCTTTGCACTGGTGAGATCTGGTC
>JAPLNJ010000394.1 GCA_026692885.1 Planctomycetota bacterium | reverse complement strand
GCATTAACAAACCAGCCCAGGGCAGAGCGTCGCGGCGACAGCCGCAGAGCGCCGCCCTGGGTACGATATCGATTTATCCCGGTAGCCCTGAAGGGGCGAAACAAATCGGTTCCTCTCACGCGCATCGTTCGTCAGATGGGCAAAGGCTTGTTTCGCCCCTTCAGGGCTGGCGTTCCTGATACTCCCCTAACCCAGGGCGGCGCTACGCGGCTAACGCCGCTGCGCTCTGCCCTGGGCTGATTTGTGGCTGCCCCTTTGGGGCGAAAACCTGTGGATCACCATCAGGGGTGTCCCAGGGGCCACTCGGTCATCCTTGATTCAGTAGTCTCCCGAAGTACTGGAACGAGAGACCCATTTTTCGGCCGGTCCTCAGAATTCCGGCGGGAGGGCGAAGGCTTCGCCCAGGTTCTCGCCGAGGGCCACCAGCCAACGCTCTCCGTCGGCCTCCAGAATCACGTCGTCATCGTCGATCTCCGTCACCTGGCCCTGAAACTGGCCGATCACCAGGCTCTGGCCGCGACGCAGTCTGACGACCGCGCGATCCGGGTCGGTTTCATTCCGCAAGGTGAACCAGGCCTCGGGTTCGCCGTTCACGTGGTGGATGCCTGTCAGATAGGTCTGGTCGGTCGGATCCGCGGCCCCGCCAACGCCGAACAGATTGCGAGTCACGATTAACTGGTAGTCTGCCAGCCGCTTGAAGGCCAACCGGTCCGAAGTCTCCTCGTTCAGCTGATCGGTCTGTTCCGCGCCCGGCAGCACCAGCGCCTCGATGGTCAGGTTGATGTCGAGTTGCTCTTTCTTGATGATCGGCGTGATCGCCAGCGAACGGACCTGGTGCAACAGGCCGGCGCGGTGGAACTCGTACAGGAACTGGGTCCACTGTTCCAGCGTGCCGCGTGCCTGGAGCGAGAACGTGATGGAGACGTAGCCGTTGCGGGCGCTGGGCTGGGTCGAGTCGACGGCGGGACTGTGGAGGCCCACGCGGCTGACCAGTTGCAGCAGCCAGGCCTGGTAGAGTGACCGGGCAACCTGTGGCTCCCCCGGCAGCGACTCGGTGGCCCACACGACGAGCGTTTTCGCTGCCTTGCGAGCCTTCGCCAAGTCGAGCTCGCGCCGGGCAATCTCCTTCTGCAACGTCTGCTGCTTCTGACGCAGAGTCTGGAGTGGGTCCATCACGACCGACCACATCCATTCACTGTTGTAGAACAGCAGCGCCAGTCCCAGGACAACCAGCAGGATCTTTTTTCGATGGTGCAGCATGGTTCGGTCGGTGGCGTAGGGTGGGCTGTGCCCACCACAGGCGGTTAGGGTTGGTGGGCACGGCCCACCCTACTTGTCGGAGTCGTCCTCTCGGTAGTCGGCCTGGTCCCGCGGCACCACCGTAATCGTCCGCTCGAATAACCACGAATAGTCGCGGCCTTGCGGATAATCGCCCACGCGCCGGCTGCTCACCGCGTGATAGGGGTTGCGCAATTCTCGGTCGATCCGGGCAATCACCGCCGCCGTGCGGGCCACGCCCTGAAGCTCGATCACGCCTCCCCCCGAGCGGTTGGCCGAGAGTGTCAGGCGGTGCACCAGCAGGTCGCGGCTGGGTGGGAGCTGCAGCGACAGTTCGCGCAGCTCGTCCAGCCAGACGATTTCCGCGTCCTTCCAGTCGCCGACGGCCTCGTAGAGCTGGGTCCGAGACCGGCCGCTTTTGATGGTCTGGTCGAGTTCCTTGCGCTGCTGGCTGAGCTGGCGATTGGTGACCTGCAGGGCCGCCAGAGTGTCCCAATACAGGTAGCCTCCCGCGGCCGCCAGCAGGCCCACGGCGGCGGCAGCAACCAGTAGCGTGCGGCGCCGGTTGGCAGGCCGTAGCGGGCGTTTGGGGTGCATGAAGTCCAGGGCATGCGCGCCGTCCGATTCATCCTGAGCCATGCCCAGCAGCGCGGCAAACCGGCCCGCGTGCTCCGGCAGCTCCAGGCCCGCGGTGTCGAGTCGCACGAACGGGTCCAAGATGGTCAACGGCGCCGGCAAATCCGCGTCGATCTGGTCCACCAAGGCTTGGTGCTCGCCAGGGCCGCCGAACAGATAGATCCGTTCGGGCGGCCGGCCGCACGGGCCTTGCTGGGCCAGGACCAGGGTCCGGTTAATTTCGGCCATCAAACGCTGAACCACCACCGCTACCGGGACACCGTGCGGCATTCGCACTGTACGCAGAATCGCGGGGCTACCCTGCCACAGCACCGTCAAGTCCGCTTCTTCCGCGAGCACATTGATCAGCAGACAGCAC
This sequence comes from Planctomycetota bacterium, assembly GCA_026692885.1. The sequence continues at coordinate 682 of JAPLNJ010000394.1, read as the reverse complement.
AACTCCGGTGGTGCGTTCGTTCTGACAAAATGCGACACAGCGGCCAAGGGTCGCAGGACCAGCCGAGCCGGTTTCAGGCCCGCCGCCTTGCAGATCTGTTGAATCGTCTGCCGCTGCTCCGCAGCCAACACGGCGACGGTCACAGGGCGTGGTTCTGCGGCCTCCGCGCTGGAGGGCACGTAGTCGACGGCGTCCTCCTCCGCGAGGCTCGGCAACTCCCGTAGGATCTGGTTCTGGACCAGCAGTGCCAGCTCGGCGTCCGTCGCGGGCGGGAGTGTGAAGTTGAACATTTCCACGCTGGCCCGATCCAGCCCGATGACGGTCGGCACACGGCCGATCCGCTGATCGGCCAGCGCCGTCCGAAGTGCGCTGCTGACATCGGGAGAGGGAGGCAGGTCTGTCTGCGTCAGATGCTCCAGCGGAACAGATGTGGCCCACAGGACCTTGACGTCCTGCCCCGTGACATTGGCCAGCACACAGCGGACGTCGGAAACGTCCCAATCCACGGCGAGAATGCGAGTCATGCCACGCGGCTCCAAAATTCAAAGTTCGTTCCGATTAGTGCGACTGTCTCACTTCGACCCCTGCCGCCTTGCGCGGCCGGTGAAGGAGTTTTGTGAGCGAGATCGCGAACGCAGCAACACCCCTCCCTTCCCCAGCCTGCCGCCGGAGGCGGCAGGCT
>JAPLNJ010000393.1 GCA_026692885.1 Planctomycetota bacterium | reverse complement strand
TATACATAAGTTCTTCGCCCCGATAGGGGCAGCCACATGACAGCCCAGGGCAGAGCGGAGCGGCGTAGCCGCATAGCGCCGCCCTGGGTTAGGAGAGGATTGAGAACACCAGCCCTGAAGGGGCGAAACAAGCCTTGGCCCCATCGGACGAACGCTGCGTGCGGGATGAACCGATTTGTTTCGCCCTTACAGGGCTACCGTGTGGAATCGATCCAGTACCCAGGGCGACGCTCCGCGGCTGTCGCCGCTACGCTCTGCCCTGGGCTGATTTGTTAATGCCCCTTTGGGGCGGAAGCGTTGTGTAGAACGCCGAGGGGCAAGCCGGGGGCATTCACCAGTTGCGGCCGGTATTCGCGCCACCCCCAGAACAAACGGGGAAGTTATTTCGTGGGCGTTGCTACGGTTTACCGAGGTGGTGACCGAGAGCGCGCCCCAACAACGGGAACCCGACCCGGCGGACGAGCTTGCACAAGCAGACATCGACCGGATGACGGAGTACCTCATCGAGCAAGCCGGGCCCGCTGAACGAGCGCGCATTCACGCCATGACAGTGCGGATCGCGTACATCAAACGCCGCACCGATGTACCTGGGGACCGTTCCGCATCGGGAGCATCCATCAACCGGGAAGGAAGGGCTGGGTGGCAGGTTCGATCGGTTCTTTGGACATTCCTTTGCCCTGCCTTCCCTTGCCCGAGCATCCGCGGCGTCAGCCCCCGGTGCTGGGCTCGGCGTATGGCCCTGTTGCCGTTTGTTACCAAGCCGTTACCGTACTGGGGCGCGGGATCGGAGGGCCGACGTGGTATAAAGAACGGCGATCAGGAGACTCCTTCGCGAAAGGACCCCGTATGTCGCACATCGCTGTGGTATCGGTTGCCGCCATCCTTGTTTCCGCGAGTGCTGCCGGCCTGGCAGGTGATCAGCCGGATCCGTTCCAGGCCGCGCGAGAACTGGAGCAGGGCGACAAACTCCAGGAAGCATTTCTCGGCTATGTCGCGATTCCCGGTGCGCAACACCTGGCGGTGCGGATCGCCGGTTCCCAGCCGCAGGAGTACCTGGCGCTGCTGCGGAACCAGGCGCAGGCGGCTCCGGCCCCGCTGGTGAAAGCGGTCGAGGGAGACTTGCAGTGGGCCTTGGGCGACAAGGCGGCTGCGCTGGCCTGCTACCGTACGGTGGCGAAGCTGACGGCGACCGCGGAAGAACAGACTTGGGCGACCGGCCACGTGCCGCGGGATGCTTATCTGGCCGAGCCTCCGGCCACGCGGGAAAGTTTCCCGTTCGACAACCGGCCAATCGAACCGTTTGCCGCCGGACCGGGCAGCCATCGCGACAACTGGCTGATCCGCCGCTTCATCACGCTGGACGCTCCGGAGGATGCCGCGCGCGAATTCGCTCGCGTCTGGGAAATCCACCGCCGCCGACGCGAACCCTACCGCGTCCGGATCCCGGTGCGCATGGACGGCGCAGCGGTCGTGACCGAAGAGCGACTGGTCCGGCCCGCAGGCTTCGACAGCCGGGGGCTGCAATTCGCCCTCGACTACACGTTCTTCCTCAAGCGGATCGGTAAGGGCGAGCGAGCCCTGCCGTTGCTCCAGGAACCCTTGCTGCGGATCGACATGGACCGCAACCCCAACGCGCTCGCCTATCTGCCGTTGTCGCCGCAGGACCTGGCCGCCAAGTACCCGTTGCAGGCAGCGCCTGTGCCGCACTTCCCGTGGGGTGGGGCCGGCGCGTCACGCAAGGAGTTCGTCCGGCTCGCCTACGGGCTGTTCAAAGACGCCGGCCACGAGCAGCCGTTGGTCGAGGCTCTTCAGAAGAGGATCGATGGCGGCGAGAATCGATTGCGGCGAGTGTTGGCGCGAGTCCGTTTTCATCAGGCCCAGGTGGACGAGGCGTTGACGCTGGAACTGGATTACCTGAAGTTCGCGGAGTTCAACGCCCTGACCGTGGCCTATCGCCGTGGCCTGGTGTACGAAGAAGTCGGCCGGCCCGGCGAGGCGGTCGCCGCCTTGGAGCAGGCGCTCGAATTGCCCTGCCTGCCCTTGCAGTTGCCCGACCCGGACGAGGCGGCGGTGGAGGCGAGCATGATGCGGCAGGCGATGCCGCTCCACGTGGCGGCTGATTCGTCGGCGGGCCAACTGCAATTTCGGGCCGGCCTCGTCGCCCGGCTCGAACGTCTGTACGGCGCACTCGGCCAGCCGAACAAGGCCTTGGAGCTGAGCCTGCAGAGCTTCGAAAGCCACCCCGAGCTGTTGGCCAATCTCGACGCGTTGGAACAGACTCGCAGACGGTCCGAGGCCCTCGGACGCGAGGCCGCCTTCCTGGAGTGGGTCCGACGGCGATTGCCCGCCGCGAAGACGTCCGGCGCCCGCGCAAATCTGCTCTGGCTCCTGGAGGATTACGCGGCCTGTGCGCAAGCCTTGGCGGAGAGCTGGAAGCAGGCGGAACGGCAGGTGGACAACTTCGAGTTCGAACCCTGGCTGGACCGCTTCCGCAAAGTCGGCAAGGAACAGGCCCGTCTGCTGTTGACCGCGGCGGTCGAGGCTGATCCCAAGAACGCCCGCCTGCGGCTGGAACTCCTGGACCTCAGCGAGCGGTTCGCCGGGCCGGAGGTGATCGCCGCGTTCGAGTCGCTGCTGGAGACGGACGCCACTTTCGCCTTCGCCCGCGGCAAAGGGGTCTACAATCGGACACGATTCCGCAACTACTTCGAGCTGGCCTATCGGCTCCTGCGGCTCTACGAGCAGGCCCAGGACCAGCCGCAGCTGCTGGCGCTGGGGCTGCGAATCGCAGCGGGCGAAAAGCCGTTCGGCGAGTGGTGGAAGGACGACTGGTCGCAACACCAGTACCGCGACGATAACGACTTGCCGGAGGACGTCAACGCCTGCCTGGCCCTGATCGTCCAGCATGCAGATGACGCGACGCTGGAGAAACTCGCAAAGCTGTGGAATGCGCGGCCGGAATGCGCGGCCCAACGTCAATTGGCTCGCCGCCGGTCACACCGGCTGGCTGGTGACGGCGAACTGCCGGACATCGGCTGGCAGCATCTGCCGGCCGGGGTGCGGCTGATCGTCTCGAGCGAGAACGTGCTGTCGCTGGCGCGCGACGAACGGTACATCTACGCAGGATTCCCGTGGGGCCTGGAAGTCTACCTGCCCGACGGCAAACCCGTCACGCGGATCGCCCTGGGAGAACCCGTCGAGGCACTCGCCGCCGACCCCCTGGCTGGCCAGCTTCCGGCTGACAACGCCGGGGCCTCGTCGTCGGCCGCGGACCGCGTTCGGACGAGGTCGGCCGCGGGCACGATCTGGGCGGGCACACCCCGAGGCCTGTTCAGAATTCAACGTGACGGCTGGGCCGTGTCGCATCTCTGGCTGCATGGTGACGTGCCGCCGCAGAATCGCTACGATCGCAGCTTTCCACGGTCGGCGTCGTATGGGTTCGACAACCAGGTCTCCACGCTGGTGCTCGACGGCGAGGACTTGTGGATCGGGCTGCAGCGCAACATCCAGCGGCTGAACACCCGCACCCTGACCCTGCGCGCGTTCTCGTATCAGGAACTCCAGAGCGAGAACTGGATCGGCGCCAACCAGCTTGTGCCCGACGGCGAATATGTCTGGGCGGGCCAGCGGGACCTGACCCTCCGCTACGATCGCGCCACAGACCGCTGGGAGCGAGTCGGGCACGGCAAGCGAAACGTGGGGCTGATCGGACTGATCGGCGGCCAGGTTTACGTCAATGCCTGGCTGGATGACAAACTCCGCAACCGGCCCTGCCTGCTCGACCGCCGGACACTCCAAGTCACGCCGCTGCTGATCGAAGCCGGTCCCCAGGATCGGGACGTCCTGGTGAACGAACCCTTCAGCTTCTTGGGCAGGTACCACGGGCAGATTGTGCTCGGGGCCAGCGGGGCCGGCTACGTGGTGGACGAAGCCCAGCGGCGGATTCGGCCGTTGCCGAAGTCCTGGCAATGGCTCACGGATCCCCTGGACAGCATCCTGCCCGAGGGTTATCGGAGCGGGCCGTTGCGCTGGAGCCGCACGGATTGGGGCGAGTTGCAGGCCGGCTCTTCCGCGCCGGATACCATCGTGCGGAGCGACTACGACCAGGGGTTCACGGTCTTGGCGTCGCCCGCGGGGCTGCGGGTCGCGGGTCGGGGCTACTCGGCCGAGGCTGATCCGGCAGCCACGATGCCGCACGAAAAACACACCACGTCCGGCGGCTTGCACTTCTTCCAAAAATCGGGCGCTGCGTCGCGAGTCTCATTCGTGCCGGCTGCCGATCGCCTCGGCGGCGACGTCGTGTTTGCGATTGTCGACGACCCGGTGGACCATCGCAAGTGGCTGTGCACCGACTACGGGCTGGCCGTCTTGGACCGCGACGATCGGGTCGTCGCTCGGCTGACCCGCGACGACGGGCTGGCGGCCAATCGCGTGACTTCCGGCGCGGCGGCCCACGGCCGGTTCTACTTCAGCGCCGGCTGGGCCGACCACGGCGGGGGCCTGCTCGTGTTCGATCCACAAACCCTGGTGCTGATGGCGCGGTTCAGCTCCGACGGCTTGGCGACCAACAAGCTGGCCGCCGTCACGGCGACGGACGATCGCTTGCGGCTGACCTACGGCGTCGAGTACGGTCGTGGCGGCGACTACCGCTACCGCCAGTTCCCGCCAGGGATGTTCGATCCGCGATCCGGCGAGGTGCAGCGGGGCGGCGAGCCGAGCTTCTTTGACGACAGCGGCATGGAGCAACGCCGGAAGGCGAGCCGAGTAGAACCGCGGCCGCTGCCGTACCTGGGTGGCGAAGTGTTAACCGAACGCCGGATCGACGGCAAGACGTACCTGGGCGGCACGCGGGGCCTGGTCATCCTGGCAGCCGAGGCTCCGGAAACAAAGGTCAGCGAGCTGACCGCCACCGTCATCGTCGATCCCGAAGTCCGGCTCAAGGAACAGGCCAAGGCGGCCCAGTTGCAGATCCGCACCCCCAGCGATTTGCAGGAGGCCCTGAAGTCCGCCAATCCGTTCTACCGCGCCCGAGCGCTGGCGGTGGCCTGGCATGCCCTGGAACAGGAACCACAAGGATACCTGCCGGCGTTGGCCGCGGGCCTGCGCGACCCGCACCGGCGCCCCCGTTCGACCGCAATGGTGGTGGTTTCGCACATCAAAGACCAAGCCGTGATCCCGCTGCTCAGGGAAGCCCTCAGCGATCGCGACGGTGCCCTCCGCGCGGCCGCGGCTCTAAGTCTAGCCCGGCTCGGGCAGCTCCCGCCGTTGACCCAAGTGGAGGAGATCTTCGACAACGAATACGGTAACTTCCCGTTCGACGCTGATTCGTCGATCGGCGTCCAGGCCAGCAAGCAGGACGCTTATGAAGCCCTCGCCCCGCTGGCCGACCGCGACATTTTCCGGCTGTTCCTGGAGCATCCGCCCGCCCTGGGCAACCACGAGAACCGGACGAAGGTCTTCCCGGCGTTGGGAGCGTCGTTGCGGCGCCAGCCCGAGGCGGCGCAACTCTTGTTGCGAGCCTACGACGAAGAACCGTACAGCAATTCCCGGCGCGAGTTCGCCCAAACCGTGTTCCACTTCTCCGGGGCGGAGCTGTTGCCCGTCCTCCACGAGGCGCTGCCAAGCCAGAACCGCATTGTCCGTTCGAACGCGGCCCGCGGCTGCGGCGCGATCGGCGACCGGTCCTCCATCCCGCCGCTGATCCAGGCGTTGGACTTGGAGAGCGGTTTGTCTCGGGCGTCGATCGTGTGGGCGCTGGGCGAATTGAAGGCGCGCGAATCGCTTCCGCAACTGGCGACGCTGTATGCCGACGCCCGGAACGATGAGAAACGCCAGCGGGGCGCGGGTTTCCGCATGGCTCAGGCCGCGGACCAGGCCGAGTCCCACTTCGAGGCCCTGCAGGACCAGCGGGCGATCAGCGCGGAATGGGACGAGATGCAGCGGACCAGCCGCCGCCAGCCGCGGGACCCGCGGCGGAACGAGCCGCTGCTGGAGACGCGCACGATCCTGGAGGCCGTGGCCAAGATCGGCCCGGAATCGTCGCAGGAATTTTATCGCGCACTGGCGGCGGAGAGCGACGCCGAGGCCCGGACGGAAGCGGCCGCGCGGTTGGCCGAGGGCTCGCCAGCCGACAGGCCCCGCAACCTGCCCGTGCTGCGCAATTTGCTGGCCGACTCGGTCGAGCAGGTGCGAATCAGCGCCGCAGGGAGCCTGCTGATCCTCGGCGAGACCGACGTCCGCAAGCCGCTGCTCGCCTGGCTCGGCGCGCCCGAGCCCTGGCTGCGAAACCAGGTCCTTCTGCAATTCGAGCGAGTCCCGGACGGCCAGTTGTTGGCGTTCGCGCGTCGCAGCCTCGAACAACCCCCCCCGGACCACCGCGAAGATCCCCATCAGCTCCAACGCGTCCGACAACTGCTGCAACGGATCCCCGAGCCGGATCCGTAGACGCCGCGGCACAATAGCTCCCTCGCCCAGGTACTCCGGGGAGAGGGTTCGGGTGAGGGGCCGAGCTGCAAATCGGGAAGTTATTTCGTGGCCATTCCTACATCGGCGCTGCGCTTGATGTACCCTACTTGATCACGGTACATCGGCGCTGCGCTTGATGTACCCTACTTGATCACGGTACAACGGCGCTGCGCTTGATGTACCCTACTTGATCACGGTACATC
>JAPLNJ010000392.1 GCA_026692885.1 Planctomycetota bacterium | reverse complement strand
TTTGAAAACTATGCGGAACGTGCACGCCACGGCGTGGGCGTCGCCTAGTCGCCAAACCTATATCCACCGGCACGGGGCCGGGTGGGGACCATGAAAATGTGCAACTTCAAAGGCCGCAGCCGACCTGATCCTGCTGCCGCTGCCCGCTGGAGCCTGTCTCGGCTGGTCAGGCCCCCGGTTCAGTCATTCTCGCCGGACAGTCTTCCCGTTTCCACCAGTTCCCGCAGATCGGCCGGGCAAGTCGCCCAGGCCGCTTGGTAGGTCGCTTCCAGCGGCACCTGGACATAGCCGCCGACGTCCAGATACGCCGGCATGTCGGGCAAGGGGTCTCCCACACCGACCAACTCCACGTAGGCGGTTGTCTCGCGACCGGTGAGCAGATCGCCGGCGACGTACGCCGCCAGGGTCAATGGTTTGCCGGGCACCAGCTCGAACGGCTCCTCTTCGATCTCGTCCCAGATCGCCTGATGCGTGCCCTGCGGGTCGCGCGACGTAGGTGGCAAGATGTCGATCACCAGCAGATGAATCCCTTGCCGGAGAAACTCGATCGTCTTGTCCACGAAAGCACGCAGCGCCGCGCGGCCGCTCTTGTTTCCAGGGGAGACGACTTCCATCACGCAGACGATCTCGCCGAGGCGATGGCGGATGGCAATGCGGTTCGCGCGCGCGGCCAAGACGAGTTTGGCCTGCCTCACCAGCCTGGTCTTCGGTGGCGTGGCGGTAAGGATCCCGCCAGCCGGTTCCGCGGGACCGCTCGACCGCAGTCGCCGTTCCAGGGCGAGGACATCGGGCACGAGGCCTCCTGCATGCTGCTTCACGAGCGCCGAATACCCGGAGGGCAACAGGCCCGCATTCAAAGCGTCGCAAATGGCGATCGTCCAGCGCTGGTGGAAATGGTGAAACACATTCGCGTCAACGCGAGCCCAATCGTGAACCGGCATGGCTTGTCCCTCCAGCGACATCAGCAATCATCACCTCCCCATCTTACCCGACCATTTCCACCTTGCGTAGCAGCCTGCCAGCCGGGGCAGGCCAGTCCTCGTGCAAGCCACCTGGCAAGATCGAACATCGGTTGTCGATTTTCCGCCCGCAAGGGCCTCCAGGAGAACCTGCCCTATGTTCGCCGCGACATGTCGGTTCGCCTTTTCGCCCGGGCGTTCGCGGCCGACTGCGCGGTGACGGCACGATCCAGCGAAGAACGCTACCGAAGCGCGGCGCCGTCCGGCGCGGGCGGCACGGCGGCGCCGGCGGGCGCGGGCGGCGCGGGCGGCGCGGGCGGCTCGGCGGCGCCGGCGGGCACGGGCGGCACCGTCGGCGACAGGCCGGTTTGCGCCGGAGGTGTGGGCGGGAGTGGCTCGTCGGTCAGCGTGAGCAAGAGCGTCTTGCTCGGCAGGGCGATGCTGACGGTGTGCTCACGCGGATCCGCCGCGATGTCGAAGGCGTTCGTCTGCACCGGGATATCGTCCTTGAACAACACGCTTCGGCCGTCTCGACGATCGAGGCACAGGAGTGACGTCTTCGTCCGGTTGGCGGTTTGCGGCTGGGTCGACCGCACGTTTCGCAGGAAGACCAACAGCGGCGACTCCGAGGGTTGGTCCAGGGGTAATCCGAAACTCTCGATGGGCGTGGGGACTGGCCACTGCGGCTTGCCGGTGCCTCGGTCAAAGGCCTGCACGTTGCCGATCAGCAGCGGTGAGAACTGACCCGTGTTCAGACCCTGGAACTCGCTCTCGCTGGAGCTCGACGCACCGCCCACCTTGCGATTGGCGGCCAGGATATACTGCTCCTGCGAACGCAGCACGTAGATCGCGTGGATCTTCTCCGGTTTCAACTGAGCCTGCACGCGGGGGCGATCGTCCCGTAGCGAACGCACGACGAATCGCCCGGTCGGCTCCAACACGGCCACTTCATCGCTGTCCACCAACTCGCCTTTCGTGCCCGGCGGCAACGCCTCCTGCCAGATATCTTGGCCGGTCCAGGCATCATACAGCCGCAATTCCAGCAGAGCGTCCTCTTTCTCCTGCTGCCACGCCAGCACATGGCGGCCGTTGGTGGCCCAGCGATTCTCCAGCACGTCGACTTTGCGCTCGCCCAATTCGCGACCGTCCAGGGCGCTGAACACGCGGGCGGTATCGGACCCCGGCGGGATCACAAACAACAGCTCCCGGTCGCCGAACAGATCCGAGCCCTGCGGCAGGTTGTCGCGGGACCAGATCCGCTCGCCGGTCAGCGGATCGGCGCAGATCAATTCGCGCAGACTGAGGTAGCACACGCCCTGGTCCAGCAACGGCCCCATGGCCCCGGACAAGCGTTGTTGCGGATCCGCGAAGACCCGCCGAGTGCCACCCCAGGGATTCTTGATCGGCAGCACCGGTACATTCATTTGCAGGATGTTCGGCTCGGTGCCGGCGTGGACCAGATCCTGACGCCAGAGGATCGATTCCAGACGATTGCGATTCGTCTGGAGCAGATTGATGGCCAGGACTTCGTTCCCCACAGAGACCAGCAGCAAATGCCCATTCGCCCGCGTTTGGATCAAGCTGAAGTCGGGCGTGCTGAATCGCTGGACGCCCAGATTCGTGTTCAGCAGCGTCTGCCCCCAACCATCGCGGACGACCAACGCGTTGCGTTGTTGGTCATAGGACACCTGCAACCCGCGCGGCGTTGCCGGACCGCGTTGCTGCATGCGGCACGTATACACGCGGCGGAAGTTGGGAACGCGTTCGGACGAGTCGGTGGTCTCGCGGACGTTGACCTTGCCATACGGCCAGGCCTGCGCTCGCGGCAAGAGCTCCTGCAAGCCGCGATTGGTGGCGGCCGCCTCGCAGAGTTGTTGGCCCGTTTTCCCGTCGCGGCAGACCACGTCGCCCCACCGGTCGGACAACTGGCGATAGTAGTCAGCCGCCCGGTCAAACTGCCGTGTTCGCTCCAGCAACCGCGCCATCTCGGCCGTCGCCGCTGCTTGGGTGCTGTCATCGCCGAGGCTCTCGAACCGACTCAACAGCAACTCGGCCTGCAGCCACTCGCGCCACTCGCCGGCCTCGATCAGGCTGGCCGCCAACCGCAGCCGCACCTGATCCGCCAGGGGATGCGTGCCGAAAACGGCGATAAATCGCTGCCACGCCGCCTGGTCGCCATCCTGCATGGCCGCCTGGAACTGTTCCCGAATCGTCCGGTCCAGAACGGCCCGTTGTGCGGGATTGGCCGCCGTCAGCAGTTCACCAATCCGGGCCTGCAGCCAGCGGTCCAGCCGGATATTCCAGTGCCGATCGATGTTCTCCAGTTCGCTCGGCCAGGAGCCACCGTGATCCAACACGTTCCCTTTGAGCCGTGCCAGCTGCAGGATCATGTCGAAGGCTTGTTCGATCTGGCCTTCCGCTTGCCAACCGGCCGCCATGAGCCGGAGATATTCGCTGCGTTGGGTGGGGCGATCCAACAGGCGTTCGATCTGTTCGGCATAACGCCGATGCGCAGCGAAATCGTCTCGCAGGGCGGTCATCATCGCCTCGACCAGCGTGGCCCGGACGGTGTCTGCCTGGGGAGCCAGTTGGTACGCGCGCTCCAAGGCCGCAATCGCCTCCGCACGTTTTCCCTCGAACAGCAGTAACTCGCCGCGGCTGGTCAGCGCCGGCACATCGTTTGGATTGGCGGTCAGAACTTGATCGACGTGCCGCCGTAGCGGTTCGGTTTGGGAGAAGGCAGTCAGCCAATCCGGCCCCTGTGAGACGACGTCGTCGCGGTAGCAGACCAGGTTTCCCAAGACCAGTGACGTCGCGGTGCGGTGCACGACTTCGCCCTTGGCCAAGTCGATCTTCAGCAGCTCGGCCTTGGCCGTGGGCAGGAAGTAATACTGTTCGCTGTGGAAACCGCGACCGCTGGGTGGCTCACTCAGGGCCAGGGGGTTCTGCCAGGCCGGCTTGCCGTCCGACAGACGCAGGGCCGTCACCTGTTTAGTCCCGGCAAAGACGGCGACGCCCTCGTGCACACACGCCAAGTACAGCAATTCCCCGCGTTTCGCGGTCCAGACCGGCTTGCCGGTCAGCAGGTCCAGGCATTGCACTTCATCGGCTTCGACCGGGGTTAACAGAACTCGGCCGTCGGCCACGGTGGCCGTGGCATCGATCCAATGCTGGCCGACCGGCCTGGGCATGCGGGGATAGAAGGCGTTGAAGCCGAAGTTCGGGTTCTGAGGTTGCACGGACTGTTTCCCGTAGCTGTAACCCCACAGCAGCGAGCGCGTCGCCAAATCCACGGCCACCACCGCACCGGCGGAGGTCGGACACGCCAGAATGCCCTCGGCGTAGGATGGCGTGGCTCCCGCCAAGCGGCGGGAACCGTCCAGTAGGATGGTCTGCGCGTCGGTGTGGGCCAACTGCTGTTGCCACTCCAGATGGCCGTTCCGAGCGTGCAACACCACCAGCCGGATTTCGCCGTTGAACTCCGCCAGCACGTACAGCTTCTCGCCCAGCGGCAGCGGGGCGCCCAGGAAGAAAGCGCCGGCCAGTTTCGGTTCGTCTTCACCGTGCTCGCCACCTACGACCCACTGCGCGGCGCCTTGTCGGGCAAGGCTGAGCGACACGAGCAAGTTATGTGGCCGGGGAGCACCCGGGTAGGCCCGCTGAATACCGCCCACCCCGATGAGTACCTGGTGCGGCGAGAGGTTACCGAAGTTGGCGTAGCCCAGGTCGTGCAGCAGAAACACCGATTGGCCGTCGCTGGCCAGTTGGCCGTAGGCGGCGTCGTCCCAGATCCGCTGGTGCAGTTCCTGCTCACGACCGTTGAAACCCGGTCGCTGCCGCGATGCGGAGGCGCTTTCCGCCTCACGGTTCGACGGCGCGTCATCCCACGGCGGCCAGATCCAGATCCGTTTGCCGCTGCGGAAATCCACACCCAGCAGTTTTTCCGGCGTGCGCATCAGAATCGTGCCGCCAATCGCCAGCGGCTGCAGGGCGGGCAGCGCCGCACGGCCCTCGTCGCGATACTGCTTGGTCATTTGGTCGATCAGCTTTTCGTCCGCACGGTCCAGGGGCGTCGGTACACGCCAGCGATAGCTGGTCAAGGGGCTGCCGCCGTGAATCCGGCCGCTACGCTGGGCCTTGCCCCGGAACACCACCCACTCGACGGCTTCGGCGGCCGGGGTCCGCGCGGCACGGCCGATCCCATTCTGGAGCCACACCAGGGGATCCGTGTTGTCGGTAAACAACCGCACCTCCTGATCCCCGAATCGCAGCGTCGCCTGCGGCAGACGCTGTTTCAACGCCAAGAGCACGGCCGAGGCCTTGTCGGGCATTTGAGCGTACAGCCAACAGGTCGCCAGCAGCACTGACAGCTCCGGTTCGAATTGACTCGCCGCTTGAGGCGCGTCCACCAGACGCTGGAAACACAACGCGGCCGCCAGCGGCCAACCGCGTGCCATCTCGTAGCGGCCCGCCAACAGCGCGGCTTCGTAGCCGGCCCGGGTGTGTGGAAATCGCCGAATCAGGTCGGAGAGCTTGTCGATGTCGCCGGCAGCCACAGCTTCATCCAATAAGGCTCGCGCTTGCGCACCCACCTGCAGTTCGTAGGCTTCACGACCGGCTGCGGGCAGTGACGCCAGCAAGCGGCGGGCCTCGGCGCGGAGACTGGTCAGCGTCTGCTGCGCGTCGTCGACATCGACCAGGAAGTAATCCTGATTTTCGGCGTCCCCCGGCGAATCATTCATCAACAGGGTGCCCAACTCACGAGCCGCATCCGCGTGGCGGCCTTCCGTGATGGCCTTCTGCGCTCGGAGCAACGGCTTCCGCACGTCGCTCGGTGCCGGCTGGAAGACCTGGCCCAGCGCCCCTGAATCGCCGTCTTTCTGCCTCGCATTGCCGGGCAGGATCCCCGGCTGGGCCATCGCCGACAGGCCGGTCAACGCGGTCACAAACCACGCCCAAGCGAACGACTGTAGCCGTAGCGAACGGTTTCTGTGAGCCATTCCCGATCCCTTTTCCCGATCCCGCGTGATGCGTCGTGCGATGCTTTGGCACTTCCAGGCCATATCTTATGGCTGACGGGCGCGGGGGGCAAGCGAAGGCCGGGCGATGCGGTCCGGGCCCGTGTCGGAGTCGACAGCATTCCGGTAGCAGCGCGTGCCGAAATAAGTTCCTTTCCCATTCTGGTTTGCTTCGCGGAGCGATTACGAAATCACGGATGACCGAGTGGCCCCTGGGGCACCCCTGCTGGTGATCCACAGGTTTTCGCCCCAACGGGGCAGCCACAAATCAGCCCAGGGCAGAGCGGAGCGGCGTAGC